>JAFAHS010000321.1 GCA_019237115.1 Deltaproteobacteria bacterium
TTGCATGAACGCAGGCTCGGCGAAGCGGAG
The DNA here is from genome assembly GCA_019237115.1 of Deltaproteobacteria bacterium. Taxonomy (GTDB): domain Bacteria; phylum Desulfobacterota; class Binatia; order Binatales; family Binataceae; genus JAFAHS01. The sequence continues at coordinate 31 of JAFAHS010000321.1, forward strand.
CGGAAACGCGAGGCTGCATTTACTTTGGAGCGAGCACAGTCAGCGCGCCCGGCGGACGTGCGCACGGAAATAATTTGCGTTAGAAACGCTTTCCAGCGATCCTTTCGAAAGCACCTACCAACTGGCTTTTCCACGTGAATCTGATGCAACCCGAAAAGACCAGAGCCGTGGCTTTCTACGTATCGATGCTGGCGGCGGCCACGGGGATTTACCTTGGCATCCGCTTTTACGGCGAAACCCTGTTGCCGTACCAGCCCGTCACTTCCCCGTCGGTCTTGCCGTCGCGAGCGATCGGCCATCCGCCGGACGTGCTGATGCAAGTGTTGCTGGCGCTGGTCGTAGTGATCATTCTCGCGCGCGCGGTTGGCTCGCTGTTCGCCTATTTTCAACAGCCCCCGGTGGTCGGGGAGATCATCGCCGGAATTCTGCTCGGCCCGTCGCTGCTGGGACGAGTCAGCCCCGGCGTTGCCGGATACCTGTTTCCGCCGACGGTCGTGCCGGTGGTTGGAGTGCTCGCCGAGATCGGGGTGGTCCTTTACATGTTCCTGGTCGGATTGGAACTCGACACCAGCTTGCTGCGACGGCGCGGCCATGCCGCGGTTGCCATCTCCCACGCAAGCATCGTGGTTCCGTTCCTCGCCGGAGCATTCCTCGCCTTGTATCAGTACCCGCGGCTTTCCTCGCACAGCGTGTCATTTACTTCGTTCTCCCTGTTTCTCGGGGTATCGATGTCGGTAACCGCGTTTCCGGTACTGGCCCGGATTCTCACCGATCGTCGCATGCACCGCTCGCGGATGGGCGCGATGACCCTCACCTGCGCTGCGGTCGACGACGTCACCGCATGGTGTTTGCTGGCGGTGGTGGTGAGTATCGTGCAGGCGAAGACCGCGGGCGCGATCTGGACCATCGCGATGGCGCTTGCGTTCATTGCCACTCTGCTCCTGATCATCCGTCCCCTGATGACCCGGCTGGCGACTTTGTACGGGAATCGCGGCCGCCTCACCCAGGGGGTCATGGCGATGTTGTTCATCGCGTTGCTCGCATCGGCACTGTTTACCGATCTGATCGGCATTCACGCGGTGTTCGGCGCTTTTGCGTTGGGCGCGGTCATTCCACATGACAGCGGCATGGCGCGCGACCTGACCGACCGGCTCGAGGATCTCCTGGTGGTCCTGCTGCTTCCGGCGTTTTTTGCTTTTACCGGCTTGCGCACCCAGATCTCACTGGTCGCCGGACCCGCGCAATGGATGATGTGCGTGCTGATCGTGCTGGTCGCCTCGATTGGAAAGTTCGGCGGCAGCGCGCTGGCGGCGCGGCTCACCGGGCTTAAGTGGCGCGATTCGGCGGCGCTCGGAATCCTGATGAACACTCGCGGCCTGGTCGAGCTCATCGTGCTCAATATCGGGCTGGATTTAGGCGTGATCGCACCCGAGCTCTTCGCGATGCTGGTTATCATGGCGCTGGTCACCACCTTCGCAACCACGCCGATCCTCTATCTGCTCATCAGCGGCGAAAACCGGCGCGAATTCGAAGAGCAACCGGCGTCACCTGCCGGTACCCGGGTCCCGCTCGCCGCTTCCGAGCGACTCTCCGATTGTCCGGTGGTCGCGGCGGTTTCGAACCCGCATACCGTGGACACCTTGATCGAGTTGGCTGCCGCGGCCAGCCCGGTGGAGGGACATCCGTTGCGAGTTCTGACGCTGATTCGTCGTCCGGAAGGTGGGGTGCGCTCAGGGTTGCGCGAGATTGAAGAGCGGGTCGCTCCAAAGACTCCGGTTTTGCTGGCCGTCATGGAGCGTGCGCGCAGCATGGGCGTCCCGATCGAGACCCAGGCTGCCTGGAGCGATGACCCGGGGCGCGATCTGGTCGAGATGGCCCAGGCTGCGGGGGCGGCCTGGCTGATGATCGGAGTACATCAGCCGGTCTTTGGTACCGACGAGATGGGCGGCACGGTCCGCCAGGTCATGAGCAATCTGGCGGGCTCCTCGATCCACCTGGGAATCGTTTCGCGAGGCCATCTGAAGCACGCGAGCCGCATCTTTGCCCTGGTGGATGACATCGTTGACGGTCGTGCGAGTCTCGACCTGGCCACGCGCGTCGCGCGCGCGAGAAACTACAGCGTGCACGCGCTCCTGGTTGCCGACAACGGCTCGGAACCTGCCTCCGAGCTTACGGCTCTGGTGAGAGATGCCAGCAGGCTATCCGGTCAGTGGCTGTATACCGACATCCTGAGGACCCGCGAATCGGCGAACATTCTGAAACAGGTGCGCGGCGAACTCCTGGTGCTGGGGGCCGGCACCGCTAATCAGATCAATCTCCCTATCAACGTCGTCCCGGAACGCGACGGCTGTATCGTGGTCGTGCAGGGCGCGGACACCCGTCAAACCACGGCGCCGGTTCAGTGAAGATCGACTGCCTTACCGGGTCCAATCGCGCTTCGGCAGCAGCGGCGCCAGCCGAAAGAAGGTCGCACGCGCAAGCAGACTTCGCGCGGCCGCTAGCGCAGCGACACGCCCTGCGCGGGACCGAGATTCGCGCCGCTTAGCAGGATAAGAACTTCCGAAGCGCGAGTCTCAGGGTCAAGCCTCACCACATACGCGGGTAAATCCCCGCTGCCAACTCCGACGTCGGTGCGCCCATCGCATCCGCATCGCGCCACTACCACGTCGTTGATCAGCGCGAACTTGTCGAGATTCAGTGCCGCTGCTGACAGGT
>JAFAHS010000062.1 GCA_019237115.1 Deltaproteobacteria bacterium
TGATGCCGAGAATGTTCATGGGCGTGCGGCTCGAGGATCGAAAGCCGATCATCGAGATCCTGGAAAGAACGCCGCCCATTCCCGACAACTGTCAATGGGCAACCTTTCTTCGCAATCACGACGAATTGACGCTCGAGATGGTGACCGAGGAGGAGCGCGATTACATGTACAAGGCGTACGCGCAGGAAGCGCGCATGCGCATAAACCTGGGTATTCGCCGCCGTCTGGCGCCGCTTTTGGGAAACAATCGCCGCACCATCGAGCTGAACAACGCCCTGCTGTTTTCGCTGCCGGGGACGCCGGTCGTCTACTACGGCGACGAGATCGGAATGGGCGACAACGTCTACCTCGGTGATCGCGACGGGGTCCGCACCCCCATGCAATGGGCGGCGGACCGCAACGCCGGCTTCTCCACCGCCAACCCGCAGCAACTCATCCTGCCCATAATCATCGACTACGAGTACCACTACCAGACCATCAACGTCGAAGCGCAGGACGCAAACCGCCACTCGCTGTTGTGGTGGATGCGGCGCCTGATCGCCTTGCGCAAACAATTCAAGGCGTTCGGACGCGGCTCCATCGAATTCCTCAATCCCGAGAATTCCCACATCCTCGCCTTCCTCCGCAGCTACCAGGAAGAACGCATCCTGGTGGTCGCAAACCTTTCGCGCTTTGTTCAATACGTCGAACTCGACCTGTCTGAGTTCAAGGACATGACGCCGGTCGAGCTGTTCGGGCGAGCAAGCTTCCCGAAAATCGGCGAGTTGCCCTATCTGCTGACCCTGGGACCGCACACGTTTTTCTGGTTTTCGCTTGAATCGCCCAAACGTGCCCCCGAGGAGCGCTCGGACTACCAGCCGCCGCGGGTTGAAGCCAGCGCCAGCTTCGACGCCATGTTGCGCAGGGGCGCGCGCGAAACTATTGCGCGTGCCATGCCTGACTATCTGCCTCACTGCCGCTGGTTTCGAGCCAAAGCTCGCTCGATCAAGTCGGTCGCGGTGATAGAAACCTTGCCGATGTCGGAAGCCGCGCAGGCGCCGCACCTGAGCGTGCTGCATGTCGACTACACCAATGGAGAGCCCGAAAAGTATTTGCTGCCGCTTGCGGTCGCGGCGGGGGATCGCGCGCGGGAGGTGAAATCGCGGTCCCCCGAGCGGGTGATCGCGGAGGTCACCAGCGCCGGCAGCAACGGAGACCAGGCCGGGGTCGTGTACGACGCATCGATCGATCCGGAATTTGGGACGGCACTGCTGGATATGATCACCCATCACCGACACCATCACGGCGCTACCGGCGAGTTGCTGGCGCACTCGACCCACGCGCTGTCGGAACTTCGCGGCGACGCCACCCTGGATCCGCGGGCGCTCAAAGTTGAGCAAAGCAATACCTCGATTGCCTACGGCGACCGCCTCATTTTGAAGCTTTTCCGGCGGCTCGAAAGTGGCTTGAATCCGGATCTCGAGATCACCCGCTTTCTGACTTCGCACGGTCTCTTTTCCCACGTGCCGCCGCTGGCGGGATGGCTGGAGTTTCGCGTGGGACGCAGCGAGCCGGAAGCCGTCGCAGTGTTGCAGGGCTTCGTACCCAACAAGGGAGACGCCTGGCAGTTCTCGATCGACGAACTCTCCCACTACCTGGAGACGGCCGCGACCAAACCGCCGTTGGCCGCCCAATCGCGCGCGACCAACCCGCTCGATCTGCTCGCGCGCGAGGAAGCCGACCCGCTCGCGGTTGAATTGCTGGGTGCCTACCTGGATGCGGCACGGCTGCTGGGCCATCGGGTTGGCGAACTTCATCTCGCGCTAGCTTCCAACCACAGTGAGCCCGAGTTTGCACCGGAGCCGTTCTCTGCTTTCTCTCAGCGGTCGTCCTACCAGTCGATGCGTAATCTGCTGACCCAGGCGATTCGGACCGTCAACCGTCGCCGTGCGGTCATTCCAAAGGAGCTGGCGGGACAAACCCAGATAATCATCAATCGACAGGCCGAAATCGTGGCGCGTTTCGACGCCTTCCTGCGCTGCCGATCTTCGGTGGTCCGCATGCGCTGTCACGGCGATCTGCATCTCGGCCAGGTTCTGTACACCGGCAAGGACTTCGTAATCATCGATTTCGAAGGCGAGCCGGCCCGCGAATTGAGCGAGCGGCGTCGCAAACGCTTCGCGCTGCAGGACGTGGCCGGGGTGCTGCGCTCGTTCGACTACGCGGCCATGAGCGCGACGATCGAGCGACTCAAAGCCGGGGCGCTGGGCGAGATGAACCTGCAAATCGCGAAGCCCTGGGCAAACTTTTGGCAGGCGTGGGCTTCGTGGGCCTTCCTGCGCGGCTATCTGGAGACTACCGCGAAAGCACCCTTTGTTCCCGACAATCCCTCCGATCTCAAAACCATGCTGGAAGCATTTACCATGGAAAAGGCCCTGTACGAGCTGGGCTACGAGCTGAACAATCGCCCCGAGTGGCTGCAGATCCCTTTAAGCGGAATCGCGTCGATACTGGGTCCGGCTGCAGGGGAGGCGCGGGCGTGAAGTGATGGGGATGGAGCGGCGGCGAGGCTAACTTCCCTGGAAGGACTGCTTCATGAATGAAAGGACGGACCCACCGACATCCACTCCAGCGCGCGGCCAAGCGGACCGCAATGGTGGGGGCCGCGTCTCCTCTATTCCGCGCGACGACCTGAGACGGCTCCTCGAGCTTCGCCATTCCGATCCGCATTCGATTCTGGGAGCCCACCTGACCAATGGCGGCGCGATCATCCGCGCTTATCGCCCCGAGGCCGTGCAGATTTCGGTGCTCCTTGACGACCAGGCGCCGCGCGCAATGATTGCGCGGCCGGAACCCGGGTTGTTTGAAGTGGCGGTCCCGGAGAAGGGTCCCGAGATTTTTCGTCATCGCCTGGAGATCGAATACCCCGGCCAACGTCGGGTCACCGTGAGACAGCCCTATTCCTTTCCGCCAACCCTCGGTGACGTGGACATATATTTGTGGGCGGAACAGAAGCACGAGCAGATCTGGAAGAAGATGGGCGCGCACGTCTGCGAGGTCGCGGGCGTCGCAGGGACCTCGTTTGCGGTGTGGGCGCCCAACGCGGCCGGGATCAGCGTGGTCGGCGACTTCAACGGCTGGGACGGAAGGCTCCACATGATGCGGATGCTGGGCAGCTCCGGGGTTTGGGAGCTGTTCATTCCAGACCTGGGCGTGGGCACCTTTTACAAGTACGAGATACGCACCCAGGACGGCAGCTTCCTGCTCAAGAGCGATCCATTCGCCTCGGCCACTGAATGTCCGCCCGCGACTGCGTCGCGGGTCTATCAATCGAGCTACTCGTTCAATGACGGTGCGTGGATGTCCGCGCGCGCAAGTCGGGACACGCTGCGCAGCCCGATGGCGATATATGAACTCCATCTTGGTTCATGGCGCCGGGTGCCGGAGGAGGGCAATCGTCCGCTCTCCTACCGGGAACTGGCCAATCAGCTGTGCGACTACGTCACGAACCTGGGATTCACCCATGTCGAGTTTCTGCCGGTGATGGAGCATCCGTTCGCGGGCTCCTGGGGGTACGAGACGACCGGGTATTACTCACCTACCGCACGCTATGGATCGCCTGATGACTTTCGCTACCTGATCGACCGGCTGCATCAGAACGGCATCGGGGTGATTCTGGATTGGGTACCGGCCCACTTTCCTACCGATGAATTCTCGCTCGGCCGCTTTGACGGCACCGCGCTGTACGAACACGCCGACCCGCGCCAGGGTTACCATCCGCAGTGGAATACCTACATCTTCAATTTCGGGCGCGATGAGGTTCGCAGCTTCCTGCTCGGCAGTGCGCACTACTGGCTGGAGGAATTTCACGCTGACGGGCTTCGCGTCGATGCGGTCTCATCGATGCTCTACCTGGACTACGGACGACGCCAGGGTGAGTGGATTCCCAATGTCCATGGCGGCAACGAGAACCTCCAGGCAGTCGAGTTTCTGCGCGAACTGAACGAACAAGTTTATGCACGGCATCCGGGGGTCGCGATGATCGCCGAAGAATCGACCTCCTGGATGGGGGTCAGCCGGCCTCTCTACGTGGGCGGGCTCGGGTTTGGTCTCAAGTGGGACATGGGCTGGATGCACGACACGCTGGACTATTTCAGCAAGGATCCGGTGTATCGGCGCTACTCTCATCGCGATCTGACCTTCGGGTTCCTCTACGCGTGGTTCGAAAATTTCGTCCTGCCGCTCTCGCACGACGAAGTGGTGTACGGAAAGCGCTCCCTGCTGGACAAAATGCCCGGCGATCGATGGCAAAAATTCGCAAACTTGCGCGCGCTGTTCGCCTACATGTGGGCTCGCTCGGGCAAAAAAATTCTGTTCATGGGGGGCGAGTTTGGCCAATGGCGCGAATGGAACCACGACCACAGCCTCGACTGGCACCTGCTCGCCGAGCCGGACCATCGCGGACTGCAGGCACTGGTGCGCGATCTCAATCGCATTTATCGGGGCCAGCGGGCTTTATGGGAAGCCGACCACGACCCGGCGGGCTTTAGCTGGATCGACGCGAACAATGCCGATGAGAATGCGATCGCCTTCATGCGCACCGCGCCCTCTTCGGGGAGCAGACTGGTTTGCGTCTGCAACTTTTCACCGGTGGTGCGCACCGGCTACCGGGTTGGGGTTCCGGTTGCCGGTGGGTACCGCGAACTGCTGAACACCGACGCGATTATTTATGGCGGCAGCAACCAGGGTAACGCCGGCGCCGCCTATGCCGACCACACACCCTGGCATGGCCAGCCCTGCTCGATGTCGATAACCCTTCCGCCGCTCGCAACCCTATGGTTCGAAGTGCCGGGGCAGCGCTGAGCGGTTGCGGTCTGGTTTAAGCCCGCACCGTCACTCGTGACTGCAGGGAGGATTGCCCTTCAGGTGATAGACGATCCCGGTCTTGGTGGCGCCAATCGAAACCCAATCCCGGGCAGCGTTCTGCAATGCGATGAAAAAGTGCCGGCATCGTTCGAGAGCCTTTTCGTGAAGCTCGTTTCTGCGCTTGAACTTGCATTCGTAAGAAAATTCGCCGACCAGCAGCTTGTGCTCGCCCCGTTCGCGCCACAATGAGGCGTTGCACTTGGCAGTGACTCCCTTGCCGAAGTCCAACACCCCGAGATCCTGCAACACCTCCTCGACGATCGTGTGATTGACGAACGAGAGTTTTTTCGTCGAGCTGCCGACATTTCTCAGGACCGGAAAGAAGTCGGCCAATCCCGCCAGCGATACCGATTGCATTTGCCGCAGCAACGGAAATTCGACGTTGTGCGAATACAACATGCGAAGACCGCCCAGCTTCTCCTTCAAGGGGAGCGCCTCGGCTTTGAATTTGATTCGGTATGGGGAGGCGATGTTGGGCCGCACATCCATTTCGGCGGCGGCCTGGAGGTCCGGATACCGGTACTTGAAGACAATCTCCGGATCGCCGACCGGAAAACCGTCCTCGTACGCGATGCGGCGACGCAGGATGAACGCATGGTTGTACAGCGCGAAATCCTTGGTATCGATAAACACCACTTCCCGGATTCGCGGTCGCAAATCCTTGAAGCCGCCGCTCGAAAAGCCTATGTCGACCCCCTCCGCGACCCTACGCGCCAGCCGGCCGAACTCGTGAAAGGTAGGCGGCGAAGTAAAGCGATCGGGCTTCAGGATGAGCTTGCACTCAAAATAGTGCACCGTGTCGAGCGGGTGCCCATCGCTGTAGGCGCCAGGCCGGATCATTGGAACCCGGTTCACGCCAGCCGACTCCCATCCATGCGTGTCTGCCTCATCGGCGGTTCACCCCCTGAGCACGCGGTCTCGACGCCTAGCTATATATCACGGCGGGGCTCGCCAGATTTCCACCATTTTTCTGCACCGGTGGCGGGCTCTGTGCGCCCTGCCGAATCCCTGCGCGGCCGGCAGTTGGTTGCCCCGTAGGTGGGAAAATGTAACAAAGGATGGTTCGGGCGGGGTCGTAGTTCAGCCCGGTTAGAACGCCGGCCTGTCACGTCGGAAGTCGTGGGTTCAAATCCCATCGGCCCCGCCAAATCGTATCGCGCGGCTCGGGATCGGTGTGGGTTCGTCGCGGGTACCCGGCAGGTGATAAGAAGTGAAATTGACCGAGCAGACCGAAAGCGTGTCGCACGAGGCGGCGCTCCGCAACCGGCGGTGGCTGTTGATTGACGCCGCCGACCGTTCCCTGGGACGGGTGGCGACCCGTGCCGCGAGCCTGTTGCGCGGAAAACACCGGCCCGAATTTACTCCCAACCAGGACACCGGAGACTTCGTGGTGGTAATCAACGCATCCAAGGTCAAGCTGACCGGTGCCAAGGCGAGCGACAAAATCTATCATCGGCACAGCGAGTACCCTGGCGGGATCAAGATGACGACCGCAGGCAAGCTGCGCGAGTCAAAACCCGAGCGGCTGGTCGAAACCGCGGTGCGCGGGATGCTGCCCAAGAATCGGCTCGGGCGGCGGCTGTTCACGAAGCTCAAGGTGTACGGCGGCGCGGACCATCCTCACAGTGCCCAGAAGCCACACCCAGTCAAGCTCTAATCGAGGACCTCAAACCACTCACATGGCAGAGAAAAAGAACATCATCTGGGCTACTGGACGCCGCAAGACCGCAGTCGCGCGAGTACGACTGTTCCCTGGCGCTGGCACCATCCTGATAAACCAACGCTCGCTGGAAGACTACTTCCCCCGCGACACCTCGCGCATGTTGATTCTGGAGCCCTTCGAGATCACCGAAACCAAGGGGCAATTCGACATCGTTGTCAGCGTCGAGGGCGGCGGCAATGCCGCGCAGGCCGACGCGGTACGCCACGGCATCTCGCGCGCGTTGGTCGCCTCCTCCGAGACGCTCCGCCCGGCGCTGCGCAAGGCCGGTATGCTCACGCGCGACCCACGCGAGGTCGAGCGCAAGAAGTACGGACGCCACAAGGCACGCAAGCGTCCGCAGTATTCAAAGCGTTAGTCCTCAATCCACAAGAGCAAAGTTTATCGCGATGCCGGAACTTGGCACGTTCCGGCCTAAAACTGCTAATGGGCGTCTTATAAAGGGCAGACGCTGAAGTTCGCTCGGCCGACCAGCCCTCAGTTGGATTGACAGTCTTCACCGCGCCGAATAGAACGATGCGTTGAGCAGCGAAGGAACAACCAAATGCGCTCTTTTCATGTACACCAGCCTACGCGTGAGTTGCTGTGGCTGTTTTTCGCTTTCATTGCCTTGCTCGCGCTGCGGCCGGCCGAGGTGTTTGCCCAGGCAGCTAACGCCGGCACCGTGAGCGAGGTTTCGGGGACCGTACGACTCCAGCGCGGGGCGGCGACCATCCCGGTGACCCGTGGGATGCCGGTAGAAGTCGGCGACCGGATCATTACCGGTGATGATGGCCACGTCGTGGTTCTGCTCACCGATCAAAGCACGCTGGAACTGAGCGACTCCAGCAACATGGTCATTACGCAACACGCGGGCGCTACCAGCCAGGTAAACCTCGCCAGTGGCGTGGTGCGATCGTTCGTTAACCGGACCGTAGGCGCGGCGGCGCCCAATTTCGAGGTGCACACGCCGAACGCCGTCGCGGCGGCCAGAGGGACCTTGTTCGACACTGCATATACCTCGAATGTGTCACGTCCGACCTTCGGCAACGCGCACAATTTTACCGACATCTCCGTTTATGAAGGCTCGGTGGATGTTGCCAATGCGGCGAATCCCACCGCCTTCACCAACGTCCCGGCCGGCTACGAATCCACTGTCGCGGGCACCAATAACGCTACCGCACCCGGACCACTCGGCATGACCGGGGCCGTGTCGTTTGCAGGGCCCGGCAGCAAAGGCGGTCCGGGCAGCACCGGGGCCTTAATGCCGGTGTCGACGGTGCCTCCACCCTCATGCCCGGTATGCGTAGGACCGATGATGGGTCCGAGCACCACGACTCCGCCTGCGAGCGGGAAGTAGGGACGGTTGTGAGGACTGCGATGCACAAGCTGACGGTCGGACTTACCTGTTCGCTGGCGGGTTTCGTCGCTGTGATCGCGTTTGCGACAGCGGCCTCGGCACAAAGTTTCTTTGACGATATCTACCCAGGATTCTTCACCCTCCAGGAGCCGCCCACCTTGAATCTTAATTTTTTCGGCGGAGGCTTCATCAGCGACAAGTACGGCGACCTGCAGGAAGGTCTGCAATTCGAGCAGAGCGTTACTCCATACATCGGCGCGGTAGGACGCATTACCGGCTACCAGCTGTGGGAAGGCGAGGGGTTCGACAATCCCCTCAACCCCGGCACCGGCCACGAAGCCCGGCTTAACTTCGTGCGCTTTCAGGGCGGCGCGGACTTCGCCCTTTACCCGGGCACGCATCTCTTTATCCTCGGCGGTCGCGATGCCGCCGACAGCCACGCGAGCACCGTGGAAGGCGACTTCTCGAGCTGGCTATTCCTGCACAGTCTACATCCGATAAACTTTTCATTCTCGGCCGTCCACAACTACGAAAACGGCGTCACCTCCAGCTCGATCGACTTGCAGGCCATCGTCCGGTCGACGCGGAAATGGATCTTCATGGCGGGTGGTGGCGGCGCCTACTACGCCGGCGGCTTTATTAGCGGCCTCGAAGGTCAGGGCGGACCCGACCTCGGCGTCTACTACCGGCCGTGGAACGTTGGAATCAGCGTGCAGGCCGGCTACGGCGCAGCGCATCAATACGGCCAGCTAAGCATCTATAAACAGCTCACCATTTTCGAGTAAGCCCCCTCCCGCAAAGGGATAAGTGTGGCAGGCCTGCAGCGATCTGGCGCAGGCATGGCGCGTCCGCCAGCGGCAGGTTAGTCTTTCCGTTCAGCGGCTGGAGATAGATGCCTGGAGTGCCGAAAAAGCGGCGATCAGGCCGCAAGTTTCACTGGACCACCTTCGTCCTCGGCCTCGTCGTCACCGCGGGGTTTCTGTTGTTCTTTGCGGCATACCCCCGCCTGCTGGTCAGTCTTGAACTCAAAGTCTCCGACGCGCGGCTTCGCGCGAGGTCTCATCGCCCGTTCTCGAACAAGGTAGTGATCGTCGCGATTGACGACAAAAGCATCCAGCAGATTGGCCACTGGCCCTGGGATCGGTGGACCCTTGCGAGTCTCGAGCAGGCCTTCATCGACTACAAGGTCAAAGTGGTCGCGTACGATGTCTTGTTTACCGAACGCGATCCGGTGGACGTCGAACGCGGCGCTTTGACCGTCAAGCTGAGAACCTTGAGCGTCAGCGATGAGAAGATCCAGGGGATCCTGGGACCGGACAACGATCAGCAGTTTGCAGACGCGATTCGCGCCCACGGCAAGACCATCCTGGCTTACAACTTCTCCGACCACATGATTGGTGCGGCTTTGCCCACCAAGGAGGCCAACTACCGGACCAGCGTCATCGATCCGAGACCGATGTCGTGGAACGTGCAAACCGATCCCGGAGCAGCACCGAAATTGATTTCCGCAGGAGGCTACCGGCCGCCGCTGCAGATGCTCAACCGCGCGGCCAAGAAAACCGGCTTCGTCGACGCTGACAGCGATGACGACGGTCATTTTCGCGAGGAGATGACGGCGATTGGTTTCGACGGGCGGCAGTGGGCGTCACTTTTTATCACCGCGGTGTGGGCATTCCAGGATCAACCGGCCCGCGAATTGAAGATCGGCGCCGCGGGAATCACCCGGGCGGTGCTCGGCAACACCGACATCCCGGTAGATGAGCTCGGACGGATGATGGTGACCTACCAGGGTCCCGCGGGCACCATCCCGCACTGCTCGGCCGCGGATGTGATCAATCATCTCGTCAACCCCGACCAGCTGGCCGGAAAAATTGTCCTGGTCGGGGTCACCGGCACCGGGCTTGGCGATCGCGCGGTCACCCCGGTCGGCTACGAATTTCCGCGCGTCGAAATCCACGCCAACGCGATCGAAACTATTCTGAGCCGCGATTTCGTTCACCGCTCCAAGACCGAAACCCTGGTGATGGAACGGGTGTGGGCGGTGCTGCTCGGCGTCGGTGTGTCGATGGCTACCGCCTGGTTGAGCGCGTCCTGGTCGGTGGTGGCAATGCTGGTACTTGCGGGAAGCTACTTTCTGTTCGCGCAGTTCACGCTGCTGGAGCGCGGCGTCCTGCTCGGCGTGGTCCTGCCGCTCGTGATAACCGGCGGCGTGGTACTCATTCTGCTTGGCTATCGATACATCACCGAGGGCCGTGAGAAAGGCCATCTGCGCCGCGCCTTCGAACATTATCTTCATCCCGACGTGATCGCGAGCGTGGTCGATAACCCCGAAGGACTCAGGTTGGGCGGCGAGCGGCGTCACGTGGCAATCCTGTTCGCCGACATCGTCGGGTTTACCTCCCTGGCTGAACGGTCCGATCCGGTGCAGCTGGTCGCGATGCTTCATGTGTACATGACCCGGATGACCAACATCATCCTGGAGAGCGGCGGCGTGGTGGACAAGCTGATGGGCGATGGCATCATGGCCTTCTGGGGTGCACCCTACGAAGTGGAAAATCCCGCCCGTCGCGCGATCGACGCGGCACTGCAAATGGTCACGGCGTTGGAGAGCCTGCGCCGGGAGGATTCCCGCTTTCTGAATCTCGAGGTCGGTATCGGCATCGCCACCGGAGATCCCATCGCCGGGAACTTTGGCGGAGAACGCCGCTTCGATTATTCGCTCATCGGCGACAGCGTCAATTTCGCCTCGCGGCTCGAAGGTCTGACGCGAAAATTCGGGGTGCGGTTCCTGGTAAGCAAAGATGCCTTCACCGAGGCGGCCCGGCCATACATCGCGCGCGACATCGGTCTGGTAAAGGTCAAGGGAAAGGCCAGCCTGGTGGCGATAATGGAAGTCGTGGGCAGCCGCGATGACGGCGTCGATCCGGCCTTTTATGATCAGTTCGAGCGCACGGTGGAGCTGCTGAAGGACGGCGAGGCCGAGCGGGCCAAGGCACAGCTGGAAGAGATGCTCACGGCCCGTCCCAACGACGAGGTGGTCAGTCTCTACCTGGCGAAACTCAACGAGTCGCATGGCGAGCCACCGCGCGAGATGGTTTTCGAGTTCGAAACCAAGTGAACTGGTTAAGGTTTCAGATTCGTGATAGTTGGGTTAAACGCCTGGGCTAAACCGATCGCGCCGACGGGAGTTTCGAGGAAGCTTTGATGGCACATGACAGGATCCGCGTCGCAGTAGTAGGCGCCTCCGGGTACTCCGGGATCGAAGCCGTTCGCATCCTGGCCGCGCATCCGTTCGTCGAAATCTCCGCTCTCACCTCCGAGCACTATGCGGGACGCGAGGTAGCGGACGTCTATCACCACATGGACGGCACCGATCTGCCGCCGTTCGAGGAACTGCGCCCGGGCTTTTTGGCAGGGCGCGCCGACGCGGTCATCTCGTGCCTGCCGGAGAAAGTGGGCTTTCAGATGATTGCGGACCTGATCCAGTCCGGCGTCAAGGTGGTGGACGTCTCGGCCGACTTCCGGCTGAAAGATCCCGCGGTCCATCGGGCGACTTATGGGTTCGATCATGCCGGTCCCGCCCTGGTCAAGGAGGCGGTCTACGGATTGACCGAGTTCCATCGCAGCGAACTGCGCGAAGCACGCCTGGTGGCCAACCCTGGATGCTACCCCACCGGTGCCCTGCTGGGGTTGATACCACTCATTCGCCGCGATCTGATCGAACCCGGGTCGATCGTCGTCGATGCGAAATCGGGAACCACCGGCGCCCGTCGGGCAGCTGCGATTGAATACCTGTTCGCGGAAGTCAATGAGAATTTCCGCGCGTACAAGGTCGGAACCCATCGCCATACTCCGGAAATCGAGCAGGAAATCGGCGCCGTCCTCGGCCGCGAGATCGCCGTCGTGTTCGTGCCGCATCTGCTGCCGGTAACCCGCGGAATCCTGAGCACGATGTACATGCGGCCGCGTGCGGGCACCACCCAGGAAGATGTGCGGTCGGCATTCGAAGCGAGTTTTGCGAAAGCTCGGTTTGTCAAGCTGCTCAAACCCGGAGAACTGCCCGAGCTGCGCAACGTGCGCGCCACCAATTTCTGCGAGATCGCGTTCGTACTCGACCGGCGAACCCAGACCCTGGTCGTCAACACCGCGATCGACAACCTTGGCAAAGGCGCTGCAGGGCAAGCCATCCAGAATCTCAACGTGATGTTCGGGTTCGACGAGGCCGCCGGACTGCTGAACGCGGCCCCGGTACCCTGACCCCAACCTCGCGTTGCGTCGCAGCGATGCGAGGCGAATCCCTGACCAGCCGAGAGCGTTGCGGGTTGGCTCGGCGCGGCGGTTCCGCACCGACCCGTTGGCTAACTGCTGCACTAATGCTCGGTACGCAGGCGGCGTCTCGATCGGCGCTTGGATCGCCAAGGCGCAGCCGGTCACAGGGATCTGAACCTCGCAACCACGAGAGCAGGAAAGCAAGCCTCGAAGAACCGGGTTGAGCGCCCGGCTCGTGAACCGGGGGTCTGAAATGCCTTGGCTTCAGCCGCTGCGGTTCGGAAGGCTCAGGGCAGGTCGAACAGGACCACTTCGGAATCGGACTGAGCCTTGAGCTCGAGGCGAGCCTCGTCCTCGATCGCGGCGCCGTCGCCCGCGCCCAGCGAGACTCCGTTCGCTTGCAGGTTCCCGCGCGCTACCTGCAAATAGGCGCGGCGCAGCGGCGCAAGGTCGTGGACGGTCCCCTCGCCCGCTTCCAGGATGCCATCGTACATCCGCGCGTCCTGGTGGATCGTGATGGAATCGTCGGCTCCGTCGGCTGAGGCGACCAGCCTCAACCGCCCGCGCCGGGTGCTTTCGGAGAAATTGCGCTGCTCGTAACCCGGGTCGATCCCCGCTACCGCCGGCAGCAGCCAGATCTGAAGGAAGTGGACCGGAGTCTGCTGCGAGGCATTAAACTCGCTGTGGCGGATTCCCCGTCCCGCGCTCATCCGCTGCGCGTCGCCGGGTCGGATTACCGATCCATTGCCGATGCTGTCGCGATGCTCGAGCGCGCCTTCGAGCACCCAGGTGACGATTTCCATGTCGCGGTGAGGATGAGTTGGAAAGCCTCCCCCTCCGATCACGCGATCCTCGTTGATCACGCGGAGAACGGAGAAACCCATCGCCGACGGGTCATAGTAGTCGCCGAACGAAAATGTATGCCGGCTGTCAAGCCAGTCGATTTTGGTAAGCCCGCGCTGGTTGCTTCGTTTAACCTTAATCATAAGTCTGCTCCGCGCAAAACATCTTCATCAGCCGTGAAGATGACCTGTGGTAGTCGTTGCCATCGCACTCACTCTGCCGCGCATTGAAGAGGGCGATCGATCGAAAACGCGACGGCGGACCAGGCGGAGTTCGCCCTTCAAGCAACGCGGCGCATCAACTCCAGGATATCGTAGCCGGTGATGGCCTTGCTCTTCTCGGACCAGTCCTTCAGTTCCGCATCCGACACCAGGCCCGCCTGGGCGCCTTTGGCCAGGTCCATCAGAGCGATCTTGATGGTTGCCTCATCGATCATCTCGCCGGTTTTGGGATCCGCCATCGAACCGCCGCCCTTCTCATGATAGAGAGCCACCACGCGGCGTGCTTCTTCGATCTGCTCAACGGTTGGGGTGAAGCAGGCGTTGGCGATCTCGGCCTGCTGCGGATGGATGACCCAGGTGCCGTCCATGCCCAGGTTGGCCGAGGCGACATTTTTGGCGCGCAGCTGCCGTTTGAGCTGCTCGATGCGTTCAGGCGTGTCGGTGTTCTTCCAGATCCGGATGAAAACGTTGTCCACTGCGTGCAATCCGGCAGCCTTCGCGGCTACCACCACGGCCTGCTTGGAATAGTTGAAGTTGATGTGTTGATCCTCGACGATTTCGCGGATCCCGAGATTGGCGGCAAAGTCGGCGATTCCGAACACCAGCCCGCACATGCGGTCGGAAGCGGTCGCGATCTCGTAGGCGTGTACCAGCGCGTGCGGAGTTTCGATGAGGGACTCGATCTGCACGCGATATTTCCACCCCCCGCGCTTTTCCAAATCGTCCAGCAGTTGGGAAACCTGCTTGATTTCCTCGGGACCGCGCGTCTTGGGCAGCATGATCCCGTGAAACCGGTTGGGCGCTCCCAGCATCACCGCTTCCATGTCGCCCTTGAAGAACGGTGAGTGGATGTTGTTGGGGCGCACGGTGACGACCTTCTTGCCAAAGTCGAGTGTGGTGAGCGCCTCGACCATGGTCTTGCGGCTCTTTTCGCCCTTGAACTCGTACGGGCACGCATCTTCGAAATCTGCCATCACGTGGTCGACCGGAGCCTTCACCGGGTCGGCCGCGTTCTGATGAAGCTTCAAGCTGTGACCGGGATAGGTCATCTCGGTGCGGGGAATGACGAAACGGGTGCCCTTGTCGAGAACGTACATTTGCTTTTCCTGCCTTTGGAGAAAACAGCCGTCGGCCCGCGCCTCAGGCCTTTCTCAGAAAGTGCGATTTTCGCTTGATAAGAACGGTCCGCTCGATCTCCACGACCTGGGTACCGTCCGGCTTCTTGCCGACCAGCTTGAACTTCACCAGGCCCGCGTCGGGTCGATCGGAATCACGCTTTTCCAATACGGTCGACTCGGCGTAGATGGTGTCGCCGTGAAAGACCGGGTTGGTGTGCCTGCCGTTGTCCATTTCCACTTCCGCGATCGCGTTCTCGCTGGTGTCTTCGGAAGCGAGTCCGACCGTGAAGGCGAGCACCACTCCGCCATAGACCACCCGTCGCCCGTCGTAATAGGTCTTGGGATCCCGGTCGACGAAGTTCTGGTTGAAGTGCAGCTCGGCGGTGTTCATCACCAGCGACGTGAAAATGTGGTTGTCTGCCTCGGTGATGGTCCGTCCGCGCTGATGGACCAGCGTGTCGCCGACCGTGAAGTCCTCGAAGTAGCTGCCGTCGCTGGTAATGCTCATGTCAGCCCTGCTGCTCCATGATTCGGCGGCCGATCACCTCATACTGAATCTCGCTGGTGCCCTCGAAAATCGACAGCACCCGCGCATCCCGCCAGAAGCGCTGCGCCTCGAACTCCATCGAGTATCCGTATCCGCCGTGAATCTGCATCGCTTCACGGGTGACGCGCTCGGCCATCTCGGCACCGAACGCCTTGGCCAGGCCAGCCTCGTAGTCGCTGCGTTTGCCGGTGTCTTTTTGCGATGCCGCGTAGTAACAAAGCTGGCGCCCCGCCTCAATCTCGACCGCCATGTGCGCGAGCTTGTGGCGAATGACCTGGAAGTCGCCGATCGGCTGGCCAAACTGGGTGCGCTGCTTGGCGTATTTGACCGCGCACTCAAAGGCGGCCTGCGCGACTCCCACCGCGCGCGCTGCGGTCTGCACCCGCGCGGCCTCGTAGGAGGACATGAGCTGGTAAAATCCCCTGCCCTCCTGCCCGCCGATCAGGTTTTCCGCGGGAGCGTAGGCCTCGTCAAATTGCAGCGCGTAGCTGCGCATCCCGTGGTAGCCGATGGTCGGAATCGCCGAGCCGGTGAGCTGCGGCGGCATGAAATCATCGCCCGGCTCCTTCTCGAACAGGATCAGCGAGAGCCCGCGGTGACGCTTGGAGACATCCGGATCGGTTCGCGTCATCACGGTCAGCACCTGCGCGCGATTGGCGAACGTGCACCACATCTTGGAGCCCTGGATAAGGTAGCCGTCGCCCTTTCTGACCGCGCGAGTCTTGAAGGACGCGGTGTCGGAGCCCGAGTCCGGCTCGGTGAACGCAGCCGCGGTCAGGATGTCGCCGCGCGCGATCTTCGACATATACCGTTTCTTCTGTTCGGCTGTGCCATTGGCGCTGATGAGCGTTCCGGTGATGATGTTGCGGGTCATGACCGAGCCGACCGAAAGCCATCCGCGCGACAGTTCCTCGGTCACGATCGCCATCGCAATGTAGTCGAGCCCCAGACCCCCTTCCTCGGCCGGAAAGATGACGCCGAAGTAGCCAAGCTCCGCCATCTTCTTGAGGATCTGTTCGGGAATCTCCTTGTTCTCGCGATCGAGGTCGTTGGCAATTGGCTTTACTTCGGCCTCGACGAAATCGCGAACCGAGCGACGAATTTCCTCGTGTTCTGGTGTAACCAGCGCCATTTTCAGATCACCCTGCCTTGAGGTTGCGCTTGCGAATCAGCACCGGGCGCTCGTACTCGAGCACCTTTTCGCCGCGTTGGTTGTAGCCGCTGGTGCGAAACCTCACCACGCCGCGGTCGGGACGCGAGGTGTCGCGCTTGTCGAGCACCAGGGACTCGCTGGTCAGCGTGTCGCCCGGATACACGGTTGCGAGGTACTTGAGCTTTTCGTAGCCGAGGTGAGCGATCGCCCGTTCGCTCAAGTCTTCCACCGAAAGCCCGAACACCACGTTCATCACCAGCAGGTGATTGACGATCACACCCTGGTAGCCCAGCGAGCGCGCGTACTCGCGATTGAAATACGCCGGGTTGAAATTCATGGTGACCGACGAGAAGAACGCGTTGTCGCCTTCGGTAATCGTGCGCCCCCAGTGGTGTTGGAACAGGTGCCCGACCTCGAAATCCTCGAAGTAGTGGCCCCGCTCGATTTTGCGTACCGCCATGCCGATTTTCCGCCTGAGATATGGTTAGCGCGATTCTAGCCAACCGCGTTGCCGCACCGCGAACGACAATTGACCCCGGTTTAGGAAAACCGGATCGACTCGCTCGCCGTAGGGATTGGCGCAGCCGCCGGCCCCGTCAAAGCCGATGCCGTTTTATGGAATCCGCGTAAGTGGGTCAACCTTTCATTAGGTCGGTTTACAGGAGGTGGGGTCCCGGATAAGCCAGCGTGAAAGAACTCGGGCCGAATCCGAGCCCCCGCAACTAAGCCGGTTGTCACACGCTGACCAAACAGGTAGCTAGTGTCTCCGCAACCGGGCCCAAAACGTTCAACTGCGTCAATTTTTAACATCCCCGACCTTGAGGGTGTGCCATGCTGTTGCTAGCCAATAACGGCTCCCCGGAGTGCCGAACCGACCGCCTGCCACGGCGGTAACCGAACTATATGAGCTACAAGGAAATCTACGAAATCGGCGAACTTCCCCCCATCGGGCACGTGCCCAAGCGCATGTATGGTCAGCTGATTCGTGCCGACCGCTTCGGTCATCCGACCCAGGCCTTCCTGAGCGAGAAGGTAGACGTACCGAAGATAAAGCCGGACGAGGTCCTCGTTTACGTGATGGCCGCGGGGATCAACTACAACAACGTGTGGGCGGCGCTCGGCTCTCCAATCGACGTGATCGCGGCCCGCAAAAAGGCCAAGTACGACCACTCCGACTTTCATATCGGTGGCAGCGACGCGTCGGGCATCGTCTACGCGACCGGCAGCGAGGTTCACAACGTCAAGGTCGGCGACCGGGTCGTGATTCACTGCGGCGTGTGGGACAAGGACTGTCCCGCGGTGCGCAACGGCGACGATCCGATGTACGACCCCTCTTTCAAAATCTGGGGCTACGAAACCAACTGGGGAAGCTTTGCACAATTCACCAAGGTGCAGGCCCATCAATGCATGCCCAAGGCCAGGCATCTCAGCTGGGAGGAAGCCGCCGCGCCCACGCTGGTGGGTTCGACCGCCTATCGCATGCTGATGGGATGGCCGCCCCATACGGTTCGGCCCGGCGACGTGGTCCTCATCTGGGGCGCCTCAGGCGGGCTCGGCTCGATGGCAATCCAAATCGTCAAGGCCGAGGGGGGAATTCCGGTGGGCGTGGTCGGCGACGACCGCAAGGTGGAATTCTGCAAGAAACTGGGCGCCAGGGGCTGCATCAACCGCAAGCACTTCAAGCACTGGGGCATGCTGCCACATTGGAAAGATGAGACCTCCTTCGGCAAATGGACCAGTGAGGCACGCAACTTCGGCAAGGCGCTGTGGGACGTGGTGGGAGAGCGCAAGAGTCCCCGACTGGTGTTCGAATTCCCCGGCGAGGACACCATCCCGACCTCGGTCTTCGTGTGCGATACGGGTGGGATGGTGGTCATCTGCGCGGGTCATACCGGTTACAACGCCACCATCGACCTTCGCTACCTGTGGATGCGGCAAAAGCGACTGCAGGGATCACACTTCGCCAACGACGAACAATCGTACGCGTTCAACCAGCTGGTGATCGACGGCAAGATCGATCCATGCCTGGGCAAAACCTTCAGGTTCGAAGAGATCGGACTCTGCCACCAGTTGATGCTTGAGAATCGCGCGCCGGAAGGAAATATGGCCGCGTTGATCGGAGCACCGAAGGCGGGACTGAAAGACCTGTAAAGCCGCCGTAACAATTTCGCATCAATCTCTTAAACCAAGGTCCGGTTTACCGAGGCGTTGCGGCGTCGCTAGATTCGCCTCGCACGCGACGCCCGGTCTCGGCACCGGAGCGTGGAACCGGAGCTGAACCTTGAGCGAGTTACGAGCACTACGACGCCTATTGGTTTTGGTAATTCTACTCTGGGCAGCGGGATGCGGGACGTACTCCTCCGAAGAGCGACAGTTTCCGGGATTGCCCGAGGTAACCCGCCCCTCTCAGGAGAAACGCCTCCCTGAATGGATCGGCAAGGACCGCAAGGAGGTGG
Organism: Deltaproteobacteria bacterium; assembly: GCA_019237115.1. GTDB lineage: Bacteria > Desulfobacterota > Binatia > Binatales > Binataceae > JAFAHS01. The sequence goes on from JAFAHS010000062.1 coordinate 18,572, forward strand.
TCAAAAAGTTGGGCGAACCCACCCTGGCGGTACCGATGGAATCCAATGGCGGCGAGGAGCTTTACTTCTCCCACGAGGGCCACAAGTATTATTTCGAGACCAATGACAAGCGCGACGTTAAAACCGCCGTGCAGCTTAACTGACTCGGGTTAGTTTCTCCGCTTCTTGCGGCGTTAGGCCCGCGCCTCAACTGGACTACAATCCAGGATTGAGATGACTTGGCCCGCCTCCATTCTGGGTGAACTCAAGGGTTCAATCGAAGGGGATGTGCGCTTCGACAAGGGCACCCTCACCGTTTATTCGACCGACGCCTCCAACTATCGCCAGATTCCGATCGGCGTGATCGCACCACGGCACGATGGCGACGTGGCGAGCGCGCTTCGCATCGCCCGTGAAAACGCACTGCCGATTCTCGCGCGCGGAGGCGGAACCAGCCTCGCCGGCCAGGCGACCAACGCGGCGCTGGTGCTCGACTTTTCAAAATTCATGAATCGCATCGTCGCCGTCGACGTCCAACGTCGCACCGCGCTGGTCGAGCCGGGGGTGGTGCAAAGTCAGCTCAACGACGCGCTGGCCTCGTCGGACCTGTTCTTCGCGCCCGATCCGGCAACCAAGGATCGCTGCACCATCGGCGGGATGGTGGGCAACAATTCGTGCGGCTCGCATTCCGCCGCCTATGGCAAGACGGTCGACAACGTGGAGGCCATCGAGGCTTTGCTGTACGACGGGACCCGCTTGACCCTGGGCGGCCCGATGACCGACGAGATGATTCAGGCCAGGATGGCCGCGCCCGGACGGGAGGCCGAGTTGCTCCGCGCACTCTTGGGTCTTCGCGACCGAACCGCACAATCGGTGCGCGCCCATTTTCCAAACATCCCGCGGCGCGTGTCCGGCTACAATCTCGACGAGCTCCTGCCGGAACGCGGATTCAACCTGGCCCGTGCCCTGGTCGGCAGCGAGGGTACCTGCGCGGTCACGCTTCGCGCGACGCTGCGTCTGGTGGCGCGGCCCAGGTCGGTCACGCTGGTCGTGCTCGGGTTCGACGACGTCTACGCGGCCGCCGACCAGACGCCCTGGCTGTTGCGCCATCGGCCCGACGCACTGGAAGGATTCGACCAGAACCTCCCTGACTTCGCTCGCATCAAAGGCATGCCCGGGGTGCGATTCCTGCCCGAGGGCCGCGCGTTTCTGCTGGTCGAGCTGGGCGCAGATTCCGCGGCCGAAGCCCACGAGCGGGCCGCGAGGCTCGCCGGCGAAGCCGGGAAAATTCGGGAGTGCTCGGGCACCAAGATCCTGTCCGACAAAGCCGCCCAAACCGCGGTCTGGCGGCTTCGCGAATCCGGTCTTGGGGCCGGGGCTTTTATTCCCGGCCGACCGCGGACCTGGCCCGGGGCAGAGGATGCCGCGGTGCCGCCGGAACGGCTGGGCGCGTATCTGCGGCGCTTCGACCAGGTGCTGACCCGCAATTCGCTCACCGCGGCCACCTACTACGGGCACTTCGGCGAAGGATGTGTTCACGCGCGAATCAGTTTCGAGCTCGGCACGGCGGAGGGGGTGGCAGTGTTTCGTCGCGCGATGGAACAAATCGCCGAGCTGGTCGCGGAGTTTGGCGGCTCGCTGTCGGGAGAGCATGGCGACGGGATTGCGCGTTCCGAACTGCTGCGGGCGATGTACCCGAACGACCTGATCGATGCGTTCCGCGAATTCAAACGTGCCTTTGATCCCGGCTTCAGGATGAATCCCGGCGTGATCGTGGATCCTCACCCGCTCGACTCGCATCTGAAGCTCGCCGCCAACTATTCGCCGCGCCGGGTGCCGACCCACTTTGACTTTTCCGCAGAAGGCGGGTTGGCCGGCGCAGCGCTCAAGTGCGTCGGGCTCGGCAAGTGCCGCAAGACCGATACCGGCACGATGTGCCCCTCCTACATGGCCACTCGCGATGAGAAACATTCCACCCGCGGTCGCGCCCGGCTGCTTTTCGAAGCGCTGACCGGCGACCTGCTGGAGGGCGGGTTCGTGGATCCGGCGGTCAAGGAAGCGCTGGACCTTTGTCTCTCCTGCAAGGGATGCCTGAGCGAGTGCCCGGCGGCGGTCGACATGGCGACCTATCGCGCCGAATTTTTCGCCCAATACTGGGCGCGCAATAGGCGTCCCCTCAAGGCCCGGTTCTTTGGCCGCCTGCACGATTTCGCGCGCGTCGCTTCCTTGGCGCCCGGCGTCGCGAATTTTTTTGCTCACGCTCCGCTGCTGGGGTCGGTGGCAAAGCGCGCGCTGGGAGTTCATGGCGCCCGCGAGTTGCCGCGTTTTGCCCGGCAGGATTTTCGCGCCTGGTTCACGGGCCGACAGCGAATTTCAGGTTCTGCGGACCGCCAGGTCCTGCTGTTTCCGGATACCTTCAACCGCTTCTTCGAGCCCGCGGTGGCGGCGGCCGCGGTCGAAGTGCTCGAACGGGCCGGTTGTGAAGTCTCGGTTCCGGCGCGCGACCTGTGCTGCGGGCGTCCGCTCTACGATCAGGGAATGCTCGATCGTGCCAAACGGGTTCTCACAAGCGCGCTGGAGCTGCTCGCCCCCCTGGCGCAGCGGGGGGTCGCAATCGTGGGGCTTGAACCGAGCTGCATCCTGACCTTCCGCGACGAACTGCCCAAGTTGTTTCCACACGATCCACGGGCCGCCGCACTGTGCAGTCGTGCGATGCTGCTCGAGGAATACCTCACCCGCGAGGCGCCCGATTTCGTTCCCGCGGCAATTCACGGACGGGCGGTGTTGCATGGCCATTGCCATCAGAAAGCCATCGCTGGTCTGGATAACGAAGTGAAACTGCTGTCGCGGGTCGAGGGTTTGCAGGTCGAGGTGCTCGACTCGGGCTGTTGTGGAATGGCGGGGGCGTTCGGTTATGACCGGGAGAACTACCAGCTGTCCGCGAAGATCGGTGAGCGGGTTGTGATCCCGAAGTTGAGAGCAAGCAGTCCTGACACGATTATCATTGCCGACGGGTTTTCCTGTCGTTCGCAAATCCGCCACTTCTGCCCCGATCGGAACCCGCTTCATCTTGCGCAGGTGCTCGCGGGGCCTTCGGGACGGGGCAACGCGGGACCACCACCCGGGCCATGACCGCAGCGCAAGCGCCTGGGGCCGGGCAGATGTGAATCGTCCCGCGCGGCCCGCGCTTGGCACGCGCGGGTAGGAAAGCGCTCCGGAACTACGCTACATTTCAGCGACCAAGGATCTCCAATTATGATGAAGCTGGGCGTTACCATTCCGTTTGACCCGTTTTTCTCCCACCAACATTTCCCCGAACTCGTGCGCACCGCCGAGCGCTGCGGTTACACCGAGGGCTGGTCTTACGAGTCGTACACCACCGACGCCTTCTCGCCCATAAGCGCTGCCGCGATGCTGTCTTCGAAGATGCGTTTCGGCACCGCGATCGTTCCGGTCTTCAGCCGTCCGCCCGCCCTCATCGCGATGTCCGCCATCACGGCCCAGCTCATTACCGGCGGCCGTTTCGTGCTCGGCCTCGGCATCTCGACTCCCAACATCATGCAGGGATGGATGGGCGTCCCGTTTCGCAAACCCGTCACGCTGATGCGCGAAACCGTGGAGGCGTTGCGCGCGATTTTTCGCCGCGAAAAAGTCACCCTGCACGGCAAAATGGTCAATATCGACGGCTTTCGCCTCGACGTGCCCTTCGACACCCCGCCGCCGATCTACGTCGGGGCGCAGGGGTCGCAGATGCTGCGCCTGGCGGGGGAAATCGGCGACGGAGTCATCGTCAATTTTGTCACTCCGGAAACCCTGTCGGCGACGCTTGACGAAACGCGCGAAGGTCGACGGGCGGCCGGCAAGGATCCCGCCACGCTGGATGTGGCATGCCGGATTATCTGCGCGGTCGATGAAGACGAGGAAACGGTACGCGCAATGTTCCGCCGCTCGCTCACCGCGTACGTGACCGTCCCCCAGTACAACAAGTTTTTTCGCGAGATCGGTTACGAGAAAGAAGCCGGCGTCGCCTTCGAAGCGTGGAATGCGGGTGACCGCAAGAAAGCACTCGAGTCGATTCCCGACGGGATGGTCGAGAAAATTTTCGTGTTCGGCAGCCCCGCACAGTGTGCCCGGCGACTCAGGGACTTCGAACGAGCGGGGGTTACCACCAGTGCTCTGCAGTTCTCATCGTTTGCGAAAACCCCCGAAGAACGCCGCAGCCGGCTCCTGAAGGCGATTGAGAACCTCGGCCAGGCCTGGCGGGCGGCCTAGGGCCACCCGACCGGGATTGCGGGCGAAAGTCAAAAAAAGGTGCGTTGGGCGAGAAAGTACACCACCGCCCCCACCAGCGCATACGCCGCGACCCCTTCAAGCAGGCTTGCCCCGCTGGTCACAAGAAATAACCCGAGCACCAGCGCGGTGCCGACTATCGCGACGACCTGTTCGATGCGACGCTCGCGGCGCCGGACCCGCGCGACGTGCTCGGAGATTCGTGCGCCGCAGTTGGGACACACCCCGCCCCACTTGACGGTGAGATCGGTTTCGCACTCCGGGCATTCGATTTTGGTCCTGAGCGGCATGCCTCATCGACGCCAGGCCGACTCGCAAGGCGCCGCAAGCACCGGGATCACGGCGCGAGGAAAAAGCGCCCGGGTCGAGCCAAATTCGCGGCGCGAGCTCATCCGCGCGGGACAAGCCCTGCGCCGCCCACCTGCCGTTTACGCGCGCGCCCGGCGCCGCTTGGCGGATGCATGGGTTGGACGAACGCGATGCTCGGGTTCGCGATGATATACGGCGGCGGGCTTGGCGAACACCTTGGCGGGCTGGGGCGCGGGCGTCGGCGCGGCCGGCTCGAGCAGCGCAGGATTGGCGGCAGCAGCCTCCGCTTCGGCGCGCCCGCGCGCGATCAACTCGATCTTCCGCTCCTTCCATTTGTTCAATCCGACCCGCATGTAGTCGGCGTTGATGTCCAGCATGTCGCACACGTTGTCGAACGAGAAAACCCAGCGCTTGTCCTCGTGCGTGATCCACTCATCCGCTTCGCGGAAGAGCCGCTGTCCCTTGTTGGTCGCTGCATCGATGCATTTCATGAAGCATTCGACCGCGTCTTCCAGGACACTCAGGATCAGGCGCTTCTCGCCCTCGAGCAGATGCTTCTTGCGCATCGCCTCGAAATACTGGATGGGCAAAAGAGTGTCCGGCTCGAATAAATTCGGCAACCTTTCGTCCAGGGTCTCCTTCTCCTGCATCTTAGTCCCCTGCTCTACCCCCGCTCTCGAGCTTCGATTGGCTTCCACCGCATCCCCACCTCCTCTCAAAGATTAACGACGCCGTTGCTTCGGCGTCTGTTTACTCATCCTCTTCGTCGTTCTGTTCCTCGTAAAGCTCGTTCCAGGCCATCTGGATCGCCTCGAGCTTGCTTTCGCTCGACGAACCCGGCTGGTCGTCGAACTCGTCAAGGTCTATGACCCACTGGCGCAGATCGGTGAAGCGAACCTCCAGCGGATTGATGCCGGGATGGTTTTCAGCGAGCACTTCCGCGATCTCTTCGGCTTGATCCCACTTGAATCCCATGATGAGACGCCTCCGTTACGACACCTCTTCGACCGATTTCTTTTCCAGCGCCCGCTTGATGGCAAAATCCATGATGCGCCCCGCGAACGGCGTGCTCAGCTCGTTCAACTCTTCGACCAGTCTGGAAATGAGTTCGCGATCCGATGTCTTGCGTGCCGCCTCCAACCACTCCGCCTGCTCCTCGAGCCGCGCTCGCTCGTCCGGTTCGATCAGCCCGGGAAATTCGCCCAGCTGCTTGCGCAGCGCCCCCAGGATCTGCTCGGCGTCGTTGCGCGCGACGATCAGAAGCCGCTGCTCCAGATCCTCCTCGCCCAGATCGATCGCCTCCTCGAGCATCCGTTCGATCTCCTCGTCAGTCAGGCCGTAACTGGGCTTGACGTCGATCGAGTGCTCGCGGCCGGTGCGCTCATCGCGCGCGCTGACATTTAGTATCCCGTTTGCGTCAATCAGGAAAGTGACCGCAATCCTGGGCAGTCCGGCCGGCTGCGCTTCGATGGGACCCAGCTTGAATCGTGCGAGACTCCGGCAGTCTTTGGCAAGCTCCCGCTCGCCCTGGAGCACATGGATATCCACATGGCTCTGATTATCCACAGCGGTGGTGAAGTTTTCGGTGACGCTGGTCGGGATGGTGGTATTGCGATGGATAAGCCGTTCCATGACTCCGCCCATCGTCTCGATGCCAAGCGACAGGGGGACCACGTCGAGCAGCAGCATATCGCCCTGCGTGCCCATCAACACACCCGCCTGGACCGCGGCGCCCAGCGCCACGACCTCGTCGGGGTTGAGCGAGCACAGTGGTTCGCGGCCAAACAACTCGGCGACGCTCCTGCGCACCAGCGGCATGCGCGTGGCACCGCCCACCAGGACCACCGCCCCGACCTCCGTGGCAGCAAGCTTCGCATCCGCCAGCGCGAGCTCGCAGCGCTTGAGGGAGCGCGCCACCAGGGGCTCGGCGATTTTCTCGAGCGCCTGGCGGGTGAGCTGCTTGACAATCAGGTGGCTCGGCAACTCCAGTCGGAGCTCCACCTCGTCGGCTTCGCTGAGCCGCCGCTTGGCCTCCTCGGCACCGCGCCGGGCGCTGTTCCACACGTGGCGGTCGCGCCCGACTTCGGCGGGAGTCTCCGCCAGCAGCCAATCGACCAGCGCACCGTCTATATCGTCGCCGCCCAGGTGGGTGTCGCCGTTGGTCGCGAGGACCTCGAAAATCCCGCCCTTGATGCTCAGAATCGAGATATCGAAGGTCCCACCGCCGAGGTCGTACACCGCAACGTTCCCCTCGGCCAGCTGGTTGAGGCCATAGGCGAGCGAGGCCGCGGTAGGTTCGTTCACCAGCCGCACCACCTCGAGACCCGCCAACCGCCCTGCATCCTTGGTTGCCTGCCGCTGGCCGTCGTTGAAATAAGCAGGAACCGTGATAACCACCCGCTCCACCTTCTCGCCGAGCGCGCGTTCGGCGCGCCGCTTCAACGCGTTCAGTATTTCGGCTGAAATTTGCGGCGGAGTGAACGTTCGTTTACCAATCCGAAAACGTACGACCGGACCCGACAGGTCGGCAAACGCGTAGCGGGCCCGTTCCTCGCGAGCGACTTCCTCTCCGCCGAGTCCCATGTAGCGCTTTACCGAACGGATGACCGCGCCGTATTCGCCGCCGGGAAACCCGACCGCACTCACCCGCCCGTCCCGCTCGCGGCTCAAGTGCGGTTCCCTCTCCACCGCCTCGGGGCCGACGTGCACCGAGCCATCCGGCGCAAGCGCCACTACCGATTCCAGCAGCGAGTGGCGGGTCTCGGGATCGGCGATGACCCGGGGAGCACCGTTCTCCATCGTCGCGATGAGGCTGTTGGTGGTGCCGAGGTCAATACCGAAGATGCGGGTCATCAGGCTGCCTTGAGATTTTCAAGTTCGCGGTCCACGTCGCGAAGCAAAGTGCGCAGGTAAGCGATCTTTGAAAGCACCGTCTTGAGCTCCGCGCTGAGTGGTTGGGGGTCGCCGCCGGCATCCCAGCGCTCGAAGTTTCGCGCCAGCGGGCGCTGCAGTTCGTTGATCGCAGTTTCCAGTTCGACCCGCCGCACGCGGGTGCGTTCGCGCAGGCGTGGAAGATCGGACCCTGCGTCGCGCAGTTCGCTGAGCTCGTCCTGGACCTCGAATACCAGTTCCGCGAGGTCGGGGGGAACGGTTTTGTTGTTGTCGGCGAGCTTTTCACCGTGCAGCTCAAGCCAGTACAGTCCGCGCGCGATCGGATCGCGCAGCGTGCGGTAGCTGCGCGTGAGCAGCGCGGTGCTGCGCAGGCTGGCGTCGCGGAGCCGGGCCGAGCCCTGCGCGAACCGGTCGGGATGAATCTGGCGGCTAAGCTCGTGATAGACGCGCTCGAGCGCGGAGGGGTCGAGGACCAGCTTGCGCGGAAGCGAGAACGCCGCGAACCCGTCGACCTCGGCGCCCAGCGGGGCGCCGCAGTTTTCACAGATCAGTCGCGGTCCTTGCCGCTGTCCGCATGACGGGCACTGCATCATGTTTGCGCCGTGTTTCCTGCATCCCCTCGTTCATACGACGAACGATTCCCCGCATCCGCAGCTGCGTTTGGCGTTGGGATTCACCACCCTGAACCCCGACGACATCAGCTCTTCGGCGTAGTCCAGTTCGGAGCCGTTCAGATAAAGAAAACTCTTCTTGTCGACGATCAGGCGCGCGCCGTCGCGCTCGAAAATCTTGTCGCGCTCCTTGGCGGCATCGACTTCCATGCGGTATTGCAGCCCGGAGCATCCGCCTCCGACGACTTTGACCCGCAGGCCTGCCTGGTCGCCCTTCTCGAAGACGAGCTGCTTGATCTTGTGCACCGCGTTGTCGGACAGGGAAATCATCGGGTCCGTGCGCCGTTACTTCTCCTGCGCTTTCTGCGGTGCGGATCGCGGGGCGACGCCGCCCTTGTGCGTCTTCCAGTCGGAGATCGCGGCCTTGATCGCGTCCTCGGCAAGAACCGAGCAATGGATCTTTACCGGCGGCAGGTTAAGTTCCTTCACGATGACCGTGTTCTGGATCGTCATCGCCTCGTCGATGTGCTTGCCCTTGACCAGCTCGGTCACGTAACTCGAGCTCGCGATCGCGCTGCCGCAGCCGAAGGTCTTGAAGCGGGCATCTTCGATGACCCCCGCGTCACTGATCTTGAGCTGCAGCTTCATCACGTCGCCGCATTCGGGCGCGCCGACTACGCCGGTTCCCACGCTCGCATCGTCCTTGGCAAAACTTCCGACATTGCGGGGATGGTTGTAATGGTCGAGAACCTTATCCGAATAGGACATGGGCGCCTCCGCTCAATTGTCTGGTCACGCTTTCCACTGGACCGATTTCAGGTCGATCCCTTCCCTGGCCATCTCATACAGCGGCGACATCTCGCGCAGCCGCTTCACTTCCCTGGTCACCCGCTCCGCCACGTAGTCGACTTCCTCACCGGTGTTGAACCGGCCCAGCCCGAACCGGATCGAGCTGTGCGCCAGCTCTTCGTCGGTCCCGAGCGCGCGAATCACGTAGGAGGGTTCCAACGTCGCCGAGGTGCAGGCAGAACCCGAACTGACCGCCACATCGTTGATCCCCATCAGCAGCGACTCGCCTTCGACATACGCAAAGCTCACGTTCAGGTTACCGGGCAGGCGCTCGGTCGGATGCCCGTTCAAATAGATCTCGTCGAGCCGCTCGAACAATTGGGCCTGCAACTGGTTGCGCAGGTCGGTCAGATAGCGGGCTTCACCCGCCAACTCGTGGTTGGCGATCTCGCACGCGGCGCCAAAGCCGACGATTCCGGTGACGTTGAGAGTCCCCGACCGCATGCCGCGCTCGTGACCGCCGCCGTCGATGATCGGGGTCAGCCGCACGCGCGGTCCCTTGGAGCGCACGTAAAGCGCGCCGACTCCCTTGGGACCATAGATTTTGTGACCACTCATCGAGAGCAGATCGATTCCGTCCTTGTCCACGTCCACCGGAATCTTGCCGACGGCCTGGACCGCATCGCAGTGGAAGACGATCTCCCTCTCCTTGGCGATCTTGCCGATCTCGCGAATCGGATGAATCGTGCCGATCTCGTTATTTGCGTACATGATCGTGATCAGCACGGTCTGGTCCGTGATGGCCCTGCGCACCGCGTCCGGATCGACCATCCCGTACTTGTCCACCGGCAGGTACGTCACCGTGGCCTTGCCCAGTCGTTCCAGCGCGCGGCACGAATCGAGCACCGCCTTGTGCTCGGTGACGCAGGTGATGACGTGGTTGCCCTTGTCCTTGTAGAACTCGACCACGCCCTTGATTGCCAGGTTGTCGGATTCGGTCGCGCCGCTGGTGAAGATGATCTCTTTGGACTTGGCGTTGATGATCGCGGCGATTTGATCGCGAGCCTTGCCGACCGCCTCTTCGGCTTCCCAGCCGAAGCTATGATTGCGGCTGGCGGCGTTGCCAAATTTGCTAGTGAAATAAGGCAACATCGCGTCGAGCACGCGTGGGTCGCACGGCGTGGTCGCGTGATTGTCCATGTAAACCGGCGTCTTAAGCATCGTGATTTTCCGCTCGCTGGTCAGGCATCAATTCCACCCGGAAAACCGGGAAATATTAGTGGACTCCTACAGTCCAGTATAGACATCCTCGTCCATCTGTCAACGAGCCGGAATACTGGACCTACAAAGGCAACTAAAAGGATTTCCCCTTAATTGTCAAGGCTAATTCGGGCGACTTACCGGGTGGTCAGGGACTGCTACGAGCGCTTCGGTCGAAGCTCCAGGCGTCGCTCTTCACGCCAATCGGCGAAGCCCAGCCGGTGCCACGCCGTCGCACCAAGCCAGTTGCGATGGAGCACGCTCAGCGTGACGACCGTCACGTTCTGCGCTCGAAACCATTGGTAGGCATCCCCGAGCATCAGTTTCATTAGCCCTTTTCCTCGCCACGCGTCCTCGAGAAAAGCCTGGCTGATGTAGCCGCTGAGCGCAGGGACACCGCCTTCGCGCCGACGATAGAGCCGGACCCACAGATGCCCAACCAGCAGTCCCTTGCCGCTGTCGGCGACCCAAACCGCATGGTGGTCGCGGCTTAGCACCACGCGCAGCCAGCTGGGAGCATCGCGAATCTCGTCCCAATCGTAGCGGGCACGTTCGTCGAGCGCTTCTTCATAGGCTGCGAGTGCCGCAACCAGACGCGCCATCTCTGGTATGTCGCTTAGCCGGGCCGGTCGAATCTCGATGTCGGGCACCATGGCCCGATCTCATCACAAAGCGGGCGCGCGGCAAATCCTGCGATCACCCGATCGCGCGCAATTCATCGACCACCTTGCGCCGCATCGCGAGCGTGGCGGGCACCAGGCCGCTCGAAATTCCGATAAGGGTGGACAGCGCGATCGCGGCGACCGGCACACTGGCCGGCATGGTCACCGTCCCGAGGCTGCCAAACAAATCTCCGCTGAGCGGCAGCAGGTGCAGGACGATCCATGCCACTCCCGCGCCGATCGCGCCCCCGATTACGCCGGTGAGCGCGCCTTCGGCGCCCACCAGCGCTACGACCCGGGGCGCGGTGAACCCAATCGATCGCATCACCGCAAATTCAACCCGGCGCTCCCGTACCGACATCGCGGCGGTGTTGGCCGCGACCAGGCTGATACTGAGCAAGACAATCACCGAAAGAACCTCCGCCAGTCGAATTATCGTGCGCAGCGACTCGATAAACCCGGCCTGGAAACTCTGCTCCGATTCGGTGGTGGTGGGATCGCTGGAATTGGCAAACTGGCTGTCCACTGCCTGGATGACCTGGGGTATGGATTCCAGCCGGTCCACCCGAATCCAGATGAAATCGGCTCTCCCGGTCTGCCCGATGGCCTGCTGCAGATAGTCGCGGCGAAAGATCAGCATCGTTGGCATGGTGCCCTTGCCCAGCGTGCCGACGATTCTTAGCTGCAGGTTCCGGCCATAAACTGAATCGTGCAGCATGATCTGCTGGCCCAAGCGGAACCCGAAGCGTTGCATGGTGGAGAGCCCGACCAGCGCGGCCGTACGCTCGTGCTGAAATGCATCGACGCTTTCCCGCGACACGCGCCAATCCGGCCACACCGTCTCGGTCTGGTTGGGTTCGGTCGCGAGGTTGGGAAACTGATCCGAGGGGAGATGATAAATGCCGCCGAACCAGTTCCACAGGTCCACGCCAACTACGTGCGGAATCGCCGCAATTCGCCGGCCGTATGCCTCCGGCAGCGAGTAGCCGAGACCGGCTTTCCCATGACACACCAGGCGCGGGTTGGTGGCGCTCGCGGCAAGCACCCGATCGACGAAACTCGGCAAGGCGAACAACGCCGCGAAGATGAACATCGAAACTGCGATCGACAGGATGGTGAGCAGGCTGCGCCGCCGATTGCGAATGAGATTGCGATAGACCACACGAAAGAACTTCATCGGGTCCTGTCCGGGCGCAAGGGCGCGGTCTTGCGGAGAACCCGCGCCAGCATCCCCGGATCCTTTCCCAGAGCGTGGATAAATTCTTTAAGCAGTTCGATCACGGCTACCCGCGTCGCCTCATACTCTCCTCGGTCCGAGGCAATGCCCGTGACCAGCAGCCCCAGCATCACCGCAACCTCGAACGACTGTGACAGCGCAAACTCTTCGACCGGCAGCGAGGTGAATGAACTTCCGAATTCCAGCAGCTTCTGACCGAAACGGGTAGCGACCGTACCGACCGCGTTTGCCAGCTGTTGGTCGGCGCGGCTCGCCACCAGCATCTCAAGCCATGCGATTCCGAATCGACCTCCAAATGCCTGCCACGAAAGGTCCACCGCAGCCTCGTTCTCGTCCCGCTCGGGCGCGCGTGCGGCGAAGGCGCGGTTGAATTCCTTGATACCGCACTCGAAAAGATAGTCGACCGCCGCCAGCAGCAGGGTATCCCGGTCGACGAAGTGGTGAAGCTGCGCGCCGCGGGTCAGACCCGCGCGGGAAACAATTTCGGTGGTGGTGGTCCGCGCGTAACCGCGCGCGACGATGCAATCGATAGTCGCCTCGAGCAGCCGGCGTTTGGTCTCGGCGCTCCGCTCGGCCTGGCTGCGACGTTTGCGCGGAAGGGCGGCGCGACGTGTAGTCATTGGGCTATTTACATACATGCACGCATGAATGTAAATGACCTAGTCGTACAATGACTCCACCAGCGCCGGGAGCGCCCTTACGTCCTCCAGCACCGCCATCGCGCCGTCGAACTGAGAACCCCTGGTAAAGCGATTGGGCACCACCACGCATCGCAGCCCGGCGGCGAGCGCCGATTGAAGCCCGCGTGCGGAATCTTCGACCACAAGACACCGTTGGGCCGCCACCGACAGGCGATCAAGGGCGGTCAGGTATGGTTCCGGGTGCGGTTTGGAGCGGGCGTAGTCCTCGCGCGCGAGAATCAGATCGAAATACTCGCGCACTCCGCTTCCGCGATGCGCGAGATCGAAGTGCTTGCGGAGCGAGGTCGTCACGATGGCCATGCGAGCCCGGCCTTTGAGACGCGCCAGAGTCTCGATGACCCCGTCCATCGCCACGCAACCTGCGCTCAGCATTGCCGCATAGGCAAGGTCGCGTTCGCCGCGAAGTCGCAGGATTTGGTCGGCGCTCCATCCCGAGGCTTCCAGCTGGTCAAATGCGCTGCCTCCACTGGTCAGCGCGAACTCGACGTACTGTTCCTGGGTTAGCTTCACCCCTGCCCCCGCCAGCGTGTCGCGAGTGGCCACGAAGAACATCTCCTCGGTGTCGACCAGAACACCATCGTTGTCCCACAGGATTGCTTCAATCATGGCGACCTGGCCGGGCCGCGAGGATCGCGCCGTCTCTCCTTTCAGTCAGGGCAGCAGTTGGCACGTTTTCTCGGCGCTCGGAGCGAAGGGTCAGAATGGCCCGCGATTGGAGGCATCGAAGCTGATCTCCAACAGCCGGTGTTCGCTGCGAATGGTTTTGAGCGCGCTCTCCCGCGTCATTTCGAACTCGCGTTCCAGCCACGGCGCGAGTCGGCACATGATGACCTCAGCGTCGCTCGTGGGGTCGACGAGTCCGGCGGCTAGGCGGCACCGAAACGCGACTCGCTCGATTCCATCGCGGCGCTCCAGCGCCAGCGTCAACAAAATCACGTTCGCATCGCGTTGGTCTGGCGCTGCAGTCTTGAGCAAATAGTCGCCGCGGCCGGTCTTGATGGATACTGCCACGGCGGATGATGGGTTGACTATGCGGCGCGCGCCGAGGGGGAACCGCCGCCCTTGCCGCGGCCCTCCCAAAACAGCACGACCGGGCCCGCGATATAGACCGACGAGTAGGTGCCGGTAATGAATCCTACCAGCAGGGTAAACGCGGATGGCCGCAGGATGGGCCCGCCGAAAGCGAGCAGCGCGATAAGCACCATGATCGCGGTGCCCGAAGTCAGGATGGTTCGCGACAGCGTCTCATTGATCGCGCGGTTCATGATCGTCGCGATCGGTTCGCGCCGCCGCTTGGCCGCATCTTCGCGGATTCGATCTGACACGATAATCGTGTCGTGCACGGAATAGCCGATGACCGTGAGCAGCGCAGCCAGGGTCGTCAGATCGAACTGGAGCTGCGCGATCACCAGCGCCCCGGTGACCACCAGCACATCGTGAATCAACGCGATTACGGCTCCGGTGCCGAAACTCCAGCTCACGTGGCGAAACTGGATCGCGATGAATATTCCCATGAAGATGGTAGCCGCGATCACGGCGAGAAATCCTTTGCGCCGCAGGTCGCTGCCCACCTTGGCGCCCACGCTCTCCACTCTGACCACCTTGGCGCCGTTGGCCCCGAAGCTCTTGGCCAGTTCGGCTTCCAGCGTGGGCCCCAGGCCCGCGATGTTCTTGACCTTCTCGAAACGCAACAGATAGGAATGGCCGGCGGAACCGAAGTCCTGGACGGTGATTTCACCCAGATCGAGCGGCGCCAGCGAACGCCGAATCGCGTCGGCGTTGGTGGCGTTGGTGAATTGCACCTGCACCACGCTGCCGCCGATAAAATCGACTCCGTAGTTCAGTCCCTTGAAAATGAGAAGCAGGATCGCCGCGAGGTTGATCGCGGTCGACAGAATCACGAAGAAATGACGTTTCCCGACGAAATCGAGATTGATGTCGGGACGAATCAGTTGCAGAGACATCGGCCCTGTTTAGCTTTTAGCTTCCGCCGGAACAACCTTCAGCTCGCCGCGGCGCGCTTGCGGCGCGAGCTGCGGCTCGAGGGCGCCGGCTTGGGCGCAACCGCCGGCGGGGTGGCAACCGGCTTCGCCTTGCTGCACGCGCCGCACTGGTTGTTCTGATTGTCGGGATCCTCGGTGAGCCCATCGTCGAGCGAATGACACACCTTCAGACAATTACTGCAGATGAAGTAGATGCCCTCGATGGTCTTGTTGATACGCTCGCGATTGAGAATGCGGCCGCGGAGTTTTTCGATGCGGATGCCGAGCAACTCCGCATACTGGCGTTTTATCTTGCGTCGTCCCGCCTCGTCCTTGGGAAGATCCGCATCTTCATCGGCTTCGTCCGCCATGTCCCCGAAACTTGCGTAGCGGTCGCGTTTGGAAGTCTTGCTTTTGCGCGTTCTACCCATCGCGTTACTCCGAATGCTCAACGCGTTCGGCCCACGTAGCCACAGGCCTTTTCGCACACCAGGTAGAAACCCTTGCGTCCGAAACCCGCGAACTTGGTTACCTTGCTCTCCGCGCCGCAGCTCGGACACACGTGCTTGTTCTGCAGTTCGCCGCCCTTTTCCGCGGTTTTTGCTTTCTTTTCTGCCATTGTTGTCGATCCTGATCCGTGCCGAATTTGTGCCGATAAAGCGGATTGGCCGGGCATTCGCCATCGGCATGAAATGATTTAACCACTTTTCAGCGAAGTGCAAAATCGCCCGGCCGTGGTTCGGGCCGGGCGCGGCAAAGAGCCTAGGCGCCACCGTCATCGGCAGTCAATAGGGTGAAGGTGCCGCGTTGCACACGCCACCACATGCGTCTATCGGTAGATGACCTGTGGATTCTCGCTTGAAACCCAACGACGCCGTGATCTTCATCGATCGCAAAGGCCGGCGTTACCTGAAGGTGCTCAAACCGGGTCTGAAACTGCTGATCCGCGGCGAGCTGATGGCGGATTCGCTGGTCGGAATCGAGGAAGGATCGCGCGTCAAGTTTTCCGGCGGCGAGACCTTTCTGGTCCTGAGACCGACTTACGCCGACCTGGTGCCACACCTGCCGCGAACCGCGCAGGTCATCTATCCCAAGGACACGGGTCCGCTGATTGTCTGGGGCGACGTATTTCCCGGCGCAACGGTGATCGAAGGAGGCGTTGGCGCGGGCGCGCTCACAATAGCGCTGCTTCGCGCGATCGGCCCGCTCGGGCGGCTCGTCTCCTACGAGATTCGCGACGATTTCGCGGATCTTGCGCAACGCAACGTCGCGACCTTCTTCGGCGCGGCGCCCAACTGGACCCTCAAACGTCGCGACCTGTACGAAGGTTTCGATGAGACCGCGGCAGATCGAATGTTCCTGGATTTGCCGGAACCCGGGCGGGCACTTGAGGTGGCGGCGCGCGCACTCCGCCCGGGCGGGGTGCTGGTCGGTTACGTCCCCACCGCACTGCAATTGAAAGACACCGTCGACGCCCTGCAGGCGAATGCGGACTTCGGACAAATCGAGAGCTTCGAGACCCTCCTGCGGCACTGGCAGGTCAAGGGACTCAGCGTGCGACCATTGAACCGGATGGTTGCCCACTCGGCATTCATCATCATCGCCCGCCGCCTCGCAGCTGCACCGCCCCCGGAGGCGCAAGCCGAGTCAACCTCGCCATGGTCCGAACGCGCCGAAGAGTCCGAGGACGAAGATCCAAAGCGGTAGTCAGGCCAACCATTTTCCGCGCGTCGGCGGAAAACTCGGCACCTCAAGGGATGGGGTGCGCATCTGCCCTGCACAGGGGGCTGCAACCCACTGGTATGCGTGACCGATGCGATTTTCTGGCCTCCAGCTCGCCGCCACCCGCGCCAGGGCGGGTGGCTTCGCCAGCCATTGAGTTGGGCAGGGCCACGCGGGCCGAACGAAGGACCCCGCTGCGGGTGTCAGTGAAAAAGACGGCCGAAGAATCCGGCAACCGCTCCGATCACGCTCTCGGACGATGGACTCGGTGAGGCACTCGGTTCGGGCCGCGCAACCGCCGGCGGCGCCGAGGTGGCGGTGGCCGGGACCGGAGCTGAAGGAGCAGAGGCGATGAGTCCGGCGTGCAGCGTACAGATACGGGTTGGTGCGGTACCTATCAGGAACGGCAAAGCGATCGCGCGTGGACAGTATGAGGTGGCAAGCCCCCCGCTTTGTGGATCGATGGTCGCGTACACGATTCCCGACGGTTCCGGGAAATCCGGCGAGTCCGCCGGTACGTTCTGATTCATGAACGAAACCCACGCCGGCAACGCGGCCCGCGCGCCTGGCATCCCAAGGCTTTGCGGCGCGTCAAACCCCACCCATACCCCGCACACCAGCTCGGGCGTGTACCCGATGAAATATCCGTCGTGATAATCCTGCGTCGTCCCGGTCTTGCCAGCGGCTGGAAAGTCGACCCCCAGACTGGTCGCCGCCGCGCCGGTGCCATAGCGCAGGACTTGCTTGAGCGCGCCCGTTATAAGGAAGGCGACCGAGGGATTGATCGCACGCTTTTCCTTGTCTTCATGGTGGTAAATGAGGTGGCCGGCCCCGTCGACCACCGATTCCACCGCATACGGGGGATCCTGCAAACCACCGCTTGCAAACACCTGGTAGGCGCCGGTCAGCTCAAGCAGCGTGGTCTCGTCTGCGCCGATCGAGATTGGCAGCACGGTCGGCAGATCCTCACCGATTCCAAGCTCGTGCGCGGTCTGGACAATCTTCGCCGGCCCCAGCTGGCTGCCCACCCACGCGGTCGGCACGTTGAGCGATTCGAACAGCGCTTCGACCACCGTGACCTGCCCCTGGTAGGTGTGCTCGTAGTTGACCGGCGTCCACCCGTTGAAGGACATCGGATGGTCGGGAAGGGTCGTTGCCAGCGTCATCGGAGAGGACAACGGCGATCGTTCCGGATCGAGCGCGGCCAGGTACACAATCGGCTTGAAAGCGGAGCCCGGCTGTCGCTCGGCCATGGCGGCGCGATTGAATTGACTGGATGAATAGTCGCGCCCGCCGACCATTGCACGGATCGCCCCGGTCTCCACATCGAGCACCACCATCGCGCTCTCGAGCTGGTCCTTGGTCCGCGCGCGCAGCAGATGCGGATGACGCTTTTCAAGTTGTTCGAGGTTCTCGGTCACCGCAGCGGCAGCGTCGGCCTGCATCTTGGGATCGAGAGTCGTGTACACCTTCAAGCCTTCGAGGCGTCCGTGCAGCCCGGGAATTTTCTCGGCCAGGCCGGCGACGTAGTCGGTGAAGTAGGGCGCGCGGCGAAGCCCCGGCGGCTGCGTCACGTCGATGGGCGAGGCAAGAGCGGCCCGATATGCGGCCTCGTCGATCACCCCGTCGCGCTTCATCACCGCAAGCACCGTGTCGCGCCGCGCGCGGCAGGCCTGGGGATGGCGCCGAGGATCATACAGGGTGGGCGCCTGGATCATCCCGATTAGGGTCGCCGCCTCGGCGGGCGTAACCTGGCGCAGGTCTTTGTTGAAGATATAGCGGGAAGCCTCCGGCATGCCTTCGATGGGCGTACCGCTGTACGCACCCATCGGCACGTCGCTGATGTAGCGTTCGAGAATTTCGTTCTTGCTGAGCCGAATCTCCAGCACTATCGCGACCGCCAGCTCATGAAATTTGCGGCCGAAACTCCGGTCGAATCGATCCAGGAAAGTGCGGGCCAATTGCTGGGTGATGGTGCTGGCGCCCTGCGACAGTCGGTGCGATCGCAAGTCAACCAGCGCGGCTTCGATGACACGAATCGGATCCAGTCCGGGATGGTAGTAGAACCAGCGGTCTTCGGTCGCAATCAGACCTCGCACGAAGTAGGGCTTGAGGTCGCCGAGGACAACCTCAACGCGCTCGGCCGGAGCGCCCGCCAGCAGCCGCCCGACCACTTCGGGTTCGAGCATCGCGCTGCGTCTGGAGACGCCGAAAGAATCGGCGATCGCCTCGACTCGATCCCCGTCGAGCCTGAGTTTTATGATCGAGGGCGCGTAGTCGCTGAGCCCGACCTGGAAGGCGCGGGCATAGATCGTCATCGCGTCGCGCCCGCGCGAATATTCGCCCGGCGCATCGGCGACTGCGACCTGCGAATAGCTCAGGTGGTTTAGCCGGTCGAGCAGTCCGGTGGTCCCCAGGTCATCGCCGGACCTGATGACCGTGGGCGCGGAATAGATAGCCGAGTTGAGCGCGGCACGACGCTGCTCGATGAGCTCGGAAATCTCGCCGTAAAGCTGGGCCAGGTAGAAACCCGCGGCAAAGCACAGGAGCAGGAAGGCCGCACCCGCAATGGTAGCGACGCGCCATCCGCCGATCCGCCACTCGGGTTTCCGCCGGCCGCCCCTTCCCCGCCCCTTGTCACCACTGGCCATCGCCCAATCTGATGCTTCAAATCATAACCGAAAATAGACCCGCCCGCTGAGAATATTTTCGCTTCCGGACATGCGCAGGAATCGGGCATTTCGGGCGGTGCTTTAAGTGGCTATTTCTTGTAGCCGAAGCGGCGCAGCATTGCGTGACGCTCCTGCTGCTCGGGCTCGCCCTCAACCCCGGCGGGCGAGCTGCCATCGATAACCCCGATAACTCCACGTCCTCCGGCCTCCTCGGCGACCACCACCCGCAGCGGGTTGGCGCTGGCGCAGAAGACCGTGCACACCTCGCTCACCGCCTTGATTTGATTCAGCACATTCACCGGGAACGCGTTGCCGAGCATGATCACAAACACGTGGCCCGCAGCGATTGCCGAGGTCGCCTCGATTGCGGCCTGCTCGAGGTTACGGTCGCTGCCGAGATGGCGAATCAGGCATGGACCGGACGCCTCCGCGAAGGCCAGGCCGAACTGAATGCCCGGGACTGCCTGCACCAGGGTTTCGTACAGATCTTCGACGGTCTTGATGAAATGCGCCTGGCCGATGATCACGTTCACCTCGTCAGCCGGCTTGAGAATCGCGATGGTTTTAATTTCCATAGGTCGCGGCCTCTCCCGATGATTCGCCGCCGATGATATGAAAGAGCATAAAGCGCAGAAAGGGCAGCCCTCGGCGCTGACTCGCTCCAATGCCCAGCACTCGCAAGCCGGGACCTGTGTCGGATAAACTGCCCGCCTTTTTCTATCGTCTTCCCCCGCATGCACAGCGCTGTTACCTGGAGAGCGACTCGATCACCCGGTATCAATTTGTTCCCGATGCTTCCGTGGCCAGGTCGGTCGCCGGCCTGACCCGCGTGCTCGCAAAGGGCAATCCGACCGACACGGAACACGCGGCACGGGCGGTTGCGACCGAGATGTGCCGCCTTGCGGGCGTCGCGGGCCTGGCGGTGGATGTGCGCGAGGTGCGCCCCAAGAATACCCGGGGTGAACTGCACGGACTCTTCTATCCTTCGGATCCGCGCAAGGGGACGCTACCCCGGATCGTGCTGTGGATGCGCACCGCGGAGCGGCGCGAGGTGGTAAAACCGCGGACTTTCGTGCGCACGCTGATGCACGAGCTGGTTCATTACTTCGACTACAGCGTGCTCAAGCTGGATGACTCCTTTCACACTCACGGATTCTTCGCGCGCGAATCATTTCTGGTGCGCACAACAATCGCTCCGCAAGAACCACCCGAGACCGAGGGGCCGGCGCTGCTGCGGGCATGGCTTGACAGGCACGGTCGGGATACCGATAGGTAATAGCTCGCAACTGGCCGCGCCTCTGGTCGAACGTTTGATGCCTTAGGTGATGCGGCAAGCAGGTGGGGGAAGATGGCATCGGCGATGGGATTTTTTGACAGGTTTCGACCTTCTGCAGACAAGACGGCGCTGGCCCAGCTGGCCGAGCTGGCCGGCCGCAAGGAAGCCTTGATAGACCGGCTCGCGCGTCACGCGGCCATGTGTCCCTACGGAACCATCAGGACCGGCCTCGAACGCATCGCCGAGCAACAGAGGGAAGGCTTCAAGGTCCTTCGAAGCCTCCTGGCTGAGCGCCAGATGTGGCCGCGCCCGCCCGAGTCCACACCGCACGAGGGTTCGAGCAACTGGGAGCGCCTCAACCATGACCTTGCGCTGTTGGGCATGGTCGTCAGCGGAATTCAGAGAGCTTCCAGGGTGTGGGAAGGAATTGACTCGGCGACGGCCGAGAAGCTCCTGGCTATCGCGATCGCAGACGGGGAAGCGCAAATTCAGTTGCGCGCACTCGCCCTCAAGTGCGATCCCCAGGCGCTTGACTAGTCGCGCTCTGGGCAGGCGTCTCCTCAGATGAAAGTTTCGGGCCGATCGATGCGAACATTGTTCGGCGCGCTCTGAAGGAAAGCCGTTCCTTGCGCTTCCTCTGGGCGCACCTGCGACGCCGCAGCATTGCGCAACACTGCGGGACAAGCGTCTGATGACTCGCATGGAAAGATGCGGCCTTTCGGACGTTTTATGCCGATGCGCGCCGGAACCGGCTCGTAGCCTGGCGAGGAAAGTCCCTTGGCCTCAAAACCGTGCGGGAATTTCGCATTTGCAAACCAAATGCGCGTGGTGTGAGTCTGAATCGAGATAAAAAAAGAAATCCCGGCTGAAGCGGCTTCAGGAGGCTTCACTCGAGGGTGATCGATGGAATACGACGACATTGTCGTTGGCGCGGGATCTTCCGGCGCCGTACTGGCTGCTCGCTTGAGCGAAGATCAAAACCGCGCTGTGTTGCTGGTGGAAGCCGGTCCGGATTACCCTGCCGTCGCGCAAAGTCCCGGCGATCTCCTGCACACTTGGATCTCCGTCGGGCCGCACGATTGGGGCCTGGTCGCCAGGGCCAGACCCGATCGCGAAATCGCTTACCCGCGCGGCAAGGTTACCGGTGGCTCTTCCGCTGTGAATGGCCATATCGCGCTTCGCGGGACGCCTGAGGATTTTGACGAGTGGAGCGCGTGGGGCAACTCCGAATGGAGCTTCGCGAAGGTCCTGCCGTTTTATCGCAAGCTCGAAAACGATCGCGACGCGCAGGGCGATTTTCATGGCTCCAGCGGTCCCATCTGGATCGAGCGGCCTCAAAAGGAAGCCTGGCAGCCGGTCAATCGCGCCTTCTACGACGCGTGTCGCGAGCACGGCTATGCTGATGTCGCAGATCACAATGATCCAAGATCCACAGGCGTCGGGCCGTGGCCGCGTAATCGCCGTGACGGCATACGCATATCTACCGCAATTGGCTACCTGGGTCCTGCCCGTCATCGCGTGAACCTGACTATTCGGCCGTTTTGCAATACTCATCGCGTGATCGTCGAGGGCGGCCGCGCCACCGGCATCGAGCTCGAATGCGGCGGCAAGCTGCAAACCGTCCGTGCACGCCGCGTGACGCTGTCAGCGGGCGCGATCAACTCCCCCGCGATCCTGATGCGCTCGGGCATCGGTGCACGAGCCGAGCTCGAAGCGCTCGGGATCAAGCCGATCGTCGATTTGCCCGGCGTCGGGCGTAACTTGATCGATCATTTGCTGGTTCCCGTCGTCGCCATCCCGACCCCCGGCGTACCGCATGACCGGTTGGTAATGAACCCGATTGGCATCCGCTACACCGCGAGCGGATCAGCCGAGTTCAATGACATGCAGATGTATATCCTCAATTTCTACAATCAGGATTTGTGGGCGGGTCCGAGCCTCGACGTGCCTTGGCCGAGTATTGCTGTCGTTCCCGGATTGCAGCGTCCGCGGGCGCGCGGGCGCGTCAGTTTGCGAAGTGCCGACCCTTCCGTGCCGGTCAATATTGATTTGAACTATCTTGAAGACCGCGAGGATTTGCGGCGCATGGTTGACGGTGTCCAAATTGCGTGGCGCCTGATGCACAGCGCGCATCTTGCTCCTCACATCAAGGAATTTTTTAATATGACGCCGGAAATCATCGCTTCGGATAGCGCTACCGCCGACTTCGTTCGCAACAACTGCGGCACCATCTATCATCCTGTCGGAACCGCCAGGATGGGCCCCGACTCCGATAAGGAAGCCGTGGTCGATCAGTACTGCAGGGTCCGCGGAGTCGAGGGACTTCGCGTCGTCGACGCATCGGTGATGCCCAACATCGTGCGCGCCAACACTAATCTGACTTGCATTATGATTGGCGAGCACGTCGCGGAATGGATGGGCGCGGAGACCTAGTCGCAGCTACAACTGGACAATATTGTTCCGACCGATGTGCACTTCATCGTCAGGCCAGAGTATGAGTGCAGACGGCGAGGTCTGCGGGTCGGGGTTTGGCTTTCGCGATCAGGTCCCGGTCCTACAGGTATTGGCGCAAACCACGGCGGGAGAGTTCTTCGCTAACCCGGCGCAGCTCCTGCGACCTGGAGCGATGCGCCACTAAGACGGCATCGTCGGTGTCAATTGCTACGATGTCATGGGCACCGAACAGCACCATCAAGCGCCTCCCCGCCTGGGCGACCACGCGATCCGAATCGAGCGCGATAATGTTGCCGCGCAGAATCCTTCCTCCCTGGCCGCCGATCGCGTGACGCAAGCCTTCCCACGATCCCACATCGTGCCACCCAAAGCGCGCTCGCACGCCAAGCACCCCTTTGCTCTTTTCAACCACTTCGCGATCGAAAGAATCGAAGGCCAGCCGCAGATAACCGCGCGCCAAGCCTTTGGCGGGCATCTCGACCAGCCGGCGCACCGAGCTGTGCAGGGACGGCACAATCCGGCGCAACTCGGCATCCAGCGTATCCGTTGAGAACACAAACATCCCTGCATTCCACAGATATTTCCCCGATCGAACCATCCTGCGCGCGATCGCGAGGGCGGGCTTCTCGACGAACCTCTCCACGACAAAACCGCGGCCTTGCGCTTTGCCGACCTTCAGATAACCGAATCCCGGTTCCGGATGGGTCGGGGGAACGCCGATAACGACGAGTGACTGGTTGCTCGCCGCCAGCACGGCGGAGGCGGAGAGGCTCGCGCGAAATTCTGCGGCGGGTTCGATCAGATGGTCCGCGGGGAGCACCACCATGACCCCCGGCCCGGTGCGGCGCTCGATGACTGCGGCACCGTATGCGATTGCGACTGCGGTTCCGCGCGCGGCCGGTTCGATGATCAGATTGCCCGCAGGAATCAGCCCTCTCAGCGCGCGGCGGAATGCGGCCGCATGCGAAGAGGCTGCCAGCACAAAGATGCGGGACGGCGAGGCCAGCGGTTGCAGGCGCAGCACCGTGTTCGCCAGCAGGGTCCGTTTTCCGTCCACCGAGAACAGGGGCTTGGGACGCGACGCGCGGCTGGCGGGCCAGAATCGGGTCCCGCTACCGCCCGCGATTATCAGCGCGGAAAGCCCGGCGGTCCGCCGCTGCGACCTCATGGTCGGCTAGATCGCGCCCAGCTCTTTGAGCTTGTTCTCGAACAGGGATCGGATCTCCTCCAGCCGCTTCGCGCTGTGCGCTTCAAATCGCATCACCAGCGCGGGTTGGGTATTGGATGCCCGCACCAGACCCCATCCGTCGTCGAATCTGACGCGCACGCCGTCGATATCGATGACCTGGTAATTTTTGCGGAAGAATTCGGCCGCACGGCGGACGACCTCGAATTTGCGGTCGTCGGGACAGTCGAGCCGTATTTCGGGCGTAAAGGTGCTGCGCGGCAGGTCCGCGAGCAATTTACCCAAGCCCTGCTGCTCGTTGCTCACGATTTCGAGCAGACGGAAGGATGCGTAGATGGCATCGTCGAAACCGAAATAACGATCCGCAAAGAACATGTGCCCGCTCATCTCGCCGGCCAGCGCCGCGTGCTCTTCCCTGAGCTTGCTCTTTATCAGCGAATGCCCGGTTTTCCACATGATCGGACGGCCACCCCGCTTCGCGATATCATCATACATGCGCTGTGAGCATTTCACCTCGCCGATAATCGCCGCGCCGGGGCGCTGCTTCAGAATCGCGCGAGCGAAAATGACCATGAGCTCATCGCCCCACACGATCCTGCCGTTTTCGTCGATCGCGCCAATCCGGTCCGCGTCACCGTCGTAGGCAATTCCGAGTTCTGCGCCGTGCTTCGTCACCGCCCCTTGCAGGTGGCGCATGTTGGCCTCGACGGTCGGGTCGGGATGGTGATTGGGGAAGCGGCCATCCATCTCGATGAACAACTCAATAACCTCCACTCCGAGTTGTTTCATCAGCGGCACCGCGACCACGCCTCCGCATCCGTTTCCTCCATCAACCGCTACCTTCATGTCCTTGCGCAACTTGAACTGCGAAAGGATGAATTCCCCGTATTCGGGCACGATGGGTTTCTCGGTGAGCTTGCCCGGCGTCCCACCAGCCTGAAAATCCCGCGTTTCGATGATGCGCCGGACGTTTTGAATCTCTTCTCCAAAGATCGTGGTCGGACCCACACCGAGCTTGAAACCGTTATACTCGGCCGCATTGTGGCTGCCGGTTATCATGGCGCCGCCATCCATCTGCCAATGCAGAACCGAAAAATAGAGCAGCGGGGTCGGAACCACCCCGATATCGGTGACATTGATCCCCGATTCCAGGAGACCGTCGAGCAATCGCGCGCGCAACGCGGGCGAGGAGAGTCGGCAATCGCGGCCGAGGGTTATGTTTCTTTTCCCCGCGCGGTGGAGGACTGTCGCATAGGCGCGCCCGAGGTCGGACACGAACGCATCATCGAAATCATCCTCCACCACACCTCGAATGTCGTATTCGCGAAAGACCTGCGGATTCATCTCGACCTTAGCCCCCCTATGCCAATCCAGTCCGGGTGTTCGCCTTGCGCTCCCGACAGAGAAAGAAACTTGTGCTAAGCAGTCTGTGCGAGTAGCGGGCGGTTCGCAAGCGCACGGACCCCGCGGCAAGGTTGATGACCACCGACAATTCCCACCGGGTCGCCATCGTGACCGGAGCCGGTCGCGGAATCGGACGAGCCTGCGCGATTGCCCTGGCCAAGGCCGGGTTCTCGGTCTGCCTGGCCGCGCGCACCCGTGAGCAACTCGAGCAAACCCGCAATGCGACCGGCCTGCCGCCCGAGCGGTCACTGATCGTGCTGCTCGACCTCGCGGCGGCCGAGGCGCCAGCGGCCCTGCTCGAGGCGACCCTCGATCTTCACGGACGTATCGACGTGCTGGTCAACAACGCCGGATGGGCCCCCGCCCGCACGCCGCTGCCGAAGCTGCGCGAAGACGACCTCGACCAAATCCTGGCCCTCAACCTGCGCGCGCCGATCGCGCTCGCGCGACTGGCGGCCATCCAGATGGCCGAGCGCGGAACCGGCACCATCGTGAACATCGCTTCCAACGCCGGCCGCCTGGCGCCGGCGGGAGAAGCCGTGTACGCGGCCGCCAAGGCGGGCCTGTTGGCGTTCACCAAGGCCGCCTTCGCCGATCTCCGTCACTACGGGATCAAAGTCGCGGCGATCGTACCCGGGCTGGTCGACACCGAATTGATTCCGGACAACAAACGGTTGAATCGCAGTGCGATGTTGCGCGCCGCGGACGTTGCGGCGGCCGTAATGCAGATCGTCAACGCTCCGGCGCATGCCTGCCCGGTAGAGATTTCCCTGGAGCCGCAGGCCGATCCGATGAAACGATGAAGCATTTCTGATCATGCCGAAGTCGTTCACCGCGAAATTGGTGGTCGCGTTCGTGGCTGGACTGGCCGCGGCCGTGGTGCTCGCTCCGTTGGTCGCGGTTGCGGTTGCCCGGCTCGGCTTCCATTTTCCATTCCCGCGCATTTTCGATCGGGTCGTGATGATCGCGCTCGCCGTGGTGCTGATCCTCTGGGCGCAGAACCTTCGACTGGTTTCGCTGCTGCGCACCGCCTTTGCGAGGCCGGTCGCCAACTTTGCCTTCACCGCGCGAGGCCTCCTGGTGGCCTTGGGAGTCATACTGGTACTGTTCCTGGTCGCGAGCGCGATGGAAGGTTTCCCGTCCGTAGGCCCCGCGGCCAGGTTGCTTCCGAAGTATGTTTTGTCGGCGGTGGTCATCGCGCTACTCGAAGAAGCCTTCTTTCGCGCGATTCTGTTCGGGGGAATGGAAGGCGATTTCGGATCGACCGGCGCCCTGCTTGCAAGTTCAGCGATCTACGCGCTGGCCCACCTGCTGCGCGCTCCCGCGCGTCTTTATGTAACCACGCTGGATCTGACCGTAGGCGCGCGAGCTCTGGGCCTCAGTTTTTCCCAGCTGGGTGCGCCGCTCTCCGCGCTGCCGACCTTGATTGGCTTGTTCCTGCTCGGAGTCGTGCTGGCCGAGGCTTTTATCCTGACCGGTACGGTCTGGTTTTCGGTCGGACTTCACGCCGGGTTCGTGATTGGCGCCAAGCTTTGGCCCAAGATGATGGTCACCCGCCGCGGGCTGCCGGGATGGCTTGCCGGCTGGGGTAGACAGCCGCTTATCAGTGGCGCGGCAGCGTGGGTAGCAGCGCTAGCCGTGCTGCTCTTGCTGCGGGCGCTGGCCGGCACGCGACGCGAGCGCCCGGCCTGAGTAGTGTTTTCGAACTTCCCAGTCATAGACCGGCGGCAGGTCGCGGGGGCGGGTTCGATAGCGGCGGTGGGTCCAGAGAAACTGCTCGGGATGGGCTCGGACCGTATCTTCGACCGCTTTGACGAACCGCCGCGAGTTCTCCAGCACGTCGGCGTCAGTGTCACCGGTGCGCTGCAGTGTAATGGCCTCATGAATCACGACTCGATGGTGGCGACGATCCGGTTGGCGTACCAGGAAGACCGGCACCACCGACGCCCCCGAAATCACCGCCAGGCGCGTAACCGCGCCCGCGGTCGCGGCCGGCTCTCCGAAGAAGGGGACAAACACCGCTTCGCTGCGCTTGGCGTTCTGGTCGTAGGGAATTCCTACCAGGTCTCCCTCCTTCAGGGCGCGCAGTACCGCGCGCGCCGCCGAGTGTTTGCGGATGATGTCCACTCCGGCGCGTTCGCGCACGAATGTCATGAGCGCATCGCCGGCAAGAAAGCGCTGCGTATGATGGACCAGGCTTATCTGGTACCCGTGCAGCGCGTGCGCGGCGAGCAACAGTTCGAAGTTTCCAAAATGCGCGGTCAGTACCAGCGCGCCGGTTCCCGCCGTGCTTCTGAGCGCGCGGGCGAAGTGCGCGAGTCCCTGGTAGGCGACCCGTCGTTTGAGCCGCCGATAGAAGAAGCCGCCGAGCCGCACGTACTCGGCACCCGACCGACCGAGGTTGACGTAGGATTCGCGCAGAATGCGGCGCCGCTCGGGTTCGCTCTTTTCGGGGAAAGCGATCTCCAGGTTTTTCAGGCCGATGCGCACGTGCCGGCGATCCAGCCGATAGGCCAGGGTCCCGAAGAGCACGCCGAGCGGGTACAGAATAAAGTCCGGGATCAGGCTCAGGGCGTCGATGAGGGCGCGAAAAATCCAGAACAGCAGCCTGCTCTTGGCATCCAGTTCCAGCGCCTGCGAGCGGCGCTCCGCGCGCTTGCGCGGAAACTCTGGAATCCCCGTATCGCTGACCGCGTCGTCGCGGGAGACTTTGCCTCCCGGCGCAAATGAGTCTCGAAAGTCGATCGGGTCGGACAATTCGTTTCGCCTAGAGCATCCTGCGCTCGCGCTTGGGGCCCTTCGGAATCACCACCAGACCCGAGTCGGTGACGAAAAAGCGCTGCCGGTCGCGTTCGAGATCGTAGCCGATCTCCTCGCCATCGGGCACGTACACATATTTGTCGATGATCGCGCGACGGACTCGGGCATGTCGTCCTATTTCCGCATAGTCCATCACCACCGAATCTTCAACGTGACTGTACGCATGTATGTACACCGAGCGGCCCAGCACCGAGTTGCGCACCGTGCCCCCTGATACGATGCAGCCCTCCGAAATTACCGAGTGCAAGGCCTGTCCGCGGCGTCCGTTTTCATCGAAGACGAATTTTGCGGGCGGTTGATCGTGGAAAGCGGTCCGCAGCGGCCAGTATGGATTGTACAGGTCCAGATGCGGCTGCGTGTCGCGCAGGTCCATGTTCGCCTCAAAGTAGGCGTCCAGCGTTCCGACATCGCGCCAGTAACTCAGATTGACCTCGGAATCGCCGCGAATCCGGTTGGTCATGAAGTTGTAGGCATAGACCGGCACCCGGTCGATCAGGGACGGAATCAAGTCGTGGCCAAAGTCGTGCCGACTGCCGCCGCTCGTAGAGTCGTCGATAAGCGCCTGACGCAAAACTTCGGGGTGGAACAGATAGTTGCCCATGGACGCGAGGCATTTTCCGGGCGCCCCCGGAAGCGCCGACGGCGCGTGTTGTGGCTT
Organism: Deltaproteobacteria bacterium; assembly: GCA_019237115.1. GTDB lineage: Bacteria > Desulfobacterota > Binatia > Binatales > Binataceae > JAFAHS01. The sequence continues at coordinate 47,476 of JAFAHS010000062.1, forward strand.
CTCCTGAAACCCGACTACGCGCAGCCCCGAGTCCACTTCCAGCACGCCAAACTGGCTGGCCTCCTCGACCGGGACCGGGAGTGTCGCGACCGAAACCGCCGCTTTACGGTCGAGGTGGAAGCTTATCATCTGCTGGATGTCCATCCGGTAGATGTGGTCCGCGCCGAACACCGCCACGAGGTCGGGCTGAAAGTCACTCATCAGGTTGAGGTTCTGAAAGATCGCGTCGGCAGTCCCCTGATACCAGGTCTCCCCCAGACGCATCTGGGCAGGCACCGGAATGACGAAGTGGTCCGGCAGCATGCCGCCGAACTGCCATCCGTCCTTGAGATGTTCAATCAGCGACTGGGAACGCCATTGGACGAGAATGTAAATCGCATAGATACCGGAGTTGACCAGGCTGGAGAGTACAAAGTCGATGATTCGATACTTGCCGCCAAACGGGACGGCGGGCTTGGCGCGGTCCCGTGTCAAAGGGTGTAACCGCGTGCCCTGACCCCCTGCCATGACCAATGCGAGTGTTCTCATCCGCGTTTACTGGGCCGTTAGCTGTACCCCAAGGGCCCGACGCTCGACTCCCCAGGCAAAGAACCGGCTTTTTACTAGCAAAGGCACAAACCTGAAAACCATCCGCACGAAATTAACCTTTGGCGACCCTTCGGTGCGTCATTTTCTCTGTTCGGGTGCCTCAAAAAACGCAATTCACCGGCTCTTCTGCTTAACACTTTGGTCACATCTTGCCCACCGAAGGCAAAGATTGCTTGATTTTCGGCCATTTTTGCTGGCTCGCCCGGGTCGGTGTTCGAAAGGCACGGTGATTGCGTGAAACATTTTCCTGGGTTCAGCGTCTAAGCTGGCTAGAGTGTCGATAACAAGGAGAAACCACAACCTCCGCAATCATGAAGGGAGGGAGGAAACATGCAAACCGCTGTAAAACAAGAATCTCGCGCAGCCACCGGACAGGGAATAGTGTACCGGACCACCTGTCAGAATCCGGGATGTGGAGTGACCTTCGATCTGCGGATAACAGCCGAAAATGCTCGACTTTTGAGCGGATCCATCGCCTGTCCCCGATGCCGCCGGCACGGTGGGTTTCTGAAGCCTCAAGGGCGAATTGGTGAGAAGCTTTTTGCCGCCAAGCTCCTGTTCCGCTTGACCGGGGTAGGCCCCAGCACGCGGGACGATGAAGACCTTTTTGGCGATACCCGCTATTAAGGATCGATCCGGGATCGAGTAAACTCCAGACCACGTCATCAGATCCGTTCTCCCATCAGCGCACGACGAGCCACTCGTTTTCATCGAGCGGCTCGTCGTCATTTTATCCGCTGCCGGGCCGTTCCGCGCCGGTGCCGTCCAACTTTCACCGAGCGGCGCGCATCAACCGGGAGCGCTGGGATCCGCGGAGACACCCTGCAGGTTCTGAATACTCGGCCGTTCCAGCATCCGCTTGATCCATCCGTCGACGTTCGCGCGATTGACCGAGGCATCGATGCCGACCTCGCTGAGAATCAGCAGGCGGGGCGCAAAGGCGACGTCGGCGACCGAAAATTCACCAGCCAGAAACTGCTGTCCCTTGAGCTCGTTGTTAAGGTAATCGAGCACCCGTTCGACGCCCTGGTGGAGCCGCTGCAGGCGATTCTGATCACGCTCCGCTTCCTGCTTGGACACTTCAACGATTAGCTGCCCGACCTGGGGCGTAAAGGATGTGTCGGCGAAATCCTCGAACATCCGCGCGCGCGAGCGCAGCGCGCTCGATCCCACCGCCGGCAGGACCGGTGGTTCGGGGTATTCATCCTCGAGGTACTCGTTGATCATCGTCGAGTCGTAGACTGCCGTGTCATCGTCGACCAGCACCGGAACGCGACCGAACGGGTTGAGTCTCAGGAAGTCCGGACGGCGATGCTCGTTTTGCGTGAGATCGACCGAGACCAGGTCGTAGTTGAGACTCTTTTCAGCCAGTACGATGCGCACCTTCTGGCCGTAGGGGCAGGACAGGAAGTCGTAGAGTTTGATCATATCCGGCAAATCCTTATTCGGCCGCGACCTCGACCTTCAAGCTTGCTTCGACTTCTGCTTCGAGCCGGATGGCAACCTGGAAGTCTCCAAGTCGCTTGAGCGGCTCCGGCAGCTGAATCTTTCGGCGTTCGATGTCGAATCCTTGTTCACGCAACGCGCGTTCGATATCGATGTTGGTGACTGAGCCGAACAATTTCCCTTCTTCACCCGCGCGTGCCTTGATTACCAGCGCGAGGGCTTCGACCTTTTCCTTGAGAGTGAGCGCGTGACTTTTCTGGCGCTCCCGCCGAAGCATCGAGACGCGCTTATTGTGCTCGAATTCGTGGAGGTTCTTCTGGTTGGCTTCCACCGCCAGGTGACGCGGGAGCAGATAGTTGCGCGCAAAGCCGGCGCGAACCTTGACCACGTCCCCGGTTCGACCCAGGTTGGGCACGTCTTCGCTGAGAATCACTTGCACGTTCATGAGCCTGACCCCTAAAGAAAGTCGCCGTAGTTCCCAGCCTCCTGGCTGGGCGGCTTGAGCCGTCGAAAATCGATCCACATATCGAACACGCCGGCGAGGCACACCAGCACCGGAACGACAAAATACCCGACCGCGGCAAACGGGTAGCCGACCGCTGCGACGAAGGGATATCCGAGCACCACGAAATAGATGATCGCGCGTACCACCCCGGGAACCGCGAGCGCCTGAAAATAGAAAGCCATGATGGCGAGTCCCTGGCAGAGGTAAATGACTCCAAAGCACAGGAATGCGTTCACCGCGACATCGCGGACTGCGGCGATGGGAGCCAACATCCCGAATCCACTTGCGATCAGTCCCCAAATCAGCCATTCCGGTGCCGACCATCGCAGCAGGTCACCGAACAGCGGGTAGGACAAACGCTGTTTGCCGGCCCACCGCCAGAACAACCGCAGATTGAACATCACCGAGACGGCTGCGGAAATCGCGATCAGCGCCGGAAGAATCCGAATCATCGAATCGACCGTCGCCGCCTGCTCTCCCGGGGGCATCGGATTGGGGATTCCGAGGGCGCGATACCCTTCCTGGCCCTGCACCATCATTTCGGTCAACAGGGTCTGCACCGCCTTCAGAAGTGGAACCGGACCGCCGGCCGCGACCAGGGCGACCACGGCGGCCGCAGTACACATCGCTCCGGCAGCAGCTACCAGGACCAATTCGAACGGGCGGCGGAGCCCGATCATCCAGGTCATCACTATCGTCGCGATGCCGAAGGTGGCCAGGTACCTTCCACCCACCATCAATCCCGGGTTGCCTCCGGCAAAGGTGGCACCCAGCGCCGACACCAGAAGCGCGGCCAGGAGCACGGTGCACAGCGCCCGCAGATTTGCACCGGTGCGGCCCACCGCGAAAATCAGGATCGGTGCCGGGGCCAGCAGCATCGCGATCTCGCCAAACAGTGGGATCGCCCCGGCTGCGAGGAAGAACGCACCCGACAGAGCGGCGGCGCGAACACTTCCGATGACAACCTTACGGCCCATCTCGGGGTGCGCTCAGACCCCCAGGGTCGAAAATGGCAGCAGCGCGATTACCCGGGCGCGCTTGATCGCAACCGCCAGCTGGCGCTGATGTTTGGCGCAATTACCCGAAGTTCGGCTCGGCACGATCTTTCCGCCTTCGGTGATAAAGCTGGACAGGGTCCGCACATCTTTGTAGTCGACCTTGAGGGTTTTGTCGGCGCAAAACCGACAGACTTTTCGTCGTCCGCCCGAGCGACGGCGCATTCCCGGCCGTCCCTCGCCTCCGCGATCGCCTTCGCCGCGCGGTCCTCTTCCGCGCCCCGCGTCATCCCCCCGCGGACGATCGCCGAATTGTTCGGTCCTTTCATCTTCAGCCATGGTGCTTCCTTGAGTTCACAAACTCGGGCGCACAGTGCCCATGCGCAAGTCGTTTTCTTTCTTCGAATGGGTGATTTTCGCGCGAGGCAGAGCTCATTGCGGGCGGTTGCCGCCCTCCGGCTCAAGTTCACCCTCGTGTTCGGCCGTCAGCTCTTCGGGAGCATCGGGCGCCTCAGGCGCGCGTTCGTGCTGGGCTGCGAGCGCCGCGGCGCGGGCTTCCGCGGCCGCCCGTGCTTCGGCAATCCGGCGGTTGCGCGCTTCGATCTCCTCGCGCACCTTGGCAGGCTCAGCGTCGGTATCGAGCAACACCGACAGGAATCGCAGTACCGTGTCCGAGAGCTTCAGATTTCTCTCGACCTCGTTCATCACCGCCCCTTCCGAAACATAGTCGAGGCGAACGTAGTAGCCGCGCCGTTCGCCTCGAATCCGGTAGGCGAGTTCGCGCGAACCCCACTCGTCGGTTTCGATCAACTCGCCACCGCCCTGGGTCACGAAGCCTTCGAAACGTCGAATGGTGTCTTTGATTTGTGATTCGCCCTGGTCGGGCCGAAGGATAAAAATGGTCTCGTAGCGCCTCAACTGCGCCAATCCTCCTTGTGGATTAAGCCCCACGATGGAGCAAGGAGCCGAATTCCCAAAATAACATCAGTCTCGAGTATCAAACAAGTATCTTTGGCCGGATCGGTCTGCCCTCTCCCGCCATCGGGCCGGGTTGGCTTCGCTCGAGGCCGAAACCGGCAACCGGTCCACTGTCACTTGACATAGACAGGAGCAGGTCCGGCTCTCGGCCGTGCCGTTTTCAATCGTGATGGGGAGCCGTCGTGGGGCTGCTGGCGCTTCAACCTCGGCATCTTCAGAAGCTCGTTTCTCACTCCTCACCAGCTGGGCCTGCAGCACACCGCATTGTGCTTCTCGTCCCTTGAGATTAGCGTCCGAGTTGCTAAGAGAAGTGTGCAGTGGAGAGTCGAGAGGAGGAAACATCGTGGCGAAATCGAAACCCAGAAAATCCGCAGTGAAGAAGGCTGCCAAGGCCAAGCTGCGCTTGAAATCGGCCCCGCGCGCGACCGCTTCCAAAAAGTCCGCCAAGAGCCCGCCGCTGCGGCGTCCCCCCGCACCGGCCGCACCCAGGTTGCCGAGCTATGACGAGTTGCCGGTTCGAGCGGGCGCACCGCAGGGCGCAGCGTGGGGCGTGTTTGGCGACAGCGACGAAGTCGGCACCATAAACCTGCTCTCGCCGGAGCGCGTCCGCGCCGCCGCCGGCTCGATTCGCAGCGGCAAGGTCTTCGCGCTGAACCTGCCCATCAATATTCCGGATCCGCCGCTCTTCACCCGCGGCAGGCACACCCACACGGTGAAAATCTTCCCCAACGCAGAATTCGTGCTCGATGATTACCTGGACAACTTCTACCCGCAGGCATCGTCGCAGTGGGATGCTCTGTGCCACGTCAAACATCCGATGCTGGGCGCCTACAACGGCATCCCGGATCGCGAAATAACCGGTCGCGGTGGCACCCGACTGGGAATCGACAACCTGGCGCGCCGCGGTATCGCGGGACGGGGCGTGCTGGCCGACATCGCCCGCCACTATGACCGCATCGGCAAGACCCTCAACTACACGCAGGCGGAATCGATTCCGCTCGAGGATCTCGAGGCGACGCTGTCCGCGGAGAAGGTCAAGTTGCAGGCGGGTGACATTCTGCTGATTCGAATCGGCTGGACCAGCTTCTATCTCTCCGCGAGCGAGGAGACCAAGGCCGAGCTCGCGCGCGAGACGGTGGTGCCAGGCATTGAAGGCACCAGCCGCGTGGCGCGCTGGATTTGGGACCATCACCTGGCGGCGGTTGCGTCGGATTCGCCGGCGCTGGAAGCACTCCCCAAGGGCGAAGGCGACGACTTCCTGCATTTCCACATGCTGTCGTTCTTCGGCATGCCAATCGGCGAGATGTGGAACCTCGAAGGGCTCGCGGAGGATTGCGCCGCGGACGGACGCTACGACTTCTTTCTGACCTCCGCGCCACTGAACGTGCCGGGCGGGGTTGGCTCGCCGCCAAATGCGTTAGCGATAAAGTAGGCCGGGTGTGCCGGCGTGGGGAACCGGGAATGGAAGAGGTACGAGCCTGGCCGGGACCTCACGCTGCTCGGCAGGAGTGAACTGCCTGGCGCAAGATTCGCGATGACGGACACGATCCCGGTTGCTCTTCCCGCGGGGGCGGGTATGACGATCCTGCCCGACCGTGGACCGTTGGTCAGCCGGTCGCGAAGAAGCTCCCGAGCCTGAATGTGCAAGCAAACACCGTGGGCGGGGCCCCGAACGACCCGCCCGCAGTGTCTTTCAGGGTCCCCCAACCGAAACTAATCAGCGGTCGTCAGTGTCCCGCTCGGGCCATGGCCTCGGGGGTAAAGAATTCCCGGTCGACCGCGCCCATGTTGATATACCAGCATTCACGCTCCGGCGAGTTCGGACTCGGGAGATAACAGGTAGTCGTCAGACCCGACTGCACGTCGATGCTCGACGCCGCAATTACGAACTGCCGCTTAAATGGATAGACGGCAACCTTGGCGTCGGGCACCGGCCGGTCGCGGTAGGTCAGCAGGTAAATCTGGGTCTTCCACAGCTCGCCCTTGCGGTCGTAGCTGTCGACGTACGGATTGAACCAGCCCTCCCCGTCGATGTAGACGATGGTCTTGGATTGCAGCACGCCGGTGATGCGCTCGGGACGGGGGGTTACTTCCACGATGTACTGGTGGCGCATTTCCCAATTGTCGGGACACGAAGTCGCGCCCCCGTCGGTGGGGCACGGCTGAGCCGGAGATCTGGCGGCGTTCACGCATCCGAGCATGTCGCGTTCGCCGACGAACTTGAAATTGTACTCCTGGAGCTTGGCCCCGAAACCGCCGGCGTGGTCGGCATCCCAGGTATTGAGACCGGGCGACGACGACAGGATGACCTCGTTGACGCGTCGGATGCGGCGTTCCTGCGGGAGATATGCCCACGTGTCATCGGCCCGCATTGGATCCCAGTAACGGAAACGCAGACCACCGGTGCCGCGTTCCTCCGCCGGCTGGATAATCGGATAGGCGGCCCCGCGCAGCCAGATGCCCGAGGTCTTGAAATCGGGATCGGTGGGGAGCGGTTCGACCTCGGTGCGGCCAATTTGCGAGTAACCCGCGAAATGACCGATCAAGGAATTGAGAAGCTGAACCTGGGGGTGTCCGGGATTGAAGTTGACGACCTGGCATTCGAAGTAGCGCAGGTCGGCATCGTCCGTCGCGATGGGACGAAACGCGGAGTTCCACATGATCTTGGTCGCCACGTCCGCATCATTGGTATCAAGGAGCGGGAACGGCTGCCCGGCGACGTAACCCTCGACGGTTCGATGGTCGGCAGAAAGGCGGACCTGGCTGGAATATTTCTCGGTGGCTTCCCTGTAGGGTGGCGGCCATTCGATTCGCCCCGGTGCCACGATATGCATCTCCATGCCGTGGGTTACCGCATAGTAGGTGCCCGGACTCACCAGCGATTGGACACTGGCCGCATTGGCCTGCGTGATGGTGTCGCCTGGACTTGCGCAGAGGGCGGGACGCGCGGATAGCCCGAGCGCAAGCAACGAGAACATGGCCACGGCCGCAAGGCGGTTCCCTATCTTGAGCATCGCTGGTACCTATCGGATGTTAGAGAAGACATTTTGTCTGCGGGATGCATACACAAAGCCACGCGCAAAGGCAACTCGCGCCTACCGACTACCGTGGTCGGGCGCGACCTGCCTTGGCGCGGGCGCTTTTTGCACACCCTCGAGGCCGGCCAGCGAACGTTCCGCCCGGCCAGGTCGTAGATCGGTTGCCGGCCGATGGTGTCGCCAGGCAGAGCGGTCAGAACCTGCAACTCTCCGCAACCGGGCACTCTTGGTGGACGAAATTGATCTCGTGCGGCGGTTTGCGAACATGTACGACTGAGCAAAAGCCGCGGACCCGGAAAAGAAGTCGTCCGCCGCCTGGCGACCTGTCACTGGGGTGCCCCTCTTCAAGCTTCGGGGAGCTCAGAAAGTGTGCCGATAGGTCACGAAATTGTCGGTCACGCGGGCACCCAGGCTCTCTGCGGTGCGGCGCGATGCCCAGTTGTCGTCGAGTACCAGCGTGTAGCCCGCGTACCGCATGCCCTGTTGCGCCATGGTAAGAAAGGATCGTGCGGCCATGGCCAGAGCAATCCCGCGGCCCCGTGCGCTTTCCGTCACTCCGATATTGATGAGCGCGCCGCGGGTGCCACCCCCGCGATCGGGGTCGAGCGTAACCCCACGCTTGATACGCGCGAGCATGGTGCTCCAGTCGGGCACCGAGAACACCGCTCCCACCACCTCATCCTGGACTTCGGCGACGATCGACAGGTCCGCGACCGCGGTGTCGCCCAGCGAAACCAGCATCGGGCGTACCTCCGCCCGGGTCACCGGGTTCCATCCCCAATGGCGCGCGAATGCGGCGTTGGTTACTTCGGTCCACGCGTCGATGGCGGCAAGAAAGCCGTATTCCCGCCAGCTTTTGATGCTCACGCCGCGAGCGAGAGCCCCATCGACGATGCTCCGATAGCGCGATCGCGTCTCGCCATCGAGCGCAGCGGTGTAATCGACCTGCCCCTTCTCGACCTCGAAGCCAGCGTCCTTGAGGTAGCAGTGGTAATAGGCCGGATTGCCCCGCAGCAGGAATGATGGAAGGCGATCATAGTTGTCGATTCCGTAGGGGTAGTCGAGAAAGGCGGCAAATCCGCTGCGCACCGCCACCATCCCGCGGGCACGCAGCCATTCCATCGCCGCGCGAAGCATCGCTACGGTCGCCTGGTTCTCTTCTTCCAACGCCTCGAAATGGATCAGGTGTCCGAGCTGTTCGTTCCAGTGCTGGTTGTAGCGGCGGTTTATCACCGCGCTCACCCGCGCCACCATGTGCTGCCCGCGCCGCGCGCAGAACCCGGCCACATCTAGATAGGCGGCGACCGGAGTTCGGCGCGTGAGGAAGTCGATTTCGTTCTGAACATCCGGCGGCCACCAGGCAGGGCGCCCGGCGTAGACCTGGTATGGCAAACGGGCAAATTCTTCGAGAGCGTGCCGGCTGCTTACCTGTTCGACCCGAGGTTCGCCCCCCGGCGTGATGATTGATCTGCCAAATGCCATGGGTCCGTTTCCAGTCAGCCTGCCGGTCGAGAATAGCACCATGGCAAGTCAAACGATCATTGCCCTGGTAGGCGAGGGTCACGCTCCTGCGCATCAGGTGCGGACCTGGGCCGCGTCCTCGCTCGGCGCCTCGCCTTCCGGCGATGAAGCCACCCGCCCTCGGAGAACGGGATCGAGAGCGACCCTCCATCTATCCGCGCTCCGATGGTTGAAGTTTAAGCGCAGGTGATGATCACCCAAGGCCTGCGAGCGCTACATCGATCACGTTTCGCCGCGCGTGCCTGCTATTGTACGGCCGGTGTGTGCCGCTGAAATCGCAACCAAACCGCAGTCGTTTCCTGCGGGCCAGGCTGGCCTTGCCGGGAGTGGCCGACTCGCAGCAGAGGTTATCGCGCTCGTCTACATTGGTGTGATCGCATCGATCGCGTCGGTGACCGGAGCGTTCTACGTACTGTTCCCCGAGCTCGGTGCGCTGTCGCACGACGTCTTCACCCGACCGCGCGGCACCTGGGCCAGAGCGCCGGTTCTGCTTGCGATCACTCCGCCGCTGGCCGGGGCGATCGGAATCGCGATAACCCGCACGCTGCCCTATGGAATGCTTTCGGTGCTGACGGTGGTGTGCAGTTCGATGCTCCTGATTGTCGTCCTCAAGTCTCCGATCGCACCGTCCATCTCGGCCGGACTGTTACCTCTGGTACTGGGGGTAAAGAGCTGGTGGTACCCTCCGGCGATTCTGTTCGGGACAATTCTCCTCGCCGCGCTGGCAAGTGTGTGGCGACGCTATTGGGAGCGGGACCATTATGCGCCCCGGCTCGCCGACCGCACCGAAGACGCACTTGAACGTTCACCGCACAACTACCGCGATTTGCTCCCGCTCATCGCTTTCGTCGCGGCGGCGACCGTCGCCGCCGAGCTGACGAACCTGCGTTTCATTTTGTTCCCGCCACTGGTGGTTATCGGATTCGAGATGTTCGGCCATCCTGAGATCTGCCCGTGGGCGGCCCGCCTCATGGCCCTACCCGTGGCATGCTTTCTCACCGCAGTCGCGGGATTGGTTCTCTTCAAACTCGTCGGCGGCAATCCGTTGACCGCCGCCCTGGCCATGGCGGCCGGCATCGCGGTGCTGCGGGTTTTGGATCTTCACGTTCCACCGGCCCTGGCGGTGGCCCTGCTCCCGATGGTGATGGACCATCCGAGCTATGCCTACCCGTTCTCAGTCGGGATCGGCACCCTCTCGATGACCCTGTGGTTTCGGGGATGGAAGGCCGTGGCACCCAGACACTTCCCGGGTCAGCCCGCCTGACAACCTCTCCCTCTGCTCTGTGTCACCCCCGACCAGTCTGCCCTCGCCAGGTCGGTCGAGCCGCGATGAGCCCGCGCGGCGACTCGAACCTCTGCCGCCGGCTCACGATGACGATCGTGGCTGGTCGCGTTTCCCCCTGGGAGCCCGAGTGATGAGTCCCTCCGCCAGCCAGCGGGCAAAGGTATCGCGGATGGCGTGCGGCGCCCGGTCCGGCGTAAGACCCTGGGCGAGAACCTCGCAGACCTCGGCGAACCTGGTGGCACGCGCGAGCAGCGCGAGGGCGGCTGCTTCGTTGGAACCGATTTCGCGATAGGACACTCGCGAATTTCGACGCCACACCAGGATCCGATTGCGCTCGCGCCCGGGCGGCTTCCAATCGCGTTTCTCCTCGACCGCCCGCAGAACCCCGGCAACCCGCCATTGCGCGCGCAAAATCGCACTGGCCGGGATTCTGCGCATTTTAACCGCGCCCCATTGCTCCGGCTGGAGCGCGTTCATGGCCGATGCTTCGAGCAAGCTGGTGTCGGCAGCGCAAAAGATATCGGTGATCGCGCGCTCCAGCTTCGCGAGGTCCGCGAGGAACGGCACCTCCGCACGCAGCTGATGCTTGCGCAGAAAATCGGGCAGAAATTTTCCCGCGCCCCGCACCGATGGCTCGCTGGGCCGATGTTCGATGAGGTAGTCGGTGATTAGGTTGTGGAAGTTGGCATCACCCAGCACCGCCAAAGTTGCCGGGTAGTCCTCCTTGAGTACTTCCAGCAAGCGGTAGAAGTACATGTCGGCGTAAACGTCGAGCCGAGCCTCGGCGGACAAGCGCTCGTCGCCGTCCACGAGCGCCGCCAGCCCGCCCTCGGGCAGCGTGTGCTCGGCGCCGAGCCCTTCGGCTACCCCGCTAGGCGCGGTGATGAGCCGATACAGCAGATTCTGCAGGCCTTTGAGCTGAAGCCCCATCGCCAGTCATGCCCGCCCTGACGGTCGCTTCACAGATACGGCGCGCGTGTTGCGCAGTCTCGGCGAGCACGCTGAACTCGGGAATGTTGTCATCCCATTCGATCAGCGTGGAAACCGCGCCAAACCGCCGCACCGCACGCTCGTACAGGGTCCAGACTTCTTCGCGCACGGGATGGTCATGAGTATCGAGCAGGTGAGTACCATGATCGCTGTGTCCTGCAAGATGAAACTGCACGACCCGCTCGACCGGAATTGCGTCGAGGTATTCTTCGGCGCTGAAACGATGATTGAAGGCGTTGACGAAAATATTGTTGATGTCGAGCAGAATCCCGCAGTCGGCCTCCTCCGTAACCGCGCGCAGAAACTCCCACTCGCTCATAGTCGAATCGCGAAACGTCAGGTAGCTGGAAACGTTTTCCAGCAGTATCGGGCGTTCCAGAAAGTCCTGCACCTCCCGGATACGCCGTGACACGTGGCGCACCACCTCCGCGGTGTGCGGCAGCGGAAGCAGGTCGTGGAGATTGCGGCCCGCGACTCCGGTCCAGCAGAGATGGTCCGAAATCCAGGCCGGCTCGAACCGTTTCGCCAGGGCCCGCAAATCGGCGAGGTACTTTCGGTTGAGGGGATCGGTGGTCCCGATGGAAAGCGAGACCCCGTGCAGGACCAGCGGATGACGGTCGCGCACCGCGGCGAGGACCTCCAGCGGACGGCCACCCGTGACCATGAAATTCTCGGAGATTACCTCAAACCAGTCCATCGGCGGACGCCGCTCAAGGATATGCGCGTAGTGTGGCCGGCGTAGCCCAACCCCAAAGCCAAGAAACGGAAACGTAGAGCGCTTCATGAATGAAGGTGCCTGCCCGCCGCCGAGTGCGGGCCGAGGAACTTGCTATTTCGTCGAAGGCTGCTCCGGCTTGCCTCCGTCTGCCTGGCACTCCTTGATGCTCGCGGTCATCACCCACCCCTTGCCCTTGCAGGAGTTTTGCCCCTGACAACTGCTGGACGCGCTCTTGCAGGCACTCTGGCCCTTGCAGGAGTTTCCTCCCTGGCATTTTATCTGCGGGGCACCACTGGAATCTCCGGCCGCATTCGCGATCGTCCCCGCAAACAGCACGGCAACCGCGGTCGCGAGGACCGCTCCCGCCAGTCTCGTCTTACTCATCGTCCAATCTCCTTTTCGAGTGTTAGCCAAGCTCCCAAGTGGTTCAGGTCTCGCGGCTCAGCCGAAGTTCCCGGCTGCGCGAAAGCGTACTATACCCGTCCCTCGAGTGTCTAAACTGCGTCCCCAATGAGGCTATTCCCGGTTCGCCCAAATCGACGCGCCGGATCCGCTAAAACATACGTCACCACGCTTAAATTGGATTGGAAACATTCTGCTTTTTGGGAACTTTCTCACCGAATGCAAGATTTTATCTGTGACGGATGCTATGGTTTTGAACTCCCATTATGGCGGCCAAGCGTGCGAGCGGCGCGGACAAACGCAAGCTGTTCGAGGCGGAGGCGCTTCCGCATCTCGACGCCGTGTATGCGATGGCGGTGCGGCTGGTGCACAACGCCGACGATGCGAACGACCTGCTGCAGGAGACCGTGCTGCGCGCCTGGCGTTTCTTCGATCAGTTTCAGCCGGGAACCAATTGCCGCGCCTGGTTGCTCACTATTTTGTTCAACAACTTCCGCAATGGCTACCGCCGCGCATCGCGCGAGCAGCCCGCATCGGCGACCGGCGACTTCGATCATCGCCTGGAGGCGGCAAGTCTTGCGGAGCAGCCCCAGGAGGCGAATCCGGAAACCGCAGTTGCTATCCGATCGATGGATCGCGAAGTGGAAAGCGCTTTCAACTCGCTGCCCGACGAATTTCGCTCGGCCTTGTTGCTTATCGATGTCCAGGAACTGAGCTACCAGGAAGCCTCGCAAGTGCTGGAAGTGCCGGTAGGCACCATCAAATCGCGGGTCTCGCGTGGACGGAACTTAATGCGCCAGGCTCTGCAGACTTATGCCAAAGATAGGGGAATGATCCGGGAATAATCCGGTCTTGACTCCAATGGATCGCAGGCTTAACTCGAGACGATGCCGCTTGTGGGAGCTCAGCGTTTCGGCGCTGACTATTAGGGGGGAATCGGTCAGAAGCTAATCGGGTGGATTGCGCCACTTACATAGAGCAGTTCCTTTCGGCGCATGCTGACGGCGAGTTGACCGAGGACGAACTCCGGGCCGCCGAGGAACACGTTGCGGGATGCGCAGAATGCCGCGAGCGCCTGGAGGAAGAGCGCGCGCTCAAGCAGACTCTGCACGAGCATCTCGCCGCGCTTAAGACACCCACCCGGGTTCGCGAACGTATTCGCCTCGCACTCGATCATGAACAGGCGAGCGAATTCCGCCCAGAGCCGAGCCCGGCCCTCCGAGGTGCGTCGCGATCGAAGTGGTTGCGTCCCCAGGTTTGGGTGCCGGGCGCAATCGCGGCTCTGCTGATAGTCGGATTGACCACGCTGAGCACGTTCTCGCCACTCAAACATCAGGCCGCGCAATCGGATCAGGCGCTGGAAGAAGCATTTTCAACCGATTCAGTTCCCCTGTTCGATCAGGCGGTTCGCCACCTCCAGGGTTTTGAGAAAAAGTTTGAGCCCAACGTGCCATCGGGAAGCCCCGCCGACATTTCGGACGCCTATCTGGGCCACAAGATGCCCGGCTACCTGTGGAACTTCGGTCCCTCGGGATTTCAACTGGCCGGCGGCCGGCTCGAAAGATCGCCCAGCGGTGACCTGACTGCGTACACGTTCTACCGCGGGGACAAGGGCGGCATTCTGTGTACTTACGAGCATTTTCAGGGGCCGTTTCCCGAGGGCCCGATCCACGAAACCCGCGAGCACTCCTATTACGTGTACAAAGGCTATTCGATTTGCGTGAGCAAATATCCGCGCGGCGATTTCGTCTGCATATTGATAACCCATCGCCCGATCGACGAGTTCATGCAGACGATCGCGGACTCGTCGATGTAAAGTCCGTGACTTGCGGAGTTTCCCCGAGCAGAGCAACCGCCAGAGTTCACTCACCTTCCGCGCCCGCGATGAACGCGACGGCCGCTTCTGTTCGGCCGTGGCAGTTGAACCCACACCGCTCTCTTTCGATGAAGCCGCCCGGAAAAGGCCTGGAACTCCACTCCGATTCCGACCCGGAGGGAGTCGGCAGCGAGTTTCGGTTCTAGTGCTCAGCGATCGCGGAGATCCGCTCGGCTTCGCGATCCTTCGCGTCAAAAAGGTGGAGTTGATGAGGCTCGCTGCGGCGCGGAATATCCACCGGGTAATTGCCGGTGAAGCACGCGTCGCAGAACTCCTCGCGCCCGCTGTTGATGAACGAATAGAGCCCTTCCCAGCTCAGATAGCCCAGCGAGTCGGCTCCGATGTAGCGGCGAATTTCCTCGACCGAATGCGACGAGGCAAGCAGTTCCTCGCGGGTCGGCGTGTCGATTCCGTAGAAGCACGAATGGGTGGTCGGAGGCGCCGCGATTCGCATGTGTACCTCGCGCGCGCCCGCCTCCCGCAGCATGGGTATGACCTTGCGCAGGGTGGTGCCTCTCACGATCGAATCTTCGATTAACACGATGCGCTTGTTGCGCAGCAACTCGGCCACCGGGTTGAATTTGATCTTGACGCCGAAATGCCGAATCGACTGGCGCGGCTCGATAAAAGTACGCCCCACGTAGTGGCTACGCACCAAGCCCATCTCGAAGGGCAGACCGGATTCTTCCGCGAACCCAAGTGCCGCCGCGTTGCCCGCGTCCGGAACCGGGACGACGATATCGGCCTCGGCGGGGCACTCGCGCGCCAGCGCGCGGCCCTGCGTCTTTCGCACCTGGTAGACGTTGCGTCCATACAGCAGGCTGTCGGGTCGTGCGAAGTAGACGTATTCGAACACGCATCGCTTCGGTGGCGCGGGCGCAAAGGGCTTTATCGAGCGCACTCCATTTTCGTCGATCACCAGCATCTCGCCCGGGTCGACCTCGCGGATGTACTCGGCGCGGACCAGGTCGAGTGCGCAGGTCTCCGAGGCAACGATCGAAGCGCCGTTGAGATTACCGAGCACCAAGGGGCGGAAACCGTGCGGGTCACGGACCGCTATCAGACAAGACTCGGTCAGCAACACCAGCGAGTATGCCCCGCGCAGCTGCGCGAGCGCTTCGCTCACCTGGGCAACCAGGGTCGGCGCATGCGAGGAAGCGATCAGATGGATGATTACCTCGCTGTCCGAGGAAGATTGGAAGATCGAGCCGTTGGCTTCGAGCCGTTCGCGCAGTTCATCGAAGTTGACCAGGTTGCCGTTGTGCCCTACCGCCAGGCCGCCGCGCTTGTACTCGACCACCAGCGGCTGACAATTCTTGATGGAAGTGGAACCGGTCGTTGAGTAGCGATTGTGTCCAATCGCGCTGGTCCCCTCCAGATGTCCGATGATATCGCTGTTGAAGATATCCGCGACCAGTCCCATCCCGCGATGCGCAATCAGCGCCTTCCCGTTGCATGAGACGATGCCGGCGGATTCCTGCCCGCGATGTTGCAGCGCGTAAAGGCCGAGGTATGCCAGGTTGGCGGCCTCCGGATGGCCGTACACCCCGAATACGCCGCACTCTTCGTGGAACCCGTCGAGGTTCGATTCCTCGACGCCCGGCACATCGACTTCACTCATTGACGGCGAGCCTCTTCGGCAGCGCTTCTTCATAGCGACGCTCCAGTTCACGCACATCCTCGTCCACGACCGGCATCAGCCGAAGCCGCGCTTCGGCAGTTACCCGTCCCAGCGGGAGACACTCAATTCCCCGGCTGGAGAAGATTTGCTTAAGCTGTTGCATGTCTTTGACCGATGCCGATATCACTACCGTTGAGGCGCCCTCTCCGAACAATTCTGCTGTCGAGGTAAGTTGCCGCGCCGCGAAGTCTGCCTCCGCACCCACCACTCCATCCGGATTAAAGCAGGCCTCGGCGCATGCCACCGCCAGCCCACCCTCCGCTACATCGTGCGCTGATTTTATCAAGCCGCGTTCCGCACCGGCAACCAGCCCGTCCACCAGCGCCGCCTCGCGTCCCAGGTCGATCGGCATCAGCGAGTGATCGGCCCTCCCGAACATCGCGGCATATTCGGCAGCAGCCAGCCGAGGCCGATTGGTTCTGACCAGAAGAATGTAATCACCGGGCTGCTTGAAGCAAGCCGTAACCCGCCGGGTCACGTCCGTCATCCTGCCGAGCACCGCGATGGTCGGGGTAGGAGGAATCGCGCGCCCTTCGGTTTCGTTGTAGAAGCTGACGTTGCCACTCACGACCGGGGTACCGAGCGCCCGGGCCGCATCGCCCAGACCGCGAACGCCCTCGGCGAATTGCCACATGATCTCCGGCCGTTCCGGATTTCCGTAGTTGAGGCAGTTGGTTATGCCCACCGGCCGCGCACCCACACACGCCACATTGCGCGCGGCTTCCACCACGGTCGCGACGGCGCCCAGATAGGGGTCGAGAGCGCACGCACGGGGATTGGAATCCACCGTGAGCGCGATCCCGCGCCGGCTCTGCTTGAGGCGCAGCACCGCGGCATCGCTTACTCCGGGTCCCGAGACGGTGTTGCCCTGCACCAGCGAGTCGTACTGGCGGAAAACCCAGCGCTTCGAGGCCACGTTAGGATTCTCAAGTAACGCTTTAAGTGCCGCCGAGGGCGCCGGCTCACCGGCGCTCACGCGCGCATCATCGCGGGAGGGCACCGGCGGCTTTAGGGGGCGGTCGTAAAGCGGCGCTTCATCGGCCAGCGCGCCGACCGGAAGGTCAGCGACCAGCTGCCCGCGCCAGCGCGCGCGCCACCGGGATTCACCGATGACCTCGCCAATCACGACCGCGTGGAGGTCCCAGCGGTCGAAGATCGCCTTGAGTTCTGCCTCGCGTCCGCGCCGGGCGACGATCAGCATCCGCTCCTGCGACTCCGACAGGAGAATTTCGTAGGGCGTCAGATTGGGCTCGCGCAACGGAACCCGGTCCAGGTCCAGCTCGACTCCCAACCCTCCGCGCGCCGCCATCTCGCTCGACGAGGAGGTCAGACCCGCCGCACCCATGTCCTGGATCGCGACGATCGCCCCGGTCTTCGCGGCCTCCAGGCAGGCCTCGATGAGCAGCTTCTCGGTAAACGGATCGCCGACCTGGACGGTGGGGCGCTTGGACTCGCTTTGCGCGTCGAACTCCGCCGAGGCGAGCAGCGATGCGCCGTGAATTCCATCGCGCCCGGTGGCGGAGCCGACGTAGAGAACCGGGTTGCCCACCCCGCTCGCGCGCGCGCTCAGCAGCTCGCCGCGGCGCGCCAGTCCGAGACAGAACGCATTGACCAGGATGTTGCCGTTGTAGGACGGGTCGAACATCACCTCGCCCGCGACCGTCGGGACCCCAACACAATTGCCGTAGCCGCCGATTCCGCCGACCACGCCGCCCAGCAGATAGCGGGTGCGCGGATGGTCGAACGACCCGAACTTGAGCGAGTCCATCGAGGCGATCGGCCGCGCGCCCATCGTGAAAATGTCGCGCAGGATTCCGCCCACACCGGTTGCCGCGCCCTGGTAGGGTTCGACGAAAGACGGATGGTTGTGGCTTTCGATCTTGAAGGCCGCGACCCAGCCGTCGCCGACATCGATGGCGCCGGCGTTTTCGCCGGGACCCTGTACTACCAGCTCGCTGCGGCTGGGCAGCGTGCGCAGGTGCTTGCGCGATGATTTGTAGGAGCAGTGTTCCGACCACATTACCGAGAACACACCCAGCTCGGTGTAGGTGGGCATGCGGCCGAGCATTTTTTCGATCTTGTGAAATTCCTCCGGAGTGAGACCGTGCAGGCGGGCTTGCTCGCCATCCACGCGCGGCTCGCCGGGTAGTGAAACCGGGATCATCCGACGCTCTCGATAATCGAGCGGAAAATCTTGAGGCCGTCCTCACCGCCGAGCAGCGGCTCGACCGCGTGTTCCGGATGCGGCATGAGGCCGAACACGTTGAATCGTTGGTTGGCCACGCCTGCGATCGCGTGCAGCGAACCGTTGGGATTTGCCGCGTCGCTTGGCTGTCCGGCGGCATCCACGTAGCGCAAGAGCACCTGCCCGCGCTCTTCCATCTGGCGCAGTTCGGCTGCGGGCGCCACGTAGAGTCCCTCGCCGTGCTTGATCGGCAGCTTGAGCACCTCGCCCTGGCGCAGCGCGCGGGTGAACGGGGTCCCGGCGTTCTCGACGCGTACCCGCACCGGCTCGCAGATGAACGTCAGGGAGCGATTCCGCGTCAGCGCGCCCGGCAGCAGGTGAGCCTCGCACAGCACCTGGAAGCCGTTGCAGGTGCCCACCACCAGCCCGCCCTCGGCGGCGAATTTGCCGACGCTGTCCATGATCGGCGAAAACCGCGCGATCGCGCCGCAGCGCAGGTAATCGCCGTAGCTGAAGCCGCCCGGCAACAGCACGCATTGCGCACCCTTGAGCGAGCTGTCCTTATGCCACAGCATCGATGCTTCCTGGCCCATCACCTCGCGAAGCGCCCACAGCGCGTCGTTGTCGTCCAGCGAACCGGGGAACCTGACTATGCCCCACTTCATTCGCCTTCGACCTCGAAGGTGTAGTCCTCGATGAGCGGATTGGCGAGCAACCGCTCGCACATCTGGTGCGCCTGCTCACGCGCCTCGGCGGTCGATTGGGCGCCGATCTCAAGCACGATGTACTTGCCGATCTTGACGTCGGCAACGCTCTTGAAGCCGAGGCTCTGCAGCGAACGCTCGACTGCGCGACCCTGCGGATCGAGAATTCCCCTGCGCGGCGTGACGAAGACCTTTACCTGCAAGCGCGCACCCTCCTCCCCGCCTCCAGCGGGAAACGCCCGGAGGAGCGGTGCGCTATCTCAAGCATCGCGACTCATCTGCTCCGCGCCGCAACCCTCAGCTCTCCACCCGGCGCAGCATCTCGTGGTAAGCCTCCTCCACCCCACCCAGGTCGCGGCGAAAGCGATCCTTGTCCAGCTTTTGGCGGGTCTGCTTGTCCCAGAAGCGGCAGGTGTCGGGACAGATCTCATCGCCGAGCAGGATCTCGCCCTTGTGGCGACCGAACTCGAGCTTGAAGTCGACCAGCAGGACGCCGCGCTCATCGAGGAACCGCTTGAGGACTTGGTTGACCCTAAGCGCCAGGGACTTGATCTGCTCGATCTCGGAGGCAGTCGCCCACCCGAATTCGATCGCGTGTTCGGGGTAGATCAGCGGATCATCGAGCGGGTCGGACTTGTAGTAGTACTCGACCACCGGCTGCTTGAGCGACTCGCCCTCTTGGCGGCCGAGCCGCTTTGCCATGGAACCCGCAACGATATTCCGCACCACGGTTTCGACCGGAACGATATCGAGCCGTTTGCACAGCATCTCGCGATCGTCGAGGCGGCGCACAAAATGGGTCCTGACCCCGGCGCGTTCCAGCAGAGTGAAGAACAATTCCGACATCCGGTTGTTCATCACGCCCTTGTCTTCGATGGTCCCGCGCTTCTTGGCATTGAACGCGGTCGCATCGTCCTTGAAGTACTGGATCACGAGGTCAGGGTCCGAAGTCGTGTACAGCTTCTTGGCCTTGCCCTCGTAGAACATTTCACGTTTTTGCGGAGCGGATTCCACTTTGGTTATCTCCGTTTGGTCTTCAACTATCTGACTGCCTCGAGGCCGACAACGAAACGGTCCGGACGACTATCCACAACCCGCCTTTTCTATTCACAGCGCGCGCGCCAAACCGGGTGCCTCAACTCGCCATCAGCCTCCCGATTTGGGCGCGTAACGCTCCACCAATGCCGCCGCGAGGCCCCCGTAGCTGCGCGGAGAGAGCTTGCGGAGCGCTTCGCGGGCGCGGTCTTCAAGCGGCAAAGCCTCGACAAACTCCTGGATCACGCGACGGTCGACTCTTCTGCCGCGGGTCAACTCCTTCAGAGTCTCATACGGCCGCGGCAGCCCATGGGCGCGCATCAGCGTCTGAATGCCCTCCGCCACCACCTCCCAGGCCTCCTCGTCCTCAAGGTCCGCGGCGATTCGAGGTTCGTTGACCTCGACGCGGCCCAGGCCTCGGCCCAGTGCCGCCAGCGCGACCACCACGTGTCCAAACGCGGTCCCCACCGCGCGCAGCGCGGTAGAGTCGCTCAAGTCGCGCTGCCAGCGGGAGATGGGCAGTTTCGCCGCCAGGTGCCCCAGCAGTGCCGATGCGGTCCCGAAGTTGCCCTCGGCGTTCTCGAAATCGATCGGATTGACCTTGTGCGGCATCACCGAAGAGCCGGTCTCGCCCTTGACCGCCTTCTGACTGAAATAACCGATCGAGATATACGCCCACATGTCGCGGCAGAAACCGAGCAGTATGTTGTCGATGCGCTCAACGATCGCGAACATCTCGGCCATGAAATCGTGGCTTTCGATCTGCGTGGTCAGCGGGTTCCAGACCAGGCCCAGACTCTCCACGAAGGCCCGCGCATGCGCGATCCAATCGACCTCGGGTGCGGCGAACTGATGAGCATTGAAGTTGCCGACCGCGCCGCTGCATTTGCCCAGGTATTCCTGACGACGGAGCTGGGCAAGCTGTCTATCCAGGCGCGCCGCAAAGATGGCCAGTTCCTTACCAAGCGTGGTCGGCGAGGCTTCCTGGCCGTGGGTGCGCGCCAGCATGGCCAGCGAGCGGTAGCGATGGGCCAGGCCGGCAACCCGCGCAACGCTCTCCTCGAGCTGCGGAATCAGCTCTCGCTCGGAGAATTCCTTCAGGGTGAGCGCGTAGGCGAGATTGTTGATGTCCTCGCTGGTACAGCCGAAATGTACCAGCTCGATGGGCAATTTTCCGTCCACCGCCGCAACGCGTTCTTTGAGGAAATACTCGACCGCCTTCACGTCGTGGTTGGTCTCGGACTCGAGCTCCTTGACCCGGCGGGCATCGTCGAGTGAGAAGCTCTCGTAAATTGCGCGCAGCTTTTTCTGGGTCGCCGCCGGCAGCCGCGCCAGCGCGTCGAAACGAGAATTTTCCGAGAGGCTCAAGTACCACTCGACTTCGACCCGCACGCGATAACGGATCAGGGCGAACTCGCTGAAATATTCCGCCAGTGGGCGCGTGCGCGTGCGGTAGCGCCCATCGATCGGGCTTACCGCCATCAAAGCGGCATCGATATCGGTCGACTTGAACGCCACCGCAACTCGAGATCGTTTGAGTACAACCGGATTATCGCCCATCACCCGGTGCCTAGATAGAGGGTCACGATGTTTCACTCCGCTCATCGTCCGGTGTGCCCGAAACCGCCCGGACCGCGGCCACTTCCGGCGAGTTCGCGCACTTCCTCAATTTCGGCCCGCACCGCCGGCGCGATCACGAGCTGCGCGATGCGATCGCCCGGATGAATTTCAATCGTGCGGTCGCCGAGGTTCACGATCAGGACCTTCACCTCACCGCGATAGTCCGCGTCGATAGTCCCCGGTGAGTTGATCATGGTGAGGCCTTCACTGAGCGCCCGTCCGCTGCGGGGTCGAACCTGTCCCTCATAGCCGGGAGGAATCTCGATCGTCAGGCCGGTCGGAATTGCACGCCGCTCGTTGGGAGCGACGAAAACGGTGCCGCTCAAGTCGGCCGCCAGGTCCATCCCGGCGGCATGCCGGGTTTGATAGACGGGAAGCTGCGCGCTTTGGCGAAGACGCTTGAATTTGACGACTACGCTCATGTTCGGGAGAACTGCTCCAGCAGGTCCGATCAAAGCGGAATGGGGGAGGCAAAGCGAGCGCAGCAGCGCTGGAATTCCACAAATGCCCCCGCCAGCCTGCCCGCCCCTTCATGAGGCTCCGGCCCTGTCCGGGGGGCTTCGAGCGGGGCCCAGCAGCTACTAGTCGAGTGCGGAAAAGACGCTGGTGGCGAGCTGGCGGCCCTTCAGGTCACCGAGCAGGGTCATCGCCATCTTGCCGGGTTCGAACAGAAAATTCGCCAGCTCGACGATCTGATCCGCGGTGACGCTGTCGATGCCCTGGGCCAGTTCTTCGAGCGGGACCTCGCGCGCAAAGTAAATCTCGTTGCGCGCAAGCCGGTTCATCCGGGTCTCGGTCCCTTCCAGACCGAGCAGCATGTTGCCCTTGATCTGGCTCTTGGCGCGCGCCAACTCATTGGGCCTGAGACCCTCGCGCACCACCTTGCGAATTTCCCTGAGCGTCACTTCGAGAACTTCGTCGAGCCACTCCGGATTGGTTCCGGCGTAGATCAGCGAGTAGCCGCAGTCCGCGTACGATGCCATCGATGAGTAAATGCTGTAGACGCGGCCGCGCTTCTCGCGGACTTCCTGGAACAAGCGTGACGACATCCCGCCGCCCAGGGCGGTGTTGAGCACATAGCTGGCGTAGCGCAGGTCGCTGACCTGGCTTAGGCCGGGGCCACCGATGCAGATGTGCATCTGCTCGAGCTGCTTCTCGTGGTTCACCACTATCGGGGTTTCCGCGGGTGGCGCAATTTTCTCGACCCGCCCGTCGCCGGGAATTTCGCCGAACAGGCGCTGGCAGTCGCGCACCAGCTGATTGTGATCGACCTGCCCTGCCGCGGCGATGAAGATCCGGCCCGCGCGATAGCGCTCGCCCATGAAAGACACGAGCAGCTCGCGATTGATCCGGTTTACCGTTTCGACGGAACCGAAGATCGGCAACGCCAGCGGATGCCCACGCCAGAAGTTGAGGGTGAACAGGTCGTGGATGAAGTCGTCGGGCGTGTCTTCGGCCTGCGAGATTTCCTGCAGGACCACCTGGCGCTCGCGATCGATTTCCTCCGCGGCAAACAGCGAGTGCAGAAAAATGTCGGCGAGCAGTTCGGTGGTCATCGGCAGATGCTGACCGAGCACCTTGGCGTAGTAGCAGGTGTACTCCTTCCCGGTAAACGCGTTCAGCACGCCGCCGACTGCGTCCATCTCTTCGGCGATTTGCGCGGCGGTGCGCTTGCGGGTGCCCTTGAACAACAGGTGCTCGATAAAGTGGCTCACCCCATTGTCGGCGGGTTCTTCGTAGCGCGACCCGTTCTCGACCCAGATCCCGATGGTGGTCGAGAGCACGTGCGGCATGGACTCGGTCAGAACCCGGAGGCCATTGCTGAGGCTGGAACTGGAAATCATCGGATGACCTGCCACCGCGGACTACTTGGCCCGCGCCAGGTCCTGCTTGGCCTCGCGCAGCGAGAGCCGGATCTTGCCGCTGCGATCCACGTCGAGAACCTTGACGTCGACTTCATCACCTTCATGTACCACGTCCTCGACCCGGCGCACCCGCTCTTCGGAAAGCTGCGAGATGTGGAGCAAGCCGTCGGTGCCCGGCATGATTTCGACGAACGCTCCGAACTCGACCACCTTGCGCACCCTGCCGTGGTAGATCTTGCCGACCTCGGGCTCGGCACAGATAGCCTGGATTGCCGCGATCGCCTTTTCCAGCGAGGGGCCATCGGCCGATGCGATGAGCACGGTGCCGTCGTCCTCGATATCGATCTTGGCGCCGGTTTCCTCGACCAACCCGCGAATCACCTTGCCTCCCGGGCCGATCACCTCGCGAATCTTGTCGGGCTTGATGTGAATGGTGACGATGCGCGGCGCGTAAGCCGAGATGTCCTTGCGCGGGGTCGCGAGCGCCTTCTCCATGACCGACAGGATGAACAGACGGGCGTCGCGCGCCTGGTAAAGCGCCTGGCGCAGGATCTCGCGGGTAATCCCGCCGGCCTTGTTGTCCATCTGGATGGCGGTCACGCCGCTGGCCGTGCCGGCGACCTTGAAGTCCATGTCGCCGAGATGGTCCTCGTCGCCGAGGATGTCGGTGAGGACCGCGACCTTGTCCCCTTCCTTGACCAGTCCCATCGCGATGCCCGCCACCGGCGCCTTGATCGGCACGCCGGCGTCCATCAGCGCGAGGGTTCCGCCGCACACGGTCGCCATCGAGGAGCTGCCATTTGATTCGAGCACCTCGGACACCACCCGGATCGTGTACGGAAAATCCGCCTCCTCCGGCAGCACCGGGGTGAGCGCGCGCTCCGCCAGCGCCCCGTGACCGATTTCGCGCCGCGAGGGAGCGCGCAGAAATTTAACCTCCCCGGTGGAAAACGGCGGGAAGTTGTAGTGCAGCATGAATTTCTTGAAGCGCTCGCCCAGCAGCGCGTCGATCTTCTGCTCGTCCGAGCCGGTACCCAGGGTTGCGGTCGCGAGCACCTGGGTCTCGCCGCGACTGAACACCGCCGAACCATGCGTGCGCGGCAGCACTTGCACTTCCGCGCTCAACGGGCGGATGTCGGTGGGCTTGCGATCATCGATGCGCCGGCCCTTGTCGAGAATTTCGGTACGGACCCGTTCGCGCACCAGCTTGTCACAGGCCTCCGCCAGCTCCCCGCTGCGCTCGGCGAATCGTTCGCCCAACTCCGCAACGGCCTGGTCGGTTAGCGAGTAGAGCGCCGTGTTGCGCTCCTTCTTGCTCGCTATGGAGAGCGCCCGCTCGATGCCAACGCCGATCTGCTGCTTGACCGCCGCGAGCAGCTCCGGGTCGAGGCTCTTCTGGGTGAATTCACGCTTGGGCTTGCCCGCGAGGTTGCGCAGCTCTTCCTGCATCTCGAACAGGGGTTGCATGGCCTCGTGTGCGGTGAACAGCGCCTCGACCAGGGTGTCCTCGTCGACGACCTCGGCACCGCCTTCGAGCATCACGATCGAATCGGGCTTGGCCGCGACCATCAGCGAGATGTCGCTGTTCTCGAGGTTTCCGAGCGTCGGGCTCACGGCGAGCTTGCCATCAATCCGCCCCATCCGCAGCGCCGCCACGGGACCGTTGTGCGGCACGTCGGAGACTTGCAGGGCAGCCGACGCCGCGATCAGCGAGAGCGCATCGGTATCGTTGTCCCGATCGGCGGACAGCACGGTGACCATGATCTGGGTTTCCCGATCGTAGCCCTTGGGGAACAAGGGGCGCAGCGCGCGATCGATCAACCGGGAGGTGAGAACTTCCTTCTCCGAGGCGCGCCCCTCGCGCTTGAAAAATCCGCCGGGAATTTTGCCGGCCGCGAAAGTCTTTTCAACATAGTCGACCGTCAAGGGCAGGAAGTCGACTTTGTCGCGGCCTTCATAAGCCGAGGTAACGGTGGCAAGCACCACCGTTTCTCCGTACTGGGCGAGCACCGAGCCGTGCGCCTGCTTGGCGAGCCGACCGGTTTCGAGCGACAAACGTCGCCCGGCGAGATCAATTTCGAGTTTTCGAGACATGGTTGTGACACCTGAGGGAGGAACTGGGCCGCGGGACGACTGCGGAGCTTTTACTTCCGCCGGGCACCTCGGATGGTGCACCCGAGGACCGGTCGAGCGACCGGCTCGGGTCCGCGTCTGCCGCTGTCAATTGTTGGGCGACGCGGCCTTGAATGAATTGCGGCCTATCTCCGGATACCGAGCTTTTCGATCAGCCCTTTGTAACGGGCAAAGTCGCGGGAATGCAGATAGTCCAGCAGCCGGCGGCGCTGGCCTACCAGCTTGAGCAGGCCGCGACGCGAATGATGATCTTTCGCGTGCGTGCTCAGATGCGAGGTGAGCTGCTCGATGCGCGCTGACAGCAGCGCGACCTGTACTTCAGGTGATCCGCTGTCGTTGGCGTTGCGAGCGTTGGCTTGGACTATTTCCCGTTTGCGGGCGACAGAAAGGGGCATCAGGAGCTCTTACTTTTCCCTATCTTCCTTTGTTAGCCGCCCAAGTTAGCAGAGGGTCCTCGAGGAGTAAAGGCGGCTCCCCGAAGCCTGTATTGGTTCAGCAAAAATGTCCGCCTCTAACGGTTCAGCGAAAGTGTCCGCTCCGGTGCGCGGCAGTGGGTAACCTCGCGCCGGCGATTTGACGATTGCAGGCCGGCTCCCGATAATCGCACAGTGATGGAGCGAGGTGAGGTGGCAGGGCGGCGCGATGCGATGCCCCCAGTGCGGCTTTGACTCGGCCCAGGGCGCGATGTTTTGCTCGCGCTGCGGCACCCGGTTGTTCGCGCCAAAGCCGGCGGCGATCCGCGAATACGTCCTCCTTAAAGTGCGCCCGTCGCTGTGGTACTGCGCCAACTTCTTCGTGGTCGGTTTGCTGGTCACCGCGTTCGGCGGACGAACCTTGTACGTTCAGCACAATCTGTGGCACATCGCGTTCGCGCTGATGGCCCTGGGAGTGGTGATTTTCGTGAGCGGATTGGTGGCAAACCGTTCGGTGGATTGGAGCGTGACCTCGGACCGGATAATCGAGCGGCGCGGGGTACTCGCGACCAATCGCCGGGAGATGGAACTCGCCGACATCCGCTCGGTCGAAGTATCGCAACGCCTCCTGCAGCGGATGCTCGGGCTCGGGGATGTAACCATCGCGTCCGCGGCGAGCGCTGACTTCATGGTTCATCTAAGCCACGTTGCCAAGCCGGGCCAGATTGCCGAGACCGTCCGTCAGGCGCGTCTCAAGAGGCTCGCCTGACCATGACCCGTCATCCCGACCTGCGCCACGAACGCAAACTCTGGCGTACCGGCATCGAGACGGTGGCCGGGGTCGACGAGGCGGGGGTCGGGCCGATGGCGGGTCCGGTGGTCGCCGCCGCGGTGGTGTTTCGCCCGGAGACCTTCATCAGGGGCGTACACGATTCCAAGCAACTGCTGGCCGAGAAGCGCGAGGAACTGCACGCCCAGATCCGCGACCGCGCGCTTACCTTCGGCATCGGCCTTGCGGAGGTCGAGGAGATCGACCGCCTCAACATCTATTGGGCAACCATGCGTGCCATCGAGCGCGCGCTCGGCGCCCTTGAGCGGGCGCCGCAACACGTGTTGATCGACGGCCGCAGGGTTCCGGGCCTTGCCATCCCGCAGACCCATATCGTCGGTGGGGATCGCAAGAGTTTCTGCATCGCCGCCGCCTCGATTCTTGCCAAGGTGACCCGCGACCGAATCATGAACGCTTATGATGAACAGTACCCCGGCTACGGCTTCGCCCAACACAAGGGCTACTGTACGGCGGATCACTTTCAGCTCCTCGAACAGCTCGGGCCTTCGCCGATCCATCGCCGTTCGTTCGCCCCGGTCGCGCTCGCCACGCAACTGAAGCTTGATCTGATTGGCTGACTGTATGCTACTTGACTTTAACTGTATAAATGTTGATTGACGGTTTCTTGATCGATTGCAGTTAATCATCTAGCGTGGGGTCGAGGGTTTTTTTATGGCGCTAGAACGCGATAAGCATACCGCCCAGCGCGCGCTGCTCACCCTCCAGGAGACGCAGCTGCTCGAACTCTACCGACGGATGGTGCTGATCCGTCAGTTCGAGGAGAAAACCGCCGAGATGTACGCGCGCGGCAAGATCACCGGCTTCTGCCACCTGTACGCGGGCGAAGAGGCGGTGGCGGTCGGTGCGATTTACGCGCTTTACGACAAGGACTACGTCCTCTCCACCTACCGCGAGCACGGACATTGCCTGGCCAAGGGTGCCGACCCCAAGCTCGTCATGGCCGAGCTGTTCGGCAGGGTAACCGGCATCTCCAAGGGACGGGGCGGCTCGATGCACCTGTTCGACCCCGATCTCCGCTTCATGGGCGGCTACGCCATCGTCGGCGGCGGACTGCCCATCGCAACCGGGCTCGGGCTGTCGGTGCAGTACAACGAGGGCCCGGAGGTGGTGTGCTGCTTCTTCGGTGACGGCGCGTTGCCGCAGGGCGCGTTCCACGAATCGCTCAACATGGCATCGCTGTGGAAGCTGCCGGTCGTGTTCGTCTGCGAGAACAACTTTTATGGCATGGGCACCATGGTACAGAACGCCATCTGCCAGGAAGAGCTGTACCGCTTCGCGGAACCGTACAAGATGCCCGGCGTGCGGGTCGACGGAATGGATGTGCTGGAAGTTTACGGCGCCACCATGGAGGCGGTCGCCCGCGCCCGCGAGGGCGACGGACCTTCACTGATTGAAGCCGTCACCTATCGATTCCGCGGCCACTCGATGTCGGATCCGGCCGAGTACCGCTCCAAGCGCGAGGAACGCATCTGGCAGGAGCGGGATCCGATCAAGAATCTCCGCCGCCGGATGCTCGGCGAACGCCACGTCGCGGAGGCGCGCCTGGGCGACATTGACGCCGCGGTGGCCCGCGAGATCGAGGAAGCGGTGAAGTTCGCGGACGAAAGTCCCGAGCCTTCGGTCGACGAATTGGGCAAAGGCATCTACGCGGGTTCCTGAGCGGACTTTTCCAATGGCGAAAATCAGCTATCGCGAAGCTCTCAACATGGCGCTGCGTGAGGAACTCGACCGCGACGAGCGGGTGTTCATCATGGGCGAGGAAGTCGGCTACTTTGGCGGGGCCTTCAAGGTCACCGACGGGCTGCTGGCGGTGTACGGCGAGAAACGCGTGCGGGACACTCCGATTTCAGAACTCGCCATAGTCGGCGCGGGGGTTGGCGCCGCGATGGGCGGGCTCAAGCCGGTGGTCGAGTTGATGACCATAAATTTCGGCCTGCTCGCGATGGATCAGATCGTCAACCACGCGGCCAAGATCCATTACATGTTCGGCGGCAAGGCCAAGGTGCCGCTGGTGATACGGGCGCCGCAAGGCGGCGGCCATCAACTCGGCGCCCAGCACAGCCAGAGCCTGGAGGCGTACTTTCTGCATTGCCCGGGACTGCGCGTGGCGATTCCGGCCACTCCGGCGGACGCCAAGGGCCTGCTGAAAACGGCGATTCGCGCAGACGATCCGGTGATGTTTCTGGAGCACGAATCGCTCTACGGAATCAAAGGCGAGGTTCCCGACGACGAGGACTTTCTCGTACCGTTTGGAAAGGCCGCGGTGTTGCGCGAAGGCAAGGACCTCACCATCGTCGCCTACTCCAAGTGCGTGTACGATGCGCTGGCGGCGGCCGAAGCACTCGAGGAGGGCGGCATCGACCCCGAGGTTATCGACCTGCGAACCCTGAGTCCGCTCGATCTGGAAACCGTTATCACCTCGGCCCGCAAGACCGGGAAAGTGATCATCGCCTACGAAGGATGGCGCACCGGCGGCGCCGGCGCCGAGATCGCGTCGCAGATCTACGAGGCCGCCTTCGATCATCTCGACGCCCCGGTGGGACGGGTCGCTTCGCTCGACACTCCGATGCCCTACAACGCCAAGCTCGAGCACGCGGTCCTGCCGAGCTCCGGCGACATAGTTAAGGCTGCCGAGGAAATGATGTAGCGCACCGCAGCGATCGGCCCCGCAGTCGCAATGAGCCAGCCATGAGCAACGAAATTGTAATGCCCAAGCTCTCCGATACGATGGAAGAAGGCAAGATTATCCGCTGGCTTAAGCATCCCGGCGACCCCATCCGCCACGGCGAACCAATCGCGGAAGTCGAAACCGACAAGGCCGACATGGTGCTGGAGTCGTTTGCGGAAGGCATCCTCGATCAGATCAAGCTCAAGGAAGGCGAGAGCGCCGCGGTCGGAGCGGTGATCGCGACCATGCGCGGCGCCGGTGACGCCACCCGGCCTGCTGCCGCTGCGGAGCCCACCAATGGACCCAGTGCCGAGGTCAAGTCGAAACCGGTGGAAAAGAAAAGCGCCCCAATTCCGATTCGACCGAAGACCCGAAAAGACATTCCAGCCGCACCCAGCCCGCCGCCGCCTTCGGCCGCGGACGGGGACACCCGCGAGGAGGTGCATCCGGCGATGAGTTCCCGGCGCTCCGCCGCGCCCACCGCCATACCGATGCCTCCGCGGGCTCCCGCCGCCACTTTGGCGGATCGGGTCGAACCGTCCGCGGATGGACACAAATTTCGCGCCTCGCCGCTGGCACGGCGCGCCGCCGAGGAAGCCGGAGTCGACCTTGCCGCCGTACACGGCACCGGCCCGGAGGGTCGCATCACCAAACGCGATATCGACAACTTTCTACGCGAACAGCAGCTCTTCCGCTTCCGGCGCATCGTGTCGCCACGCGAGGGTGCGCCGGGGTCGCACGAAGATCTGTCCAGAATGCGCAAGACCATCGCGAATCGGATGGCTGCATCCAAGCGCGAGATTCCACACTTCTACGTGACGATGGAAATCGACATGGAGGAAGCGGTCAGACTCAAGACCTCGCTCGCGCAGGCCGAACTGATTGAAGAGGACATTACTTACAACGACATAATCGTAAAGGCCCTCGCTCTGGCGCTGGCCCGCTATCCGCGGATCAATGCGTCCTTTGAGAACGACGGCATCACGATTCACCCGAATATCAACATCGGCGTCGCGGTGGCGGTGGAAGATGGCCTGGTGGTCCCGGTCGTCCGCGGATGCGAGCAGCTCTCGCTGATCGAAATCGCCAAGGTCGCGCATCGGCTGGTAGCAAAAGCCGGGCGCGGCGGATTCACCGCCGACGAGTTGTCGGGTGCGACCTTCACGATTTCCAACATGGGCATGCTTGGCATCGAACACTTCGCCGCCGTGATTGTCCCGCCGCAGGCGGCCATCCTGGCCGCGAGTGCAATCAAGGATCGCCCCGTGGTGCGCGGCGGAGCGCTGGCGGTTGGAAAGACCATGATGGCGACGATGTCGTGCGACCATCGGATCATCGACGGGGTGGTCGCGGGTCGGTTCCTCCAGGAATTGAAGCGCTTCCTGGAAAATCCGGCCAGCCTGCTACTGTGAGCGATGCTAGAATGATGGTGTGACCCGCGTGCACCATCAACGCACGCCCGAAAGGATCTCAGCTTGGCAAACCCCCGCTACGACCTGGTGGTAATCGGCTCCGGACCCGGTGGCTACGTTGCCGCGATTCGTGCCAGCCAGTTGAAAATGAAAGTCGCGGTGGTCGAGCGCGATCGCCCGGGCGGGGTGTGTCTTAACTGGGGCTGCATCCCGTCGAAGGCCTTGCTGAATTCCGCCGAGGCGATGGAGACGATTCGCGGCGCCAGCCGGGAGCACGGAATCGAAGTGGGCGAAATCCGCTTTGACTTCAAGAAAGTGATCGCCCGCTCGCGGGCTGCCGCCGACAAGCTATCGCGCGGGGTTCGCTTCCTGCTGAGAAAAAATAACATCGATTTATACGAAGCCAATGGCGCGGTGGTCGGACCGAACACGGTTGCTCTGCAGGCGGTGGATGGCAAGCCGGCCCCCGAAGCAAAACAGCTCGAGGGCGAGCGCATCCTGCTCGCGGCGGGCTCCGGTGAACGATTGTTTCCGGGCATGCAGATCGGCGACGGCGTGATGACCAGCAAGGAAGCGCTGGTGCATGACTCGCTGCCCGCCAGCGTTGCGATCATCGGCGCCGGCGCCATCGGGCTCGAGTTTGGCTACTTCTACCAGGCGTTTGGCGCCAAGGTGACGATCGTCGAGCTGGAAAATCAGGTGCTGCCCGGGTTCGATGCGGAAATAGCCGAAGAGCTGCGCCGCGCGTTCGTCAAGCGCGGGGTTATCGTGCTGCTCGGTCACGGCTACAAGTCGATGGCGCGTGACGGCGATATCTGGCGCGTCACGGTTGATGCCGCGGGCGCGGAGAAGTCGGTCGAGGCCGAGGCCGTGCTGGTGGCGGTGGGACGCACGCCGCTCAGCGCAAAGCTCGGACTGGAGAAGGTCGGCGTGGAGCGGGAGCGGGGAGGATTCATCAAAATCGATGACGCATTCCGTACTACTTGCCCGAGCATCTATGCGATCGGGGATGTCGGGCGGCCTCCCCTGCTCGCGCACAAGGCCTCGGGTGAGGGGGTCGCCGCCGTTGAAATCATGGCGGGAGTCCGTCAGCCCGGGTTCGATTTGCTGTCGATCGCGGGATGCATCTACTGCGAGCCGGAAGTCGCCACGGTCGGGCTTAGCGAGGCGGAAGCGAAGGCGCGCGGGATCGAGGTAAAGGTCGGCAAGATTCCGTTCCGGGCGATTGGCAAGGCGGTCGCGATCGGTCACCCCGACGGGTTCGTCAAACTGGTGGTCTCCGAAGAGTACAGCGAAGTCATCGGATGCCAGATAATCGGCAACCACGCGACCGACCTGATTTCGGAGGTGGTGCTCGGCAAAACCCTGGAAGCGACCACCGCCGAGTTCGGGCATACCGTACATCCACATCCGACGATGTCAGAGGCCATTATGGAAGCGGCGCTGGCCGCGGAGGGTGAGGCAATAAATTACTGAACCGGCTCGGCGGTTCCACGACAATCACTGCCGAGCAGTTCACCGGTCAAACATGCGAGAGCACCTTGCGATAGTCGAGCTGGGAACGGTCGAATACCAGCGCGCGCACGCCCTCCAGCAAGCGCTGGTCGCGGCGCGGCTGGACGACCGGATAGGCGACACGCTCCTGGTCCTCGAACATCCGCACGTCTACACGCTCGGCCGCGGCGCGGACGAGAAGTTCATCCTGGCTCCGCATCCCGGGGTCCCGGTCATCCGGGTCTCGCGCGGGGGTCAGGTCACCTATCACGGGCCCGGGCAGATAGTCGCCTATCCGATCCTGAAACTAGAAGGGCCGGCGCGGGACGTGGGCCGCTATTTGCGTCAACTGGAGCAAGTCTTGATCGAGGCGCTGGCACAGCATGGCGTTTGCGCCGCGCGCCGCGAGCGGCTCACCGGAGTCTGGATCGGAGCCCGCAAGATCGCGTCGATTGGCGTGGGTATTCGCCGCTGGGTCACGTATCACGGGCTCGCGCTCAACCTGACCACGGATTTGTCTTATTTCGATTCGATCATCCCGTGCGGAATCGAGGGATGTCAGATGACTTCGCTCGCGCGACTGGGACTCAAAGATCTCGGCGTGGCCGAATTCACCAACAGTCTGTGCGAGAACTTCCGCAGGATTTTTGACTACCCGAAGCTGACTTACCCGGGCGGTGACGGAATCTGGAGCTGGGCGGACCTGCAACCGACGAGTGCCGAACCTCCCGCCGGCGAAGCGCGCGGCTAGCAGCAATGGTTGAGCGGAAACATCCCGACTGGATCAAAGTTCGCGCGCCGGTCTCGCCCGAGTATTTCCGGACCCGCGCCATCCTCGGCGAACTGAAACTCCACAGCGTCTGCCAGGAGGCCTGCTGTCCGAATATCGGTGAATGTTTCTCGCATCACACCGCCACCTTCATGCTCATGGGCGATGTCTGCACGCGCAATTGCCCCTACTGTGCCGTGGCCCATGGCAAGGTCCGCCCGCTCGATCCGGATGAGCCCCGACGCATCGCCGAGGCGGTCGCGAGACTTGGTCTCCAGCACGTGGTCGTGACCTCGGTGGATCGCGATGATCTGCCCGATGGTGGAGCGGCGCATTTCGCGGCGACCGCGCGCGCGATCAAACAGGCGCTGCCCGCAACCCGCGTCGAGGTTCTGGTCCCGGATTTCCAGGGATCGCTCGCCAGCGTCGAAACGGTCGTGGAGTCTCCCGTCGACATCTACAACCATAACGTGGAGACGGTGCCGAGCCTGTATCGCAAGGCACGGCCGGGCGGGCAGTACCGCCGTTCCCTGGACGTCTTACGCCACGCCAAAGAGGGCGCGCGATCGCGCCAACGAAACCTCCTCACCAAAACCGGAGTCATGCTCGGCCTGGGCGAGGGACGCGACGAATTGCTCGAGGTGATGCGCGACTTGCGTGAAATCGAGTGCGACATACTGACCCTCGGCCAGTATCTCCGCCCCTCGAAGGAACACCTCCCCGTCGAACGTTATGTGAACCCGCAGGAATTCGCCGATCTGAAGCGGGCCGGTATGGAGCTGGGTTTCCGGCACGTCGAGTCGGGCCCACTGGTGCGCAGCTCCTACCACGCCTGGGAACACGTTAACTAACCCCGCTTCAAAGGTCCGGTGGTGCCTGGATTCGCCGCCTGGACCTCGAAATCGATCCGGACCGGAACCTCAAGCAGCGCATATGACCGATCTCCCGCCGGCGATTACAACCGCTCGCAAATTGAAGGCTCCCGGACCTCGACGCCGGGACTTACTTGCCACCATCCCCACGGACCCGGGTGCATGACGAGTGAAGACAAAAGTGGTGACCCGGACTCGAAGGATAAGGGGAAGACCGGCCGAGGAGCCGCGAAATCAACCCACGACTAGCGCAACGTATCGCAGAGACAGAATGGGCTGCCGGCGAGATGACACCGGCAGCCCATTACATTTTCGGTCGCCGTCGGGCCGCTTACCGCTGCCTCAGTTCCCTAACCTGGTGTTCGCGGGTCTGCAGGTAGAAATCCTGCACCGCTCCGTACAGATCGACTGCATAACGGTCGGCTTCTTCGAATTGATCCATGTGCAGCGAGCGGTAGTTCACCGCTTCGCCGAGACGCCAGCCGGCGCTCGCGGTAAATGGCACCCACCAGGAGACGTTGGTCATATAGGTGAGGTAGCTAAGCGGGTTCATGAAGGCGTCAGCGGCCTTGCCAACCGTGTCGGTCACCGTCGAGGGGCCCATGAAAGGCAGCATCAGGTACGGCCCGGCAGGAACCCCGTAGTAGCGCAGGGTCAGACCAAAATCGTTTGGATGTTCTTGCAGCCCGAACCAGGTCCCCGCGGGATCGAAAAACCCGGCCAGACCGAGCGTGCTGTTGATGCCGAACCGAGCGACCTCGGTACCGGCCTGAGGCAGATGCAGTTGAAACAGACTGTTGGTGAAGCGAGGGATTACGTTGACGTTATCGAAAAACTTGCTGACGTGCTCGCGCACCGGCTCCGGCGCTATGAAGGAGTATCCGTGCGCGACCGGCCGCAAAACCCAGTCATCAAGTTTGAGGTTGACGCTGAACATCGTCTCGTTGAATGGAGCCAACGGGTCGCTATACACAGCCTGGCTCTCACCGGGGGGCAGCTTCTCGGCCCCTACCACGGCGCCCTGGCCGACCGGGTTGTTGCTCAGTGGGGCGATGTCCTGCGCCGAAGCCCTCGCCGCAAAGGTTAGCGCGACGAGCAACGAAACCGCCGCGATGGCGCGAGACCCGAACCGCCGGCCGATTCGGCTCCGGTGTTTTCTCATAAACGCTTCCGTGCTCATCTCCGCCAATCAAAGCTCCTTGTAGGACGAGCGGTCCGCCCGAATGTTGTTAGGCTAGCACGATCACGGATTGGGGCAAGCAGCCGTCAGGTTCCCATTGACGCTGCCAACGAGGCCTCTTTGCTCTTAAGGTCAGCAATGAGCGTGCTGTAACCCTTGGTTGCCATGATTCGGTTAAACTGATTGCGGTAGTTCGCAATGATGCTGACGGCATCGACGGTCACATCGTAAATCTGCCAGCGACCGTCCTTGTTGAGCAGCCGGAAGTCGAGATCGATAGGAGTCTTGCCCCCCATGAGCACGTTGGTCTTGACCATTGAATATTGCGTGCCGTCGTTCTGCGCACTCAGGTACTTGACCTCGCCGCTGGTGAATTCGTTGATTTTGGCGAGATAGGAATTCTCGATAAAGGTGATGAACACGTTCTGGAATTCCTGCTGCTGATCAGGGGTGATTTGCTTCCAGTAGTACCCCATCGCCGATTTCGACATGGTATTGAAATCAAACGTCGCCGACACGATGTCGCGCAATTTCTGCTGACGGGTCGCGGTGGGAGTCTGCTTGTCGCGCAGGACGGTCAGCGCCTGGTTGACGGTGGTCTTTACCACAGTCATCGGGTCATCCGCCGCCGCTGCGAGCCGAGCAGTACCGGAGACCAGCAGGATTGCGCCCAGTGCAATCATTCCCAGGCTCTGCAGCCGATTACCATTGAAAAGAGCTTTTGAGCTTCGCATGACGTCACTTCTTTGGCGGATTGTTCGGTGGGGATTGCTGGCTTCCCGGGTTGCCGCCGCTCGCACCGGTGTGGTTTTGGTCGTCGGGTTTGGTACCAACGTTGTTGATCAGCTGGCCGACCGCGTTCTCGATGCTGAACGCGGACTCGGTCTGCATGATTCGGCCTCCGCTGGTTAAGATTTTTGTACTTGGCCCGAGCTGAATCGATATGTATTTGCCACCGATGATGCCGGTGCTTCGTATCGAAGCGATCGCCTCGTCGTCGATGGGCACGCCCGAGTGTATCTGCATCGTGACATGCGCCTCATTGCCGACCAGAGTTTCGCTCAGAACCTTGCCGATTTGCACTCCTGCGATATCCACTTCATCGCCGGGCTTCAGACCGCCGATATTGTCGAAGTTTGCATATAGCTCGTAACTCGGCGCCGGCAGGATCGAGATATTTCCCAGCTTAAACGAGAGAACTGCCAGCGCCACTATGCCCAGCAGGGCGAAAAGACCAACGATAAATTGTGTCGTGCGACTTGCGTACATGTTCAGGAACTCACCTGATTGTTCTCCACATCGTCACCCCCGGCTCTACCTGCCAAAAACTGCTTGAAATCCTCATCGCCCGAAGCCATCACCTCGTCGACCGTCCCCACCACCTTCATCTTTCCCCGATGCATGAACGCAACGCGATCCGAGATCGAAAAGACTTCCGGCACATCATGGCTCACCACCACCGCGGTCAGGCCGAACTCCTGCTGGGTTTTGCGCACCAGGCGGTGGATCGATCCGGTGCGAGTGGGATCGAGTCCGGTGGTCGGTTCATCGAGCATCAGGATTTTCGGCTGGGTCACCAGCGCCCGCGCCAAGGCCGCGCGCTTCTGCATCCCGCCGCTCAACTCGGACGGGAACTTGCCCTCGATTCCCTCCAGACCGACCGCAGCCAGCGTCTGGTGCACCCGCCGATTAATCTGTTCGGGCGCAAGATCGGTCTTCTCGACGAGCGGGAACGATACGTTGTCAAATACGCTCATCGAATCGAACAGCGCTCCGGCCTGAAACAACATCCCGAACTTCTCGCGCACCGCGTCGAGACCCCGGTTGCGCAGCTTCGTGATCTCGACGCCATCTATGGTTATCGAGCCCGAGTCGGGACGCAGCAACAGGTTCAAATGCTTCAGGAATACGGTTTTGCCGCATCCGCTGGGACCGACGATGGTCGTAATAGTACCGGTCGGAACCGTCAGGTCCACACCATCGAGAACCTGCTGGCGACCGAAGCGGTGCTTGAGTCCACGGACCTCGATTGCCTTCGCGGTGGTCGTGCCGTTGCTCTCGAAACTCATCGCAACTTGCCCATGCTACAAGAGAATCGAGCCCATGAAATAGTCCCACGCCAGAACCAGCACGCTCGATAGGACGACCGCCTCGGTGGTAGCGCGACTGACGCCGGTGGCCATCCGCTTTGCGTGATAGCCTTTGTAGCAACATACCGACATTACCACTACGCCAAATACCAGCGCCTTATAGAGAGTCAGTGCGATGTCGTGGCGAGTCATGTTGGACGCGAGGTTGTTGAAGTAGGCCCCACTTGATGCGCCGAGCAGGCCGCACCCAACCGCGTACCCCGCCCAAATCCCTATGACGTTAAAGGTGACCGTGAGAATCGGGAAACTGACGACGCCGGCGATCATGCGAGGCGATACCAGGTATTGCAAGGGATTTATCGCCATCACCGTGAGCGCGTCGATCTGTTCGCTCGCCTGCATGGAACCGAGTTCCGCCGCCATCGCCGAGCCCGCGCGCGCGGCGATCATCAAGGCGGCGAGAACCGGCCCCAACTCGCGCACCAGCGCCAGTCCCACCAGCGTCCCGAGCGAGTCTTCCGCACCAAACAGATGGAGGGTGTGGTAACCCTGCAACCCGAGCACCATTCCGGTGAAGGTTGCGATAAGCACAATCAGCATCAGCGACTCGGCGCCGATAATCCTGATCTGACGCAAGGTCAGCCGCGGTTTGTACGGCGGTAGCAGCGCGTAGAGGACGGATCGAAACAGAAACTGGACGAAGTTTCCCAGCGCGACGATACCATCGAGAATAAACGCGCCCACGCGCTCGATTGATTCGACTATCGGCATTGGCCTGCGGAACCGAGTCTCAGTGGTGTGCGATACCGAGGCGAACCAGCTGGTTCAAGGTGTGAGTGGTGGACGATGCACGCACGAATTCGTAGAGGTCCTGCGGTACATCGAGATCGAGCGCCGGACGGGCCAGGCGCAACACCCGGCAGGCGAGGTTTCGGCTCCGGCAATCATCGAGATGACGTACCAGGCTGAATCTGCCGAATTGTGTAGGTATGACATCGGCGGGCGAGCGCGCGATCACATTGGTACCGCTGAAATCCCGCGAGGGTACCATCACGGCCCCGCGCCCCGCAGGCACCGCGTCGAAGACTTCGTCTATATCGCTGCTGGTGACGGCCGGAATGTCGGAAAGCACCGTGCACACGGTGACGGCGCCCTTGGCCACCAGTCGTTCGGTGGCAAGTGCCACCGCCACATTCAGGCCGCGCGGAGTCTGCTCATCGATTGCCAATCCGCCACCTTCGCGCGCGAGGCATAGCAAGCCGCGGTCCGAAGTGACCACCGCCACGCAATCCGCGCTGCGCGCGGAAAGCGCGGCCGCGAGCACGTCACGAAACATCGCCTCTGCCAGTATTCTTCGCTCGGCCGGCGGCAGCACCGAGGCCAGCCGATTCTTGGCAAACGCGAGTTCCTTCGCGGCGATGAGAATTGCACGCACGGCGTCACTTTATAACGTACCGAATAGGCCTAGCCAACCGATGCGATGACGCCGACCCACGAGCAAACACAACGGCGGTTGATATTTTGCTTGACACGGTTTGGAGCCAAGCCAAGATAGGGGTGAGCCAGGGCGCGTCAGCCGCGGCCTGCGAACCTTCTTCATCCGGGGGACCCGATGCCCACAATCGGCCGAATCTCACCGCTGCTTGTCCCCGCCGTGGCGCTGGTCCTTGCAAGCTCTTTTGTGAGCGGATGCCACCGGGAATCGGTTGACGACTACCTCGCATCCGGTGACTCCGCAAGGCAGTCAAACAAGCTGGCGGACGCCGAACACGATTACTCGGAAGCGGCGAAATCCGCACCCAATGATCCGCGGGTTCACGTCGCGCTCGGTAACCTCTACACCTTCGAGCACAAACCACAGCCGGCGCAAGTGGAATACATGAAGGTCATCGACCTCGACCCGCGTAACCCGGCGGCACACGTCGCGCTCGGCAATCTGTATCTCGACGAGCAGCAGACGCGACAAGCCGAAGAACAATATCGCGCGGCAATCGCGCTCGATCCCTCCCACGCCAACTACTATCTGCAACTCGGCGAGGTGCTCAGCCGCGAGGGGCGGGGCGCCGACGCGGAAGCGCAGTTCCGCACCGCAATCGGACTGGATCCCAAGAATGCCCAGGCGCACCTGGCGCTCGCGAACTTTCTGAGCACCCAGCCGGGACGCCAGGCGGAAGCTGATGCCGAACTCTCCACCGCGCGAATTCTCGACCCCAAGCTAGCCTCCGCGACGCCTGCCAACGGCGGCTCAAGCGAGGGCGGGGCCGCCGAAGCGGCGGGTTCGCCAAGGATCAAGCCGCTCAACAAGGTTTTCCTGCTCACCAAGAACTCGCCGGTCTACGAAAGCCCCGATACCTCCAGCAACGTGGTCGGCCAGGTCCACAAGAAGAAGTACGTGCATGTGGTCGGATTGGCGGGCAATTACCTGCAAATCAAATTGCGCAACGGCACCGTCGGCTTCGTGCCCGAGACCGCCGCCGAGTAATCGCCAGTCGAGGGTGTGCATTTTTCGACCAACCGGGAGAAACGAGCCATGGCCAACGAGGGGATTCTGGAACGCGAAGTCGATTTTCCGGGCAAGGCCTGCACGCTAAGCGCGTATGTCGCGGAACCGCAGGATGGATCGGCGGCTCTGCCCGCGGTCATCGTCGTGCAGGAATGGTGGGGACTGAACGATCATATC
Source organism: Deltaproteobacteria bacterium (assembly GCA_019237115.1). Taxonomy (GTDB): domain Bacteria; phylum Desulfobacterota; class Binatia; order Binatales; family Binataceae; genus JAFAHS01. The sequence continues at coordinate 87,469 of JAFAHS010000062.1, forward strand.
CGGGACGTTGCACGACGGTTGGCGCGCGAAGGATACCTGGCCGTGGCGCCCGATCTCTATTCCCGCCAGGGCCACAAGGTCGCCAACGACCCCAATACCGCCGCCCAGCTGATGGGTGGTCTTAAGCAAGCCGACGGAATCGAGGATCTCAAGACTACCGCCGCATGGATCCGTAATCAGAAACGGACCCGATCCTCGAAGATGGGCATCATCGGCTTCTGTATGGGCGGGAGCTACGCCCTTCTGTTGCCGTGCGAATCCAAGGAACTCTCGGCCGCGGCTCCCTTCTATGGGGAGATCCCGCCCGACACCAAGATCCGGGAGCTGTCCTGTCCGGTTTTCTATGCGTACGACACCAACGATGGATGGATTAATCGTTCGGATGTCGATCGGTTGCAAAAGGCCCTGCGGGAATTTGGCAAGCAGGGCGAGGTGAAGCTCTACCCCGGATGCTCCCACGGATTTTTCAATGACACCCGTCCCGACGTCTACAACGCAGAAGCCGCCCGCGATGCGTGGCAGCAGGTCCTGCAATTGTTAAGCGCGAATTTGAAGGGTTGAGGCGAAAGGGGGCTGCCCTCGATTCTAGTTCTGAGCTGACTCCGCCGGCGATGCGGTCGCAGCTGCGCCTTGTTCTGCCCTCATTTCAATTGCCCAGGTCTCGAGATCCGGTCCGCTCAGGTAGATGAGACGTCCCTCGTCAGGCGTACGTTCGCGAAGCCAACGCGCGACGATTTGCATCGGCTCCAGCTCCTCGCGCGTGACCGGCTTTGCCTGGTAGCGCTCGAAGTGTTGGATAACGAATGCTCTTACTTCCGCGCCCGCAGCGGGCGAATCCAATTTCCGGGTCAGGGCGAGTCGTCCCGAGAGCACCACGTGCGCGGCGCAATCGTCGTCGCGACCCGTGACGATGACCAGGTTGTTCTCGGTGATGACCTGGCTCAGCCGCGAGGCGCGGTGCGACAGGGTGACCAGCGATTCCAGGTCACGGCGCAAACGCGCCGCTTCCTCGTAACGCAGCGCGGATGCGGCCTTGTCGCGAGCGGCTGCCAGGTCGCCCAGCAGCCGGCCCGGGCGCCCTTGCAAAAAAGCCAGCGCGCGGCGGACGCGGACGCCATACGCGTCCGCGCTGATGCCCGCGTTGCAAGGCGCGCAACAATGGCCGATCTGTCCGTACAGACAAGGCGAAAAGTCGGGATCCGGCGCAAGTTTGCCCGAGCAGGTCCGCAAACCGAGAATTCTCGACAGCGTGCGCGTGGAATGGTCGAGGCTGCGTCGTCCGATGAACGGACCCAAGTACCTGACCCCGGGACGTGCGCCGATGCGGGCCGCGACCACAACCCGTGGAAATTCGTCGCTCAGGTCCAGCTTGATGAAATGGGCCGGCGCCACCGACTTGAGCATTCGGTTGTATGGTGGCTTGAGTTCGCGAATCAGTTCCGACTCAAGCAACCCGGCCTCCAGCGCCGATCGCGTGACCCGTGTCTCGATCGTGTAAACGTGGCTGATGAGCTCGGCCGTCTTGGCGTTAACCGCCGCTGTGAAATACGACCCGACGCGCTCGCGCAGGCGGCGGGCCTTGCCGACGTAGAGCAGGTCGCCGCGCGCATTGCGCATCAGGTAAACCCCGGGCGCCAGCGGCAGTGCCGCGACGTCTTCGGGCGAAACATGCCGCTCGATGCGGCGGCCGGAAGGGCCGCGGCCATGCAAATCGAGCAAGCGGTCGAGCCGGCCAATTCCCATGTTTTCCGCTATTTCCAGAAAGATACTTAAAATTTCGGCCGCCATGCGCGCATCGCCGAGACCGCGATGCCGTCCGGCGGTGGACAACCCGAAATGCTCCGCCAGCAGATCGAGGCGTCTTCGCTTGAGCGACGGCACAAAGCGTCGGGCCATGCGCAGGGTACACAGGGTCGGATTGCGCAATCCGATACCGAAGATGCGACGGAATTCGAAGTTCAGAAATGAGAAATCGAACGCGGCGTTGTGCGCGACCAGCACCGAGGGACCCAGAAAGTCGCGAAACGCGGGCAACACCTTTTCGATCGGCGGCGCCGCGGCCACCATCTCGTTGCTTATGGAGGTGAGCCCGCAGATGAAGCGCGGAATCGGCCCCTGCGGCCGCACCAGCGTCTCAAATGACTCGACCATTCTGCGCCCCACCATCCGATAGGCGCCGATCTCGATGATGGTGCCGGGGCCCGCCCGCCCGCCGGTGGTCTCCAGGTCAACGACGCAGAACGACGCCTCGCTCAGCGGCACCCGCAGCGCCGCGCAGCTGCGCAACGACCAGAGCGAGGTCGCCGTATCGAAAACAAAGTTGGGATCGGAAGCGAGCAGCGCGTTGATGATCCGCGCCGCGAGTTCCGGATCGGAGCCCGCGCCGGCAAGCAGCAGGCCTACCAGTTCGCGCGCATCGGCCCCCGCCGGCCGCGACTCCAGAAACGCGCACAGTTTCTCCTTGGTGGTCGCGCGCGGATCGCGCGCAATATCCAATCTCGCCGTCTCCACCGCCAACCCAGCCTCACCCGCCTAAAACGACTATCAAGTCGCAACCCCGATGGGAATGCGGAGAAGAGAGCTGGTTTTTCGGGTGATCTTTGCACCCGCGAAGACAAGTAGGATTTAGAAGCTGACCAAGCTGCAGCGCGACTGCATGGCCGGGTGGTCGATGGCGCGAAGGCCGGCTATTGGCTGGCGCGGACTCGCAGACCGTTCCACATGCGATCGGCGGATTCGCTGACCTCGCGCCGGGCGCGCTGTTTGTCGGGAGCGTGCGCAATCAGCCGCGCGGCTTCGTTCATGGCGCCCATAATCATATGGGCCAGAGGCTCGACTGGTTGTTTTTCGATGATGCCGGCGGCGATGGATGCCTCGATCGCGAGCTTCATCCCCGCCAGGTAATAGCTCTCATCGGACTGGCGAAAGCCCTCCGCGCCGAGCACGGCGGGGGCATCGATCAGGACGATTTGCTGGACCGCGGGATCGAGACACGCTTCCAGAAAAGCCTGGTTTGCGGTCATCAAGGCCCGCCACGGATCCGATTCCTTGGCCGCGGCCTCGGTACACCTGGCCGCAACTTTGAGCTGTTCCTCGTGCAGGACCGCCTTGAACAGATCCTGCTTGTCCTTGAAATGGTGGTAGAGGGCGCCGCGCGTCACTCGCGCGCGCCTCACAATGTCTTCGGTTGCGGTGTCGGCGTAGCCCCGTTCGGCGAAGAACCTGCGCGCAATTTTCAGCAGGGCGGCGCGAGTGGCAGCCGAGTTTTCGGCCTGACGACTCTTGACTGACATACGTTCGATCAGTTACATACAGACAGTATGTATTATATTGGTCTGTCCGCCATGGAGGTTAGCAATGAACGCGTCTGAGTTCCAGTCCTTGCGAAAATTCGCCGAGACCCGGTTTGGCCGGATCGCATACGTCGAGCGCGGCAGCGGACCGGTCGCGCTGTTCGTTCACGGGTTTCCGCTGTGTGGCTACCAATGGCGCCATGCCCTGGATGAACTCTCGCCCGTGCGCACCTGTGTTGCGCCGGACATGATGGGGGTGGGCTACAGCGAGACTCCCGCGTCACAGGACATCACCTTCGAATCCCAGGCTAACATGCTGGCCGCGTTTCTGGATGCACGTTCGATCGGGCAGGTCGACCTGGTCGCCAACGACACGGGCGCCGGCGTCGGCCAGGTCTTGCTCGCGCTTCATCCGCACCGCGTACGCTCGGTCACGCTCACCAACTGCGAAGTCCACGACTTGTGGCCCAACGCGATGCTGCAGCAGTTTTTCATCGGACTGAAGACCGGCGTGGTGGGGCAGTTGTTCGGGAACATCGTGCGCGATCCTTCGGCCGCCGCGGCGCTTGCCACCGCATATGAATATCCGGAGAGCCTGAACAAAGCCTCGCTTGAAATGTATTTCACTCCGTTCGCAGAGTCGGAAGCACGTCGCGAGCAGGTGAAGGGTTTTTCGCAGTTCGAGCGCAATCGCGATCAGTTGGTTGCCGCAGCCCAGGCGCTCCGCGCGTCAAGGATTCCCGCACAGGTTCTGTGGGGCGAGGGAGATACCGCCTTTGATGCTCCCGCCTCGATCGAGTGGTTTAAGAGCAATCTGGGCGGTTTGCGCAAGCTGACCACCATTCCAAACGCGAAAGTATTCTGGCCAGAAGAGCATCCTCGCCTGTTGACAGTGCTGCTCAAGGAGTTCTGGTCCGGCATCAATTGAATGTTCGCGCAGAGATGCGACTGCGGGCGCATTCCTGAATCGAAAATTAAGCGCTTGGTCTCGAACCAAAGGAAAAGCCCATGAACCGAAAGCAGGTTGGTCTTGCGCTGGTGCTGGTTGGATTTGCGGCTCTCAACGCGTATTGCTTCTACACCTTTGGCACGGCGGGCTTTGTTCACGCGGCGCTTGCCAATGCAGCGACGGTGGCGGTTTTCATTGACCTGCTGTGTGCGCTGACGATGGTCGCGGTGTGGATGGTCCGCGACGCTGCGCAACGTGGTGCGACGGTTCTCCCGTATCTGCTCTTGACTCTCTTGCTGGGCAGCATGGGTCCACTGATCTATCTGTTCGCCCGCTTTCGAGATGGTGCGGAGAACCGGACCGCCTCCATCCTGCATCCGCGCCAGGCGCAGTAGGCTCGTCGCCCCGCTTCCGAAAAATCGCACCGGGTGGCGCGATTCGGGGCGAGGGTCTACAATTGCACTCAACATCGTCGAGGCACAGCCATGGAACGAGTCGAAGTTTCGCGCGAAGTCGAGGCAATCCAGATTCCCGCCGGCTCGAAGACCAACATCGAAAAGGGGACCGAGGTCTACATAACCCAATCGCTGGGCGGAACCTTCACGGTTCAGGCGCCAGCCTACGGCGGTTTGTTCCGCATCGCCGGAAAAGATGCCGACGCGCTGGGCAAAAAGCCCGAAGATGCCGCCCTCGCGCGGACCGGTGCCGCCAGCGACCTCGAGGCAATGGTGTGGGAACAGCTGAAGACCTGCTTCGATCCCGAAATCCCGGTCAACATCGTCGATCTCGGTCTCGTCTACGGCATGGAACTCAAGCCGCAGGGCGATGGAAGCCACAAGGTCGAGGTCAAGATGACGCTGACCGCGCAGGGTTGCGGGATGGGCGCATCGATTGCGTTCGACGCGCGGCAAAAGCTGATGGGCTTGCCCGGCGTCTCCGAAGCGGATGTCGATCTGGTGTGGGACCCACCCTGGAATCCGCAGATGATCTCCCCCGAGGGCCGTGAGCGTTTGGGTCTCGATTGAAGAAACCGCCCTGCCCGACTCAAGTCCCCGTCTGACGCGACGCCGGGGCCGGCCGCCATGTGAGCTGGCAGGGTGGTTGCGCAAGCTCAAGGCGCGCGGCGTTGACACGCTGGTGGGCCTCCGATATTGAATTTGGTTCCGGTGTTTCCATGTTTGCGATCGTAAAGACGGGCGGAAAGCAGTACCGCGTCGGCGTGGGCGACCAGCTCACGGTCGAGCGGATTCCTGGCGATGTGGGCGCCGAAGTCGCCCTCACCGAAGTATTGGCACTCGGCGGCGAAAGCCCGAGGGTCGGAACTCCGCTGGTGGCAGGCGCGTCCGTGCGCGCGAAGATCGTTCAGCAGCCCCGCAGCAGCAAGATCATCGTGTTCAAGAAGAAACGGCGCAAAAACTATCGCCGCAAGCACGGTCATCGGCAGGAATTGACGATACTCAAGATCGAAGAGATCTCGGCGGGAGCGTAGGTCCGCCGTTCGACTTCGCGGCAACTCTGCCGCTCTTCTCCAGAGGAGACCAGCCGTGGCGCACAAAAAAGGACAAGGTTCGACCCGCAACGGCCGTGACAGCCCCGGGCAGCATCGCGGTATCAAGATTTACGACGGGCAAACCGTCAAGGCCGGCAACATTCTGGTGCGCCAGCTTGGCACCAGAATTCACCCGGGCCGCAACGTCGGTATGGGCCGCGACTACACGATCTATGCGCGTGTCGATGGAATCGTGAAGTACGAGCCGCGCGGCGAAAAACGCCAGGTAAGCGTCGAGCCGAAGGCTGCGGCGCAACCCAACCCCTGAAGCGTACGCGAGGACGGGTTCGGAGCCCCGCGGGAGTCCCGCGGGGCTTTTCATTTTCGGCGAGCTGTTATTCACTGGCAGGGCACCGGACGCAGCATCGGTTCCGGGCGGGAGGACCATGGCGATGAAACTCGGATTGGTGACAGGCTATACGGGCACTGGCGTGCCGATGGATTTGATCCACGCAGCCGAGGATGCGGGCTTCGATTCGGTCTGGACGGCCGAAGCTTACGGCTCGGACGCTATCGTCCCACTCACCTGGATCGCCGCTCAGACCAGGAAAATCAAGCTGGGCACCGGAATCATGCAGATGCCGGCGCGCACACCCGCGATGACGGCGATGACCGCAATGACGCTCGATGCGATGTCGGGCGGGCGTTTCATTTTGGGCATCGGCCCTTCCGGTCCGCAGGTGGTCGAGGGATGGCATGGCATGCCCTATGGCAAACCCCTCCAGCGGACCCGTGAGTATATCGAAATCGTGCGCAAGATCCTGGCGCGGGACACGCCGGTCGAACTCAACGGCAAGGAATACCAGATTCCCTACAACGGCCCCGGCTCCAGCGGCCTCGGCAAGCCGCTCAAGAGCATCATGCACGGCCGTAAGGACATGAAGATCTACACCGCGTCGATCAGCCCCAAAGGAATCGCGCTCGCGGCCGAAATCGCCGACGGCGTTATTCCCGTATGGATGAATCCGGAGCGCTGGGACCTCTACGCAGGGCCACTCAAGGAAGGCTTCGCCAGGAGCAACGGTAAAAAGTCCGTGGATAACTTCGAAGTCGCCCCGTTTGTTACCTGTGTGATGGGCCCGGATGTCGAGAAGTGCCGGATGGCCGTGAAGGGGAATCTCGCCCTGTACATCGGCGGAATGGGCGCTCGCTCGAAGAACTTCTACAACGATTACGCCCGCCGGCTCGGTTACGAGGACGAGGCAGGAAAGATCCAGGACCTCTACCTTGGCGGCAAGAAAGCCGAAGCAATGGCCACGGTGCCTGACAGGCTGGTTGACGCAGTCGCGCTGGTCGGACCAAGAGAGCGCATTGCGGATCGTCTCAAGGCTTGGAAGGACTCACCGGTAAAGACCATGCTCATCGGGACCGGATCGATCGAAGCGGTCCGCACTCTCGCCGAACTCTGCGCGTAGCGGCGGCGCTGTCTGAAGATCTCCTCACCCTGGCCGACGCCAGGGTGAGGTAGACCAACATCACGGAACCAAGACCCAACGCTGACGCTTCGTCTGGGTTCCGGACCTCTGGCTCCCGTTGGCAAGCCGCGATCGGTCGGTTTCCAAGGGTCGAAAGCGCAAGCTTCACCGTCGCAGTCGAACACCTGGCCCTTTCCCCAGACCGACACTGGCCATTTGCGCGACCCAAAACACCCGGATAGCCGCCCCGACCACCACCGACGACTGATATAATGCGTCAGCTGGTATGCGGTTCATCGACGAAGCGCGAGTTTTCGTTCACGCCGGCAAGGGAGGTAACGGCGCGATCGCCTTTTTGCGGGAGAAATACCGGCCCTTCGGCGGCCCCGCCGGGGGTGACGGTGGTCGTGGCGGAAACGTCATCTTCGAGGTCGATGAAGGCCTCTCGACCCTGCTCGACTTTAAATATCAGCCGCGATTGGTCGCCCGCGATGGCGAGCCAGGCCGCGGCAAGCAGCAGTATGGCCGGGCCGGCGATGATCTGACCGCACGCGTTCCGCCCGGTACGGTGGTCCTCGATGACCAAAGCGGCGAAGTCCTCGCCGACCTGGTGATGCCGGGCGCGCGCGCCGTCATCGCGCAAGCCGGTGAAGGCGGGCGCGGCAACATGCACTTCGCCACTCCCACGCGGCGATCGCCGCGTATCGCAACACCGGGCATGCCCGGAGAACAACGATGGGTCAGACTGGAGCTTCGCCTGGTCGCGGAAGCCGGACTGGTGGGCCTGCCCAATGCGGGCAAGTCCACACTGCTGGCGGCGTTAACCGCGGCCCGACCGAAGATCGCACCCTATCCTTTCACCACACTCGCCCCCAACATCGGTCGTGTGTTTGTGTCGGAAGAAGAGAGCTATACGATTGCCGACATTCCCGGATTGATCGAAGGGGCGCACCTCGGACACGGACTGGGGATTCGTTTCCTGCGCCACCTGTCGCGAACCCGCCTGCTGATCTACGTGCTGGATAGCGCTTCGAACCCCGCGAGCGCCTACGCCACCGTTCGCCGCGAAATAGGCGCCTTTGATCCGGCTTTGCTCGAACGCTCCGCCCTGATCGCACTGAATAAGATCGATTTACTCCCCCCCGGCGAGCGGCAGGCCGCGGCGCGGGCGCTTGAGGCCTCGCTCGGACGGCGGGTCCTGCCGATCTCCGCGGCACAAGGACTGGGTCTGGAACCTTTGATCGCGGAAATTGCGCTGAAGCTCTCGGAACTCGAGCGAGTAGCGGGCGAATGTCCCAGCTGAACTACAAGGCGCCCATCCTCGCTCGCGCCAGGCGAATCGTCGTCAAGGTGGGCAGCGCGGTGCTCTCGGGTCCGCACGGGCTCAGCAGCGACGTGATCGACCGGCTCGCCGTCGAGACGGAGTCTGCGGTTCGCGGTGGCCGTGAGGTCATCATCGTCACCTCGGGCGCGATCGCCGCGGGGCGCGCGCGTTTGTCCGGGCTCAGCGACACCAGCATCGCGGCGCGACAAGCCGCAGCCGCAGCGGGTCAGATCGATCTGATGCGCGAATGGGCGCGCGCCTTTGCCAACCACAATCGGAGCATCGGCCAGCTGCTACTGACTCACCAGGATCTCGCGGAACGCCGCCGGCGCATCAACGCCAACCAGACGATCGGCGCACTGCTGGCCGCGGCGGTGATCCCGGTGGTCAACGAAAACGACACGGTGGCGGTCGAGGAAATCAGGCTCGGCGACAACGATGTTCTTTCCTCACTGGTTGCAACGCTGGTCCAGGCCCAGTTGCTGGTTATCCTGAGCGACGTGCCGGGGGTTCTCACCGGGGATCCGCGCCGGCGGCCTGACGCGCGCCTGGTCTCTCTTCTGACCGATCCGGAAGCGGGTATGAGCGGGTTGGTTGCGGAAAGCGCCGGCCCTCTGGGCACTGGCGGGATGGCGACCAAGCTCAAGGCCGCCCGCGAAGCAGCCCGCGGTGGAATACCCTCGGTCATCGCACCCGGCGGGGAGCGGGGAGTGTTGGGCGCGGTTCTGGATCCGGCCCGCGAGATCGGAACCTTGATAATTCCGGCCGGTGAACGCCTGAAAAGCCGTAAACACTGGATTGCTTACGCACTGCGGCCGGCGGGGGCGTTGGCGGTCGATCGGGGGGCCGCCGATGCGCTGCGCGCCAGGGGCCGCAGCCTGCTGCCCTCGGGAATCAAGAAGGTGCAAGGTGAGTTTGGCGGAGGCGACTGCGTGAGCCTGCTCGACCCGGACGGGGTCGAGTTCGGACGCGGGCTGGTCAACTACCCCGCGGCCGATGTGATAAAGGTGATGGGCCGACGTTCCACGGAGATCTCGGGCGTGCTCGGCTACAAGGTTGCCGATGAGATCATCCACCGCGACAACTTCGTGCTGCTCAAGGAAATTGGATGAGCCTTGAATCGGATGTGATAGCCATGCTCGCACGGGCGCGGGCGGCGGGGCGCAAACTCGCGCTCGCTCACGCAGAGCAAAAAAATGCGGCGCTGCTCGCGCTGGCGAAAATCATTCGTGCCTCACGCAGCGCCATTCTCGAGGCCAACGCGCGCGATCTTGATCGCGCGCGCAGCCACGGACGGGCGGGAGCTTTCCTCGAACGACTGACTTTGAACGAAAGCAGGATCGAGGCGATGGCGCGGAGTGCGGAGGAGGTTGCCGCTCTTCGCGACCCGGTCGGTGAAGAGATTGAAGCGCGCCGGCGGCCCAATGGCCTTGCCATCCGCAAGATTCGAGTGCCGCTCGGACTTATAGCGATCGTCTATGAATCGCGTCCCAACGTCACCGTCGATGCGGCGGCGCTGTGCCTGAAGTCCGGCAATGCCGTGGCACTGCGGGGCGGCTCGGAAGCACGCTCTGCCAATTCCTTGCTGGCTCGATCGATTGCGAAAGCGCTGGTCGAAGCGGGTCTCGATGCCGAGTGCGCGACCTTCGTGGAGAATCCGGACCGCGAGGTTATTCAGATTCTGAAGCAGCATCCCGAGCTGATCGACCTCGTCATTCCCCGCGGCGGGAAGGCGCTCAAGGACGCGCTCGAGGGATCGGCGGTGCCGCTGCTCCCGCATTTTGACGGGCTCTGCCACACTTACGTGGATCGCGCCGCCGACCTCAAGATGGCCGAAGAAATTTGCTTCAACGCCAAGTGCAGCCGTCCTTCGGTGTGCAACGCGATGGAGACCATGCTGGTGCACGCGGCGGTGGCGGAGCGCTTTCTGCCGGCCATTGCGACCCGACTCAAGAAAGCCGGCGTGGAAATACGGGGAGACGAGCGGACCCGTCGCGTTCTGCGCGATGCCCGTCCCGCCAACGAGGCCGATTGGGACACGGAATACCTGGACCTGATTCTCTCTATAAAGGTGGTGGATTCGGTCGATGAAGCCATCGCCTTCGTCGAGCACCACGGATCGCATCTGGCCGACGCAATAATCACGCAGGACAGCTCCGCGGCACAGCGCTTTGAACGCGAGGTCGATTCGGCTACGGTCTATGTAAATGCGTCGACCCGTTTTACCGACGGGTTCGAGTTTGGTTTTGGCGCGGAAACCGGAATCTCCACCAATCGGCTTCATGCGCGAGGACCGATGGGTCTTAGTGAGTTGACCACCTATAAGTATGTGGTTCACGGCAACGGGCAGGTGCGCGGCTAAGCGCAATTAATTGGGAGGCCGCCCGCGGCAATGCGTGTAGGTCTGTTTGGGGGGAGCTTCAATCCAATCCACTTCGGCCACCTGCGATCGGCCGAAGAAGACCGCGAGGCTCTCAATCTCGACCTCGTCTATTTCATTCCGGCTGCGTCGCCTCCGCACAAGACCGAGGGCGATCTCGCGCCTGCGGAACACCGCCTTGCGATGGTGCGGCTGGCAACCAAGGGCAATCGCCACTTCATGGCTTCGGATGTCGAGATTCGCCGCACCGGGCGGTCCTACACCATCGAGACCGTGAAGTACTTTCTTGCAACCCTGCGCCAGCCGGCCACGCTGTACCTGCTGATGGGCGCCGATCAATTTGCGGAACTCGACACCTGGAAGGACTGCGGCGAGATCGTTTCGCTGTGTAACATCGCCGTGCATACCCGGTTACCGGACGGTGAAAGCGGTCCATCCAAGGTATCGCTTGCCGCGCTGAGCGGGTTTGGTTACAGTCGAAAAGAAGATCACTACGTGCACACGAGCGAGCACACGCTTTCGTTCATAGCAACTTCGGTTATTCCCTACTCGGCTACTGCAATTCGCCGCAAAATTCAGCGCGGGCAATCAATCAACTATCTCGTCCCGAGCGATGTCGCGGACTACATCCAGCGACACGCCCTTTATTGATTAGAGGCACACCGATCCCGAGCGTGGATTCACGAGAGAAGGCACTCACCGCTGCTGAAGCGGCGCTGGAAAAGAAAGCCTACGACCTGGTCGTGCTCCAATCGGAGCATCTCTCAACCATCGCGGACTACTTTCTGATTGCGACTGGACGGTCCGACGTGCAGGTGCAGGCGATCGCGCGCGGCATCGAAGAGCGGATGGTCAAGGACGGGATGCGCCCGCTCGCTGTCGAAGGCTTTAACCATGCACACTGGGTCGTGCTCGACTATGACGATGTCGTCGTGCACATCTTTTACGAGCCGGCCCGCGACTTTTACCGTCTGGAACGGACCTGGAGCGACGCGCGCCGCGTCGAGTTGCCCGCCCCGATCCAGGCACAGATCGAGGGCCTGCGCCTGCACGCGCTCGGCTGAATCGGAGCAAATCGGTCCGCACCCAGTCCGCCTAACCCGCCGTTATTCTGACCGCAAAACCTCGTATGGTTCGAATCGGAACATCGGGTTTCAGCTACAAGGAATGGTGCGGCACCTTTTACCCCGAAAAAATCGCCGGGCCGAAGATGCTCGCCTTCTATGCGGCGCGTTTCCCGACCGTTGAAATCAACTACACGTTCCGCGCGATGCCGCGCCGCCAGATGCTCGAAAAGTGGTGCGGCGAAACCCCCGAGAGTTTCCGCTTCTCGCTCAAAGCCTCGCAACGAATAACTCACATTGCCAAGCTCCAGAACGTCGAGCGCGAGACCGACTACTTCATCGAGACGGCGCAGGCGCTTGGTCAGCGCCTGGGACCGACGCTCGTTCAACTGCCACCTGGGTTCAGAAAGGACCTGGTCGTGCTCAAGGACTTCCTGTCTCTGCTGAAAAACCGCATGAAGACGGCCTTCGAGTTCCGCAACCAGTCGTGGCTGAGCGACGACACCTTCGCCATGCTGCAAGAGGAGGGCTGCGCGCTCTGCATAGCCGAAACCGATAAGCTCGTAACGCCAACCGTGCGAACAGCGCCGTACGCCTACATGCGCCTGCGCAAGGAGAACTACGCCGACGCGGACCTGGCGCGATGGGCTGAGCAGATAAGGCAGCTGGCGAGTGAATGCACCGAGGTCGATGTATTCCTGAAGCACGCAACCGGGGCCCCGGCGCTGGTCGAAAAGCTGACCGCGATGGTCGGGTCGCCCTGATTTTTCGCACGGGCTGACCCGCAGGCCGGAAATTGGTGCCACTCCAGGACGGACCACGGGCCTGGCCGGTGCATTGCGCCCCGCGGCCCCACCGATGCTAGGTAGTAGTTACGGGGCTGCAGAATGATCGACAGTGACAAAATCCACGACTACCACGCGCACGTCTACTACGATGCGGGCAAGCGAACCACCGCCTCACGACTGCGTCGCGCGATCGAAAAGACATTTCGGGTCGAAATGGGGCGCTGGCGCGATCAGCCCGTCGGCCCGCATCCGCGATCGATGTACCAGGTCAAGTTCGCCCGCGGTGAATTTCCCAAAATTGTCCCGTGGCTGATGCTGAATCGGGGAGGGCTTTCAGTTCTGGTCCATCCGAATACCGGCGATGCCTACCACGATCACGCGATCAACGCCCTCTGGCTCGGCAAGCCGCTGCGCCTGCGCCTTGCCTGCCTGCGCCCGCGCCGCAAGTGATTTAGGCAGCGTTCTCGGTATTGTCAGCTGTGCGCTGATGGGCGAGGCACATTTTGTTGGAGATCCTGCGAGCAGAAAGTCGTGAACTTCCGCGCTGAGGTTGGCGCGTTCGCACCCAACTACGCGCCGCAAAGTGTTCACGTCCGGACCAGGTGGGCCTTGGCTTGCGTGCGAATGCGAGCCGCGAGCAAACCAGGGATCTCGACCTGAGGAAAATGCCTGCACGGCAGGTTCTCGACGCTTAGGTGGACCCTGCGCGCGACCTTCGCATTCGTAGCCACAACCCAGGAATCCCAAAGACCGCCTACGGACCAGGAAATCGGCCGACACTCCAGTTCCTCCTGGGTGTATGTGTGATCGGCGAGTCCCTCCCACAAGTAGTGTCGGACCCAAGTGACGTAATTCTTCTCAAGCCGCCGATGATAGTCCTGACCAACGGCATCCCAGGCCCGCGCGTCGCTGTTAGCTTGGTTCCGGAATAGGCCCCTGCAACTGTTTACTATTGCAGCGTCATCGAGATCGTTCAGTGCGAACAACGCTGCCGCCGCATCGGGTGGAACCGAATCTCTAAGCAGGGCCGCCTCATGCACGATCGCATTGCGTACTATTTCGGGGTGTTGCGCCACCAAACTTAGCGCAGCCAGGCCGGCTGAGCTGCAGCCATAGAATGCTGCTGGTGCGAGGTTGAGCGACGACACCAGCGCGGCGACTTGGCCGGCAAGCATCGTTGCGGTTACCTTCCCAAACACCGGTGGTGGACCGGACCGAGAGAAGCCCGGCATATCGAAGGTAAGTACGGTGAAATCATTTGACAGGTCTTCCGCGACGGTCTGAAAGCTTGCACAGTCGCCCTCGCCGGACGGCATCAAGACCACGGACGGACCGCCCCCCCCGCAGTTCGCAGTACCAATCGATCGCAGTCGCATCGTGGTGAAAGGTCCTGGTTTTCATACCAGGGCGCCAGGTCCTGACCACACCTCACCTTCTTTCTTGTGTAAGCGAGCCAACACCCCGAAATCGAATTCTCTCACCTATCAACGCAACTGGCCCCAAGCAGCATCGAATTGGACCTGATCCCGAGGCTGCTCCCAGCACTCGCCAAGCTTTCCTTCGCGAACCTCGTAGACGTGTGCCGTTAGATATTCCTTGGCTTTCCCGCCCCTCTCGAAACGATGCCGCGCGAGAACGATGGCATGTTGATCGTTTGCGAGTACATCCTGTACTTCTTCCTGGAAGGTTCCTGCACTTATCTCCATTACTCTGCGGAACAATTGGTCCAGTCCTTCCTTGCCCCGAAAGCTGCCGGACACAGCACTGCGCCCGGGAACGTTAAAGTAGAAATCCCGGGTACAGTGGCGCAGATAGCCATCAACATCGCCCCTCCCGAAAGCTGCGTAAGCTTCTCGGACCTTACCCTCAAGTGGATGTGCCATAATCAGGGTCCTCGTAACCCCTGTTTAGTTCGGCTCATGCTCTGTTGCTGCTGTCAGCTATTCATCTGGTCGAGCAGCGCCTCTGCGTCCTTCAAATCGGCGGTGTCAAAACCCTCGGTGAACCAGTTGTAGATTTCGGACAGCATAGCGCGCGCTTCGTCGCGCCGATCGATGTCGCGCAGCAATCGAGCTAGATGTTTCGTGGCGCGCAACTCCAAAGTCTTGGCATTCATCGTCTCTGCGAGCGCGATCGCGCGGCGGAAATCGGTATCAGCTATCTCGGCATGGCCCAGTTTGAGTTGCAGTTCCCCGCGACAGGTCAGGGCATCGGGAACCCATCTCAGTTCGGCACTCGCCGCAACGGCATTATCGATTGTGGCGAGCGCATCGTCGAGAGCATTGTCCAGCGCCTGAGCCTCGGCCAGATTTGTGAGAAGCAGGTTGATTTCCGCCTTTCCCCCGGCATCCAAATATCCGGCTATGCCTTGGCGGATCAGCGAGACGCCTTGGTTAGTGCTGCCCAGATGAGCTTTTGCCCAACCGAGGAGGGTGCGGGCCCGCTCCTTATAGAGCGTAAAGCCATGCTCTTCGGAGATGGCTAATGCCTGCTCGGATGCGGCTTCGACATAGCGCGGCTCTCTGAACAGACGGTACAGCAAGCCTTCAAAATATCGCGCGATTGTCAGCTGATACGGGTCGTTCTTATTGCGTGCCATGGCGATCGCCTGCGCAATTCGCTCTCGGGCAGAATCTGCGTGGCCAAGAGCCCACGCGCTAACGCTTGCGGCGCCTATCGTGGCTCCGAACCACATCGGAAAAGGCCGTGCACCGGCCACTTCGCTCCAACGCGCAAAATCCTGCTCTGCTGCGGCGAAATCACCACGAGCGGAGTGCTCCTGCAATTGAGTGGCGTGCCCCAGTTCGAGGCTTACTCGGCTGCCATCGCGCTGGGCGAGGTCGAATATCTCATCGGCAAGAGCGGCAGCGGTAGGGTAGTCGCCGGTGATCAAGGCGCCAAGGCGGGCCACGGACAGCTGTTCTACGAGCTCAGCAAGGTTGCCACGTTTTTCGGCGAGGGTACGAGCGCGCTTGGCAGCGTGGACAAACTCAGGTGCGGCGAAGCCCTTGGTGCGCATTAGAACCTGGACAAGCGCACTCGCAAGTTCGAACTCGCTGGCATCACGTTCGGGAGATTCGGGCACCGTGTCGGTAAGCTCGAGACCCTTTTGCAGCAGCGTTCGAGATTCGGCAAAGGCCGAGCGCTCCAGCGCCTGTTTGCCGGCTAAGGTCAGATACCGCATCGCCTTGTCGGGTTTGTTGCCACGCCCGTAGTGATGCGCGAGTGCGGCCAGGTGGTCGTCGAGTGAATTCGCATAGAGGGTTTCGAGCGCCCGGCCGATAGCCTCGTGCAGGGCCTTCCGCAGCTCTATCAATACAGAGCTGTAGGCGACCTCCTGGGTCAGCGCGTGCTTGAAGATAAACTCGGTGTCGCCGACCGCCGGCTGCTCGTAGATGAACTCGCCCAACTGGAGGTCGTTGAGCATCCTGTTCAGCTGGTCATCTGATCTGGTGACCACCGCCCGAATCAACGACAGCGGGAATTCGCGCCCCAGGACCGACAGAGTTTGCAATAGTTGCTTGGCGTCAGATGGAAGCCGGTCGATGCGTGCCGCAAGCACCCCCTGTACGGTAGCGGGAATGCGCGCGGACTTAAGTGGCTTCACCAGCTTGACCGCACCGTTGCGCGCGATCACCCCGTCCTCCAACATCGCCTGGTACATCTCCTCCATGAAAAAGGGATTGCCTTCGGTTCTCTCGATGATGAGCTGTTTGAGAGGGGCAAGGTCGGGGGAGTCCCCAAGCAGCGCCAATAGCATCTCGTCCGCCGACTCGGCGCCCAGCGGGTCGAGCCTGAGTTGCGTGTAGTAGGTCTTCGATCCCCACTGATGGGAGTACTCTCGGGGGCGGTAGTTCACCAGCAGCAGGAGCTTCGCATTGGCGAGCGAGTCGGCGAGCAGGTTAAGGAACTCCTGGGTCTGCTCGTCGATCCAATGCAGGTCCTCGAACATCACGATCAGGGGTTGATTGAGTGATTCGCGCAGCAGGATGCGCTTGATCGCCTCGAGGGTGCGGCGCTTCTTGACCTGCGCGTCCATCTGGGCAAGCGCATCCTCCCCTTCGACGATCCCAAGCAACACGAACAAATAGGGCAGCGTGTCTTCGAGCGATCGATCCAGAACGGTAATCTTCCCCGCCACCTTCTCTCTGCGTTTGCGGGCGTCGTCCTCGGACTTGATGTCGAAATATGAGTGCAGCAGATCGAGCGTCGGCAGATAGGCGCTGGCCTGGCCGTGCGAGACCGAGAGGGCCTCTAGCACCATCCAACCTGACTGACTCTTGGCCTTGAACTCAAAAAACAGACGCGACTTGCCGACCCCGGGCTTTGCGACCGCCGCGACGATCTGGCCGTGCCCCGCCTGCGCCAACCCCGCGGCATCCTTCAGGGTCTCCATCTCACGCTGGCGGCCCACGAACTTGGTGTAACCGCGTGCCGCCCCACGCTGCAGGCGAGTGCGCAGCGGCCCCAGGCCGGTGACTTCGGAGATTTCCAGTGGCTCGCTGACCCCTTTGATGCGAGCGGGTCCCAGCGACTTGAGCGCGAAGTAGCCCTCAACCAGCTTGCGCACGGTTTCGGTTATCGCGATCGAGCCCGGCGCTGCCAACGACTGGAGGCGGGCCGCGACGCCGGTGGAGTGTCCCATCGGTAGATACTCGGTGTGCTTTTCACCGGTCTGGATCTCGCGCACCACCACCTCGCCGGTGTTGGCTCCCACCCGCACCTGGACATTCACGCCCTTCTCGGCGCGCAGCTTGTCCGCATAGCGCTTTACTTCCGCCTGCATCCGTAGGGCAGCGAGCAATGCGCGCTGCGGGTGATCTTCGTGCGCGACCGGTGCGCCGAACAGGGCGAAGATGCCATCGCCGGTGGATTGCGCGACGTAGCCGCCGTAGCGCTGCACCGCCTCCATCATCAGCTTCAGTGCCGGATCGACAATGGCGCGCGCCTCCTCCGGGTCGAGGTCCTCGATCAGCTCCATCGAGCCCTTGATGTCGGCGAACAGCGCGGTGACCGTCTTGCGCTCTCCCTCAAGGTTTTGAGGGGCGGGCGTGCCTGCTACTAGAACCTGAGACTCCTCGGACTTCCTTACAACTGTCGGAGGGGATCCCAGACCTGCGCCGCACTCGCCGCAGAACTTTTCCGCAGGCTCAATGGCAGCGCCGCATCGCGGACACTTCGCCGCGAGCGCAGATCCGCATTGGGTACAGAATTTCCGCCCTTCTCGATTGTCGGCTCCGCACTTCGCGCAGCGCATGGCGGTTACCAAGGCCCCCTCGATCGCGAGACGGTCCAGACTAAGCCTGTATGAACATCTATCGCAAAGGCTCGCTCTCAGGACGCGCTGAGCGAGCGATTTAGCCTGGGTGTCCGCCTCCACGATCGCAAGCCCAGGGACCGTACCGTGCGGGACGCCATGCGCCGACCTCTGAAGATGCTTCGAGGAAGTGTCGGTTTGGCCCGCGCAACAACCACCATCGATTGTGTTTTATGGCCAAGAGGCCGACATCGAAGGGCTACTGCCCGCGCCGCGCCCCGGATACCCCTAATTTTGTTAGGAAGGCATTTTTCCGAGCACCGGTCTTTTCGGCAGGCTCAGGAGAGAGACCTAACAAATAGATCGAACCATGCGGTCTTCAGGATTGCGCCGCAACCCGCGCCAGGACGAAATCAACTCTCTCGGCAACCGGCAATTTCGGAATTTCCATAAGCTCGTATCCGCACCTGCGGTAGACCTCCAGCGCCAGTGGGTACTGCGCCAGCGCATCTTCAAAGCTGTGCCGTCGTTCCTCGTCCTGGGTGAAGATTTCCGGCCACGGCGGCGTGACGAACACCTTGCTGGCGTAGCGGTAGATTCGCGCGGCCGCACGATGATGCTCCCGGGTGGGGACATTCAACAATCGCGACCATCCGATCGTTTCTGGAATGCCGCGATCAAAAAATACCGGGCTGGTGCGCTCCGCCACCTCTTCAAAAACGTCCATGTAGCGGGCGAGCAGAAGCTCCCTGAATTTGACCTGGTCTTGCCATGGGGTCGCATCGCCTCCGATGCGAAGCTGTTGGCGGACGATCCGGCGCCCCACCTCGTCGACGCATAGAAACCCGCGCCTGCGCAGGGCATCGATGAGGGTGGACTTTCCACCGCCCGAGCATCCGGTACTCACATAGAAGTTGCTTCTTTCCAGAGTCATAAATTTTCCTGTCGAAAGTTCCTTCCGAGAAACAGACTTCAGATGTTTGATGGTACTTCGAGTTGTGCTCGCTGTTAGGCCTCCTCAGTTAGTCCGATGGGCGGTGTTGAGCTGAAGACAGGGGTGTAAAAAGGAAGACAATCTTCCGAACGGGATCACGCCAGCAGATGCTGGCCTGTCACCAATGTCGCTGTCGCGACACCCCATGGACCACGCTCTCTAACGGGCTCTAATGGCACCAAGGAACGGTCGGTCTCTGTCTTCGGCTCTTTCTGCCATCGCCTTTATACATGAAACGAACACTGTTTCTCACGTGACGTGCCGCGCCGGCGGCCCGTAACCCGCTCTCTAAACGCGAAGACGCTGCGCATGGTTTGCGCGCAAGACGCGAAAACGGTTTCGCGCGCCGGAAAGGCGCGCGCCCCAGAGACCAGGCTTACGAGCTAAACGCGGAAGGAGAGCTTGCGCTCAGACGCGGCGCAGCTGGTGGGTAATCCAGACCAGTATGACTGCGCCAATCGTCGCCACGAGCAGGGAACCAATTATCCCCTCGGGCCCTGCAACTCTCAGCTGGGCGAAGATCCACCCGCCGACGACGCCGCCGATGAGCCCGAGGATGAGGTCTCCAATCAAACCGTAGCCGGCACCCCGCATCAACTTCCCCGCAAGCCAGCCGGCCAGAATTCCGATAATGATTGTGCCGATCATGAGGTTTTGCTTCTCTGCGCACTAACAACCAGGTGCATGATGCACCCCCGTGCGCTGGAACGCCAGCGTCTGTAATTCCTCGGCCAAGCTCAAGGTGCGTGCGTGAGCGGCACGCGCCAGCCGCTGCGATTCCTCGTCGATCGCAAGGCGTGCCAGGAAATGTCGGCCCAGCTGATGATGATGCTGCTCGTCCGGCTGTATCACGCCGCGATACAGCCGCGAGGTAGCCATGTCTCCGGCCTGTTCGCAGAGCTCGATGAACTGCAGGTTTTTGACCAACGCGATGGCTTCGCGCGTGAACTGCCCCGCGGCAACGCGCTCCACGTCGTTCTCCAGCGTGCTCAGAAACTTGAACAGCGGGCTGTACCCGTGGGCGAGAGGGTCGAATCCCTCGAGGTCGTCGCCCAGGTGGTGGAGCCGTTCGACGATTAGTCGGTAGTGGCGGGCTTCGTCACCGGCCTGCCGGGCGAGTGCGAGCTTCAGCTCGGCGCCGCGCGCCGAGGGCATCCACAATGCTGCAATCTCGCTCGCTTCGAGTTCGTTTTTCAGTGCGACCCGCAGCAGATTACGGGGACTCAAATCGCCGCGCGCTTCCGCGCCGAGGGTCTGGGCGGGAGCGAGTCGTTTCAGGATTGATTCGTTTTCGGACGCGAGTTGTGCGATGAAAGCTGCCGCGTCCATGGTTGCAGACCCTACACTCGCGCGCCTACTTCTTCTGTTCCATCGGTAGGCCGCAGCACTTGAGCTCGCCGGTCCCACCCTTGGTGACAATTACCTGCGAGCCGCATTTGCCGCAGATATAAACCTTACCCAGTTGATTGGCCATCTCCCAGTCCGTTCCTCTTGTAAATTGATTGCTCACGCGCCGCGGAACAGCGGCTTGCGCTTCTCCAGAAACGCACGCACTCCTTCGGCGCGATCGGCAGTCGTTTGTAGCAAGGCGTAAAGATCTTCCTCAAGCCTGACGCCCTGCTCCAATGTCATATCATACCCTTTTATCACCGCGTCTTTGACCAGTCGCGCGGCGAGCGGCGCGCGGCTTAAGATCGCCTCGACCACCGCGCCCGCCGTGCGGGCCAGCTCGCGCTCGTTTTTCGCAAGATACGCCACCAGTCCGATTCGATGCGCCTCGGTTCCATCGATAGCCGCGCCGGTGAGAATCATGCGCAATGCGTGCGCCGGTCCCACCAGCCTGGGAAGCCGTTGGGTTCCGCCGAACCTCGGCAAACCGCCGCGCGCTGCCTGGGTGAGTGCGAAACGCGCGGAGGCCATGGCGACACGGATGTCGGCCGCCATCGCCAGTTCCAGCCCTTCGTCGGTGGCATCTCCGTTGACAATAGCCAGGGTGGGTTTCGAGACCACTGCGAGCGATTCGACCAGCGCAGGGTTCACCTCCGGGGCGAATCCGCTGCAGAAGGCTTTGCCAGTGCCGGTGATCGCAAGCATCCGCGCGGAATCATCATCCTCGACTTCTTCGAAGAGTTCGATGAGCCGCGCGGCGGCCTCTGCGCCGAGTTTCGCGCTCCGCGCCGAACCGAGCAGCCGCACGGTAACGCATCCTCCTGCACTGGTGATCTCGAGGGGCCGCCGAGCCTCGGGGTGATGTGCCTGCAAGGCATGCGCGGTTTTTGAGCGAGCGCGCGGCGTGCCGGTCTCCCCTATTCCGCTCTCAGGTCCTTGCGCAGAATTTTACCCAGCTGGTTTTTGGGTAGCGCGTCGAGGAATGCTATCTGTTCGGGCCGCTTGAAGCTCGCCAGCCGCGACCTGCAGAACTCGGTCAGTTCCGGTTCGCTGGCGCTGGCGCCTTTGCGCAACACCACAAATGCCTTCACGGTCTGGCCCCACTCCTCCGACGGCACTCCCACCACCGCGACTTCATCGACTGCAGGATGGCTCATCAGCACCGCTTCGATTTCCGCCGGCGCGATATTCTCGCCGCCCCGGATGATCATGTCGTCCTTGCGCCCGGCGAAGAACACGTACCCTTCTTCGTCCAGCCACCCCAGGTCTCCGGTCGCGCGCCAACCGTCGGGCAGCGCGGCGTCATCCGCCCGGCCCGCGTATCCCTTCATGATTCGCGGCGTGCGAATGATTATTTCGCCGACCTCCCCGGCTGACAGTGTCTTGCCCTCCTCGTCGCGGACCCTCACCTCGACGTCGGGCAAGGGTTTACCGATCGAGTTGAGCCGCTTGAGCTTGAGCTCGACCTCCGTGGGGGAACCCTCGAGACGATGGTCATCCGGACCCAGCACCGTCAGCGACGAGGTGGTCTCGGTCTGCCCGTAAGCGTTTACGAATCCCACCGTTTTCGGAAATGCCTCGATCGCGCGCCGGATAACCTGAATGGGCATCGCAGCGCCGCCGTAGGCCAGGTTGGTCAGGCTGGACAAATCGGTCTTCGAGAAGGACGGCTCATCGAGCAGCTGCTTCATCATGGTGGGGACCACGAAAGCATTCGTCACCTTCTCGGCCGCAACCAGCTCGAGCCAGGTTTTGGCATCGAACTGCTGCATGACGACCATTTTGCGACCGGTCCAGATGCTGGTCATGTACGCGGTGGTTCCCGCGATGTGGTAAAACGGCACGCACACCAGGGCGACCCCGCGGTCGGTCCCATCGGCCATCTCCACGTTCGCGGTGACATAGGCGGTGAAGTCGCGGAACGAAAGCATGACACCCTTGGGTAGCGAGGTGGTGCCGCTGGTGTACATCAAGATGGAGGTATCTTCGTCTTCCACCTCGGCCTCGGTCTCGTCGGGCTCCGCTTTGGCGGCCAAATCACTCAGCCGCGGGATCCCGCCCCTGCCATCGCCAATCGCGATGAAGGACTCGACCTTCAACCGGGGGCGCATCCGCTCGATCAAATCGAGGTAGCGGTCGCCAACCAGCAGCAGTCGCGTCTCGGCGGCATTGATCATGTACTCGAGCTCATTTTCCTTGGCGCGGTAGTTGAGCGGAAGGAAGGTCAGACCCGCTTTCGCCGCCGCATAGTAGCTTTCGACGTAACAGTCGGAGTTGGTATCGAGCGTGGCGACCACGTCGTGACTTTTCAGTCCGGCCTGCTTGAAAACGGCGGCCAGACGCGCGACCTGATCGGCCAGCTGCGCATAGGTCAGCCGTTGCTTCCCAAAAACCAGAATCTCCTGATCCGGCACAATGCTGGACGGGATGGTTACGAAATTGACGGTGTTCAAGAAGCCTGTTTACCTCCTGGGTGCCCCGGGCTTTCTGGGGTGCCCGAGCCCGCGCGTCCCGCGGTCGTGACGATGCTCATGGTCGCTCAGCATCGAGAGGCGATAGGCGAGGCGCCGTTCCAAGGAAAGCCCTTCTCCGAGTGGCAACTCGAGCCCACCCCACACCGCGAGCTTGATTAGCGCGGCATTTTCGCGGGGCAGTCGGGCGAACCCTTGGGCCAGTTCCAGCGCGCGGCTCTCAAGCTTCGCCACCGAGACGACTTCGGCGACCAAACCTATAAGCAATGCGTCTTGCGCGTCAATCCAGCGGCCCGAAACCGCCAGGTCCAGCGCGCGGCCGAGGCCAAGGCGGCGTGAGGCCGTCTGGGTGCCGGCGACACCGGGGATCATTCCGACTCCGGTCTCGGGCAGGCAAATCCGGGTATCTTCGGCAGCGATCGCGATGTCGCACAGGAGCGCCATCTCAAGTCCGCCGCCCACGGTGAACCCGTGGACCGCCGCGATGGTCGCGACCGGCAGCGCCTTCAGGCGACCCCACACGTCGCGGCGGAAGCGAACCCAGCGCGCGACCACCGGCGACGGCGCGGTGCCGAACTCGTGCAAATCGCCCCCGGTCGAGAAGGCGGCTCCGGCGCCGGTCAGGACCATCGCGCGGACTTCGAGGTCATCATGAACCGCGCTCAAGGCACCGAACAGGGCATCGCGCATCGCGACGTTGTAGGCGTTCAGCTGGTCGGGCCGATTCAGCGTCACCCACGCCACGGCGCCGCGTTTTTCGTAGAGGACCGCGTCAGCCCGGTCCACGCTCTCGCTCATAGTTCCAGAATATTCGCCAGCTTAAGCCGATGCTCGCTCGGATCACCGAACAGTATCGAGCTTGCGCGCGCGCGTTTGAAATACAGATGCGCAGGATGCTCCCAGGTGAAGCCCATGCCCCCGTGGATCTGGATGTTCTCGGCCGCGGCGTGAAAGTAGGATTCCGAACAGTACGACTTGGCCAGATGCGCGCCTTCAAAGGCGTCTTCGCCATCGGCTATCGCGAACGCGGCGTGATAGGCGGCGGAACGTGCGAATTCCGTTTCCACCAACATATCGGCGCATTTGTGCTTGATCGCCTGAAACGAGCCGATCGGCCGGCCGAACTGGAGCCGGGTCTTCGCGTACTCGGTCGACATTTCCAGGCATCGCTGCGCACCGCCTACTTGCTCGGCGGCCAGCATCGCCACGCCCAGCGCCATGACCTGCTTGAGCGCCCCGGTCGCGTCACCCGCCGAGATGCGCGTGGCGGGGGTGTTGGAGAAATTCAGCCGCGCCATCTTGCGGGTCAGATCGAGGGTCGGTAGCGCACGCCGCTCCAACCCCGACGCGTTCGCTTCGACCTGAAACAATGCCAGGCCATCGTCGGCCTTGGCTGCGACGATCAGCGCATCCGCGAGATGCCCGTCCAGAACATAATCCTTGAGTCCGCTCAGCTTCCACTCGGACCCCGCGCGGGTCGCGCGCATCGCAATCGACGCCAGGTCCCATTTCCCGGCCGCCTCGGTCACCGCGAGGGTCGCGATCGATTGGCCCGCAGCGATTGCGGGCAGCAGTTTCTTTTGCGCCGGTTCATCGCCAGCGCGCAGCAGCGCGTCCGCCGCCAGGACCGCGCTGGCCAGATAGGGTCCGCAGAACAACACCCGTCCCATCTCCTCCATCGCGATCGCCAGCTCGACCGGGCCCAGGCCCGCACCACCATGTCGCTCCGGCACGATCAGGCCCAGCAGGGACAGTTCCGATGCCATCCGTTCCCAGGTCTTGCGATCGTAACCCTGCTCGGTCTCCATCAGGGTGCGGACCGTCGGCTCGGGCGATTCGTTTTCCATGAATCGGCGCACCGTCTGGCGAAGTTCGTCGTGCTCGTGAGTGAAAGCGAAATCCATGGTGGTCCTCTTGAGGTCCGTGATGATGGTAGACGCGGAAGCTCAGGCGCTGCGCGGAATCTGCTTCCACGGAACGTCCTTGTCAGAGCGCGGTTCGCCGGGCAAACCCAGCACGCGTTCGCCAAGGATGTTGCGCATGACTTCGGAGGTCCCGCCTTCAATCGAATTGGCGCGCGCCCGCAGGAACTGGTACTTGGTCAGCGAATTACGCCCTTCGCGGGCGCGCGAAGTGGGCCGTCGCCGCTTATAGCCGGGTTCGTAGATCAGCGAGTCTGCGCCCATCACGTCCATCGCGCATTCCCAGATGCGCTTGTTGAGCTCAGCCTGGGCAAGTTTGACGACCGAGCCCTCCGGCCCCGGGTTGCCCGCTTTGCGCGAGGCCTTCGCGCGCTGGGTGGTCATACGCAACAGTTCGGCTTCGATGTACAGCTTGGTAATTCGATCGCGCAGTAAAATTTCGGCGTCCGGCGAGAACTGTCCCTGTTCGCGCGACTTCCACAAATTCATCAACACGCCGATCGAGCCGGCGCCGCGTCGCGTCGGGCCGCCGCCGCCTATCGCGGTCCGTTCATTCATCAGGGTGGTGATGGCGACCTTCCATCCTTCGCCTTCGCGACCCATGAGGCGATCCGCGGGAATCTTCACGTCGGTCAGAAACACTTCGTTGAACTCGGCTTCTCCGGTGATCTGATGCAGCGGCCGCACCTCGACACCCGGACTATGCATATCCAGCAGGAAGTACGACATCCCCGCGTGCTTGGGCGCATCGGGATTGGTGCGCGCCAGCAACATGCCCCAGTTCGAGACGTGGGCCAGGCTGGTCCAAACCTTCTGGCCATTCACCGCCCAGTAGTCACCCTCGCGGGTCGCGCGAGTCGCCAGCCCCGCGACGTCGGAACCCGCGCTGGGCTCGCTGAAAAGCTGGCACCAGATGTCTTCGCCGGTGAAGATGCGGCGCAGGAGTGTGTTCCTCATCCAATCGGTACCGTGAGTGAGCACGGTCGGCGCGCCCATCCCGATGCCAATCGCGTTGATCATCATGTCATCGTAGTGGGTCGTCGCGTGCTTGCTGAGCTCGTCCGCAACCACCGCCTGCATGCCCGGGCTGATTCCCAAACCTCCGAATCCCTCGGGAAAGTGAACCCACGCCAGGCCGTGATCGTACTGCTTGCCGCGGAAGGTAAATTGGTCGACTTTGTCGGGATGCGCCTCTTCCAGAAGCGCGCGCACACGCTTGCGCAAATCCTCTTCGCTGATCTCGTGCTGGGCCATCGATGTCCCGCTCCTTGCGAGCTCATCACATTTTCATATCACAGTTGGAGCCTGGCAGTAGACACTCGAATTGACCCGGGCACCACTGATGCGACCGCCGCAGTGGTGGTCGCGCGAGCCTAAAAAGCTGCGTCCACTGGCGCCGGCGCGCGTTTTCTGGCGCTCCCAAACCTGTTCCGGTGAAGCTCAGGCCCGCTGCCCGATCATCCGAGGCTTCCGAGTGAGCTCCGGGAGTGTAAGGACCTTCAAACGAACCGACCCCGCGAACTTCTCAAACTGAATGCAGCTCGGCACTGTTGCTGTAAGCAACTGCCGGGCGGCCGCGTTCGTACACCACGCGCCCCCCGATCAACGTCATATCCACCGGCAGGCTCAGCAGTTCGGCGGGGTTCAAGGCCAGCGGGTTTCGCGGCAGGACGATGAGGTCGGCCAGCTGGTCCGATGCGATTTCGCCGGCATCGATACGCGCAAGGCGCGCCGCATCCCGGGTGAACATCGCAAACCCTTCACTCGATTCCAGACATTCCTCGGGTGCGAGTACCTGCCCATCTACCGTCGACCGCGAGATGGCTGCCGCGATTGCCGCCAGCGGCCGCGCGGGCGTTACGGGTGCATCGGTCGCACCGACCAGCTCAATTCCGGCCGCCAGCAGGCTGCGCGCCCGATAGAGATGCGGAACCAGGCCGGGCTCCTCGAGGTACTTGGGGCCGCGAAAATGCAAAAACCCGGGGTTGCTGACCACCCAGGCACCGCTCGCCGCGATTCGCGCAACAAGGTCCGGCGAGATCGTGCCGCCGTGTTCGATGCGGCACAGCGGAAGCGGCCGGTCGCTCGCAAACTGTCGGCGGGCGACCTCGATCGCATCGAGCGCCTGCTCGAGCTCCTCTATTTCGGTGGCGTGATAGGCGCAATCGAGACCGCTCCCCAGTGCAATCCGGGTGGAGCGCGCCATCCCACCTGCGCTGCGCCCGCCGGCCGGCATGAACTTGAGCCCTGCAATCCGAATGCGTCCCGCGCGGGCGCGTTCCACGGCCAGCGGCAACGCATCGAGTTGCGGTGCTCCGAGCATCACCCCGACCCGCTGGCTTATCGCCCCCGAACTCGTCAGTTTGGCAAACAGCGCAAAATCGGAAGGTCCGTTGCGCACTGTCGCATCGGTGAAGGCAGTCACTCCGGCCGCGGCCAGTTCACGGCTCATCATAGCGGCACGAGACTCAATTTCCGCGGGAGTCACGCGCGGCAGATGCGCGCTGAGCCATTCCTCCATACCGACCAGGAGACCAGTCAGGCGTCCGCTCGCATCGCGAAGCATCTGCGCGCCATCCGGAGGCCGAAACTTGGGACTTTCCAGGCCCAGCTGATTGATCGCGCGTGTGTTCAGCCACGAACCATGAAGCGTTTGATGGCGCAGTCGCAGCGGATTCTTGGGTACCGACTGGTCAAGCTCGTAGCGGGTCGGACCACGCTTTTCGGCGAGCATCGTTTCGTCGCAGCCGACGGCCCGCAGCCAATTGCCCGGGGGTGTCTTGGCCGCGGTAACGCGCAGATCGGCGAGCAAATCGCCGAGGGCGCGGCACCGCCCGACCGAGATGCCGGTTATCGCCGCGGCGGCCTCGAGAAAATGTATGTGCGAATCGATAAACCCGGGCGCGACCGTGCGCCCCGCAAGCTTCACCAGGTGGGTTCGCGAACCGACACACGCTTTGAGGCGCTCAAAGGGTCCGTAGTCGACGATCCGTCCGGCGGCAATCGCCACCGAATCGCTGCCGGGCCGGCCAAAGACCTCCCCCTCGTGAAGAACCAGATCGGCATTGACCGTTTGATTGGCCACAGTCGCCAACCCGCAGCGGCGGCAAACCCTCGCCCTGCGGGGCTCGTTATCAGTCCGAGGAAGGCAGCGGCTTTGCTTCCTTGATCTTCATCTCGCCTTCACAACACTCCAGGGCACCCGGCCCCGCCTTGTTGCACAGCACCTCGGTGCCGCACTTTTCGCACAGGTAGCGTTTGCCAAGCACGTTTGCCATTTCTCGTATCTCTCCTTAGCGCTGCAGTCGAAAACAATTCGACTGCTTTACTTCAAACCTTGCGGAAATGGAATGTCGGAGACCTCGGCTTCGAGGTCTCCCGCGGTATCGGCGATGGTGAGCCGGGTCCCCGGCTTCCACGCGCTGTGATTCAGAATCGCCAGGGCGATGATGCCCAGCCGCGGAGAAACCGCAACACTGGTCAGGCGGCCGACTTCCTTGCCCTCGAACCGCGCCGATACATTCGGCGCCGGCACACGTTCACCCTCGACGACCAGGCCATAGAGCTTTTTCTTGAGACCGCCTCGCGCGGTCGCACGCTCGATAGTTTCCTGGCCGACGTAACATCCCTTGTCGAATGAGATGGCGCGGCTAAGCCGCGCTTCCAAAGCGACGGTCTTGTCCGTGGAGTCAACCCCAACCCGCGCGATTCCGTTTTCGACCCGCACGATATCAATCGCGTCGGTGCTGATCGGCCGAAAATCCGCCCCCAGCGACTCGATGGACGAGAGGACCTCCGCGACCCTTTGGCGCGGCAGCAAAATCGTACCGGCGGACGCGCCGAACCGTGGCAGGTTGCCAATCGATATTTCACCCGCGCGGGTCCATCTCCACTCTTCCGGCACGACCGTATCCCCGGTAGCGGCCCGGATGGCCTCGGCAGCGCGCGGCCCCTCTACATCGACAACCACCAGGTCGGGGCAGTCCTCGAATTCCACGTCGTCGGCCACCAGCAGCTTCTCCAGATGCTCCCGCGCCCGGCTCCAGGCGGCCTGGTCGATTTCAATCAGAATCGAATCGTCGTCGATCCACGCGAAGAACTCGGCGATCAGGTGCGCGTGTTCGGTCAGGAACAGCGCCGCAACGATGGCGCCGGAGGGGGCATTCTTGATGACGTTGCTGCACATCCCGTGAAGGAACGACACCCGATCATCACCGACCACGCGAATGACCTTGCGCTCGAACAGCGCGCATACTCCAGCACCGCGCTTAAGCACATCGTAGTCAAGGCGCACCTCCCCTCGGTTGGCGGAGACCGGGGCCATGCTTCTGGTCGTTTGCTGGACGTTTTGCACGGTTACGGACTGCAGCAACTGCAGATTTTACTAGCCGGAGGGGACGCTCGCCACCCCACTCGGCCAAGCTCGGTTGCGCAGGAGTTTCGCGGTTCTGGCCGCGCTCTGCTGATGGCGGTCAATGGGATATGATCTAGCTGGAGGAAGCCGAACATCCATGGGTCCGTTCTTGCTGGGATTGATAATCGGATTTGGCGGCGCGCTTGCACTGTTCATTTACAACGAAGGCGACTTGTTCCTGAAGCTTTCGCAACAGGTCAAGCAGGCAGCTCAGCGGTTCAAGCAGTCGTCGTGAGGCAAACATAGGTGCGGGGACGGTCTCTGGTCCGCTGCGCATGCCTGGGCGCCATGATCGTCGGCTGGCAGATCGTTATCCGATTGGCGCACGCGGCGGATGCGCCCAAAGTCGTCATCAGCGCGCTTACCCCGGGCGGGGGGACCGTGCACGTAATCGGGTTTCTGGAAGGCACCGATCTCAAATCGGCGGGCATTTTCGATCGGGGTGAGAAGCTCAAGGACATCGACGTCGCCGGCACCCCCGGATCCCAACGCGTCAACTTTGATTTCGCGATTGAAGCTCCGTCCCCCACCATGATGATAGAAGTTACCGACGGGCTTGGCCGGTCTGCTTCCGCCCCAATCCTGTCAGCGAGCGCTCCGCCACCCATCGGCGCAGCCGTAAACCCCGCGCCGGAATCCGCTGCCGCCGGTGAGGACACTGCGTCGGTTCCCGGCTCGCCGCCCGAAGGGTCCGGCAATGCGGTAGAGATCCCGCGCTACGGCGGCAGCGCGGCGCTTTCCCACCAACCCAATCCGCGCTTCCCCGGAGGGGTCGGCAACCCGATGACCAATGTCGAGATCGGCGTGATGAGCGTGCTCCCGGTCCTTGCAAAACCGGGCAGTTACGAAGTGACCGGGCAAATCGTGGGCGCAGGGGTTCGCCGTGCTGGCATCTTCGTCGGCGGCCGCCCGGTAAGGCCGATTCCGGTCGCGGCCGGGACCTTCACGCCCTTCGATGTGATCTTTCCGCTCACCGGGGGGCGCAACGCGACCATCCGCGCATACGGGGCGGGCAATGAGTACGTCGAGCTGCCGATAAGCGTGGATGGCCCGGCGGCCATGTACAACAATCCCTACACGCGACCGCGCGGGCTGCTGATAAATCCGTATGGTCCTCCGCCGTAACGGGGCCAACTTGCCCGCTGGCGGTGGCTTGGATAAATTTCTGTTTCTTAACCTTCCCTCGAGAGTGCATAGACGATGCTGATTCAAGCGACGCAACTCCGCGCCGGAATGGTGCTGGAATACAACAAGGACCTGTGGCGGGTGATGACGGTAACCCACATCACGCCGGGCAACTGGCGCGGGATGGTCCAAACCAAGCTGCGCAATATCAAGACCGGCTCGCAGACCGAAAACCGGTTTCGTTCCGAAGATCGCGTCGAACGCATCATCCTGAGCCAGCACACGATGCAATTTCTTTATCAGGACGGCGATGATTTTCATTTCATGAACACCGAGACCTTCGAACAGATCACCATTCCAAAGGAGCTCATCGAGGAGGTCGCGGGTTTTCTCACGCCGAATCTGGAAGTCGAAGTCGAGTTCTACGAGACCACTCCCCTTAACGTGACCCTGCCCAAGACCGTCAGCCTCAAGGTGATGCAGACCGATCCCGGGATGAGAAACGCGGCAGTGACCAATACCTTGAAACCGGCAACCCTGGAGACCGGGATGGTGATCCAGGTCCCGCACTTCGTCGCCGAGGGCGACACGATTACGATCAACACCGAGACCAAAGAGTACCTGTCGCGCTCCAAGTGAGCGCCCCACCGCCCGGTCCGACGCCAACTGCCGCGCGGGACCGAGTGATGAACCGCGCAGGGCGTCAACCTCGGGAACGCAAACAGGAAGCGTCGCGGTCCCTGCGTTTTGGACCGCGACTGTTCATCGCGCAAACCCAACCCGGATTCGAGTTCGCCGCGTGGAGCGAGATCAAAGCGCGGGTGCCTGCCGCGCGCGAACAGGCGCGCCGCCAGGTTGGGGATCGCGCGGGACTGTCCATATTTACCGCCTCCACTCCCCACCAGTTGCGCTCGCTTCGCTGCACCGAAGACGTCCTGCTCCTGGCCGGCTATCGCTACGGCCTCAGCAGCGAATCCGCGGGACTCGATCAGATTCGTTCGGCCTCCCGCGAGGCGCCGTTTGTAGAAGAAGCGCTCAATGCGCGCGTGGTTTTCCAGCCCGCGGCACGCGCCGGACGTCGACTGCGCTTTCGGGTCGTCGCCCGACAAGTGGGCGACCATGAGTTTCGCCGCGTCGACCTCCAACGGGTGGTCCAGCTCGGCATCGCGGAACGCCGCGATCATACCTGGCGTCTCGACGAGGACGCGGCCGACGTAGAATTCTGGGCAACCCAGATCGGCGACGAACTGCTGCTCGGGATCCGCCTGAGCGATGAGCGAATGCGCCACCGCGATTACAAGATCGCGCATCGACCCGGTTCGCTGCGCCCGGCCGTAGCCGCCGCGGTGGCCTGGCTTTCCGATCCGCGCGATGACGACATCGTCCTCGACCCGTTCTGTGGTGTCGGCACGGTGCTCATCGAGCGGGCCCACCTGGGACGCTATCGAAACCTCATCGGGAGCGATCGCGACCCGGGCGCGATTCGCGCCGCGCGTGAGAACTTCGGGCCGCGCTTCAAGCCGGTGGAACTCCACGACGACTGGGACGCCGGCGCACTGCCGCTTGGAGATGCGAGCGTGACCAAAATCGCAGCCAACCTGCCCTGGGGAATCAAGCACGGCTCGCATGTACTCAATCGCCGCCGCTACGGGGATTGGCTCGCGGAAATGAATCGCGTGCTGGCGCCGGAGGGGAAAATGGTCCTGCTCACGGCGGAGTGGCGGCTGATGCGCGATCTGATCGAACGCGGCGCGCTGGCAGTCGAGAAAATGTCGCGGGTAACGGTGTTGGGTGCGCCGGCCTCGCTGTATCTGTGCAAAAAGGCCGTGACGCCCCTGATCACACGGCGTTGAACCCGGCCCGGCTGAACAGCACCCTCCCGTGACCCATCCGCGACTGCAGGGTTGCAAGCAGCTCGCGTTCGGCCCCGGGCTGGAACCATCTGGCGTAGCCCAGCCTCTCGTAGAGCTCCTCCATCCCGAGCGCGCGCGAGCGTCGCCCGCTTGCGCCGTCGCCGTCGAAATAGGTGTCGAGCACCACCCGATCCGACACTTTTGCGACCAGCTCGGCGAATCGGGCGGGCTGGTTCGGCATCATCGGCGCAATCGCGACCTGCACGAAGATTCCCGCGGCACGCAGACGCGCACAGGTTAGCAGCCGTCTTTCCACCGACGCAGAGGTCGGAGTAATCGCACGGCGCACCGACTCATCGTCGGTCTCCAGGGTGATCGACACGATCAGCGAACTGCCCAGCGCCCGCAGCAAGTCGAGATCCCGTTCCACCAGGGGACTTCGCGTCTGCACGAGCAGGCGGCGAATTCGATACCGGCTAAATCTCTCCAACGCGCGGCGACTCAGTTTAAGCCGTCGTTCGATGCCCTGGTAAGGATCGGTCGCCGACGACATGAAGACCGTCACCGCATCGAGCCGGCCGGCCCGCTCCAACGCGCCGAGCTCTTTTTCGAGCAGATCCGCAAGGTTCGATTTCGCGATCACCCATTCGCCCCACCCTCCCTGCTGCGCCCGAGCGACCGGCAGCATCCTGACATAGCAGAATGGACAACCGCCGCCAGCGCCGAATCCGCACCCGACGTAGGGGTTGAGCGAGTACGCGAATCCCTTCAGAAACCCACCGGTCGGGGTCAGCGCGCGGGTTGCCGGCTGCGATGTGTAGCGGCGTCCCGCCAACTTACTTTTGCGCGGGAGAGTAAAAGGCCTGCACTCCGGCCTCGACCTGCCGTGGATTGCTGCCATCGATGGGAACTACCCAGACCGAGGGCGGGGGAGTGTTTTGCAGCTCCGCGTCCGGCTCTACCAGCAAACGCACGCCCGCGAAAATGATCGCGTTGGAGTTCGTCGACCAGATCGAGTGGGACAGCGCAAGCTGCTCGAAGAAGCGATAAGCGATCGATTCCTCCTGGGTCGAGAGAAAGCGGCCCAGGTCGCGGGTCTCATTGTTCTTCAAATTCACTACCCTCCACACGTAGTAGGGTTTCTCGCTGGGCACCCCGACGTAGGCGAGATACCGCGCATCGGGCGAGAAGAAATATGCCGCGACCTCATCCTGGGTAAGGTCGTGCGAGCTCGCGTCCTGGATATCGACCAGTTTGATCCCGTGAAAGGTAGGTTCGTGCGGAACCACGGTGGTCGCGTAGGCGAGGTGGCGGGAATCGGGCGACCACACCAGGCTGTTGTCGCCAACCGGCAGGCTCACGATCGATCGAACATGATCGCCGTTGGCGTCGGCCACGACGATGTTCGATTCGGCATGATAGTTCGCGATATAGGCCAGATGCTTGCCGTCCGGAGACCAGCACGGAGTCTTGAACGGAGTGCGCCCGCTGGACAGGACCTTGTCGACTTGCTGATTGGTGTCGGTAACCGAAAGCAGTCCCACGCGCTCGGTGCTCTGCGGGTCGGACCCGGAGGTGTGAAAGACCAGCCGATCGCCGGTCCCGCGCCAATCAAAATACAAAGGAATACCGGTCATCACGATGCGCAGCGGCGCGCCTTCCTTGGCCTCGCAGAGCATCAGGCTCAGGCCCGCCTGCTCGTCCAGCAAAAAGGAAATGTGTTTGTTGTCGGCCAGCCAGTAGATGTAGACGACGTGCTCGTTGCGGCTCTGGTAGATCTGCGCGGCCTGCCGATGCGCCAGATCATAGACCCATACCGCGAACGATTGACCCTGGGGACCCTGTCCAACCGAGGAGTAGGCAATCCGGGTGCCGTCGGGTGAGAAGGTCGGCCATCCGTATTGCAGTATCTCGGACTTCTCTTCCGCGGGCCGGTAGGCGGCGGGAAGCACGCCGCCCGTTTCCCGGCGCACCCGCAGGCCTTGCGCCGGGCAGGTCAGGCACTCCGGCTTCGCGCCGGCGTCATGCGCATAATGGATGTTATTGTCAGTTCCGACAAAGACGATGGCCCCGGTCGGCACCGGTGCAGTCGCGGCGCGACTCTGAACGACCGGAGCGGCAGCCGCCGCGAGACCAAGCGCCGCAGCCCACAGCAAAACAGTCGACGTGCGTAGCATCAAATCTACAATCGCTCCGGCGAACCTCCAAGGCAAGCGGCCGACCGACGCGGCTTGCGCCTTGCACCGTCGCGAGGTTGACAGCGGACCGGTCCGGGGACCAAAGTTACACCATGTGGCGGGCAAAATTGGCGTTAGTCGCTGCCCTGTTATTGATCGCGCCCTGCTTTGCGCGCGCCCAGGGTTATTCCGACCTGGATAAACAGGATCCAACCGAGTACGACGACCAGGATTCGCAACTCCTCAACGTGGTCAGCTATTTTTTGCGCCCGATTGGTTTCACTCTGGAATGGGGCATCGCGCGGCCGCTCCACTACCTGGCAACCCAGAGCCCGGTGGCCCCGGTGCTGGGTGCAAACACCGACGCCGAGCGCGAGCGGCTGCCGCCGATCACCGAGTTGCCGCTCCCTGACGATATCCAGGAAAACACCAACACACATCACGACACCGTGATCAGGTCTCCCTATCAAGCGCCCGTCAGTTCCGCTACTCCGGCGCAATCGGCGGGGTCAAGTCAGCCGATCCTGCATTGATGTTTTGGACGGCTGGTCGGGATCGCGCCGCTGTCCCATTGAATTGTCCGGGTTTTCCACGTTAGAATTTTTTCTAATCGGCAGACGTCTTAAAATGAGGCATGCCTAATCCGTCGTCAGCTGGACGGGAGGTTTGAAAAGCATCTAAATGGCTGCGGCACTGAAGGATAAAGCACCGACCGACCCGGCCGCGCTCGCGAAGTGGCGGGCCGACGAGCAGGCGAAAGAACGCGCGCGCCGCGACAAGGAAAAGACCGAGATCGGCTCGCTGTGGAGCCGGCGTGATTTTCTGGGGCGGCTGGGATGGGGCGGGTTTGGAGCTTTCGCCACGATCGGATTGCTCGCCGCAGTCCGCTCGGCCTTTCCGCGGGTCTTGTTTCTGCCGCCCTCGAAATTTTCCGCCGGTTACCCGGGCGATTACGTGATCGGCGAAGTGAGCGAGAAATTCAAGCAGGATTTTCGCACCTGGATCGTCCGCACCAAGGCGGGTTTCTACGCGATCTTTGCGAAGTGTACCCATCTCGGATGTACTCCGCGGTGGCTCAAGACCGAACAGAAGTTCAAGTGCCCGTGTCACGGCTCCGGCTACTACATCAGCGGACTCAACTTCGAAGGCCCGGCGCCGCGCCCGATGGATCGCTTCAAGATTTCGATCGGTGACGACGGTCAGCTGATCGTCGACAAGTCGGTGCTCTACGAAATGCAACCGGGAGTCGATCCCAACGAACAGCACCCCGAGAGCATCCTCAAGGCTTAAGCGCAATAGCGCAAGCCTTT
The DNA here is from genome assembly GCA_019237115.1 of Deltaproteobacteria bacterium. Lineage (GTDB taxonomy): Bacteria > Desulfobacterota > Binatia > Binatales > Binataceae > JAFAHS01. The sequence goes on from JAFAHS010000062.1 coordinate 123,143, forward strand.
ACCTGCGAAAGTTACGTCGATAGGCGAGATAGTTGGCGCAGACCTTCGCGCCGAGCTTTTCTGCGGTGCGGCGCGAGGGCCAATTGTCGTCCACCACCAAGGTGTAGCTCAGGTACTTAGCCCCGCGCTGGATAAGTTTCAGATACGCATACGACGCCATCGCCAGGTTGACTCCGCGTCCACGCGCAACTTCGCGTACCCCAATGCCGAGAAAATTGAGTTTCTCGGAATCCTCAACAACCCGCCCCGGCTTGAGCGCCGCGTGCGCGGTTTCTTCCGGTACAACCATCAGAGTGCCCACCACCTCGCTACCGTGACGTGCGACCAGCGAGGTGTCCAGTCCGCCCAGCATCTCGAAAAAAGCGAACATCTCGGCGTACGCCTCGTTGCTCGCCGAAACGAATCCCCAATGATTATAGAACGCCTCGTTCCATGCGGGCGCGAACTCGCTGACGCGTTTCTCCGGCGCCAGGTCTTTTAGCGGGACGAGCTCGTAGCCGGCTCGGCGCCCCGCCTCCAGGGCACTCTCGTAGCGCGCGATTAGTTCCGGTGTGACCTGAATCTTGTAGTCCACCAGCCCCTTTTCGCTTTCAAACCCGGCGTCCTTGATCAGGGCGTGATAGTAGTCCGGGTTCTGCCGCATCAGGTTGGGCGGCAACGCATCGTAGTCATCGACGACGAAGGGCATTTCGATCGGCAAATAAAAGCCGGCGCGTGCGGCGAGCGCGCCCTGAGTTCGCAGCCATTCGCAGGCCGCGTCCAGGAGTTCGCGGGTGGCGCGATACGAGCCGGGGCGGGCTTCGAACAAGGCCAGATGCCCCAGCCGTTCGTTCCAGCGCTTGTGGTAGTCCGGGTCCAGCAAGGCTACCACCCGGGCCTGCATTTCGCCGTCTTGGCGCGCCACGAACGCTTTCATGGTCTTCCCGGCCGCGAACGCGCTCACGCCCATCAAGAACGGAAGCTGCAGCTCGGTTGCGGCCGGCCACCGCGCCGTGAGTTCGGGCCGGATAACGTCCTGGAACTTGATGAAGGCGGTGAACCCCGCCTGGGTGTCCGGCGATTCAATTCTAACCGTCACTTTGCCCGGTCCTCACCGGATGGCGTGATGCCTCGCCTTGTTTCTCCGATCCACGTAAGCTATCAGCGAGCAGGCAGAACCTAGCGTCGCGCGGAGCGCAGCGTCAAATCTTCGCGGGCCGCGAGGCAGCAGGAGTGCAAGCTATGGTGGAAAAGACGATCGACTTGACAGGAATCTCCTCCAACTCGATTGAAGACGCGGTTCACATTGCAATCGCACGCGCCGGGGTGACCATTTCGGGCATCCACTCGGTGCACGTCGAGGATGTCTCGGCTGCGATCGAGAACAATCGCGTCGCACGCTGGAAGGTCAGAATCAAGGCTACCTTCCAGGTGAAAGATGAATTGCACGAATGAACCGCCCGCCCGGCGGTGGGGGACATCTCCACATCGCGGTTGAGCGGCTCGTCACGTGCTCGGCGGGAGCCGGATCGCAAGGGCATCATGCCATGCGCAGCCGGCCACTCGGAGTCTTACCCGATGTCGACCAAAGTCGTTGAAGTTCATCCCGGCATCTACGAAATCTTTCTGCCGCTGCCGATGCGGCCGACCATCATCAATGTGTATCTGATCGATTGTCACGGCGCCTGGACGCTGATCGACACCGGCATGAATTCGCCGGAGAGCATCCGGACGCTGGAAGAGGCATTCGCGCAGGTCGGAATCAGGATCGAAGATCTCGACACCCTTATAGCCACCCATCACCACATTGATCATTTTGGCGCCTCCGGCACGATCCGCCAACGCAGCCACGCACAGACCTACCTGCACCCGCTCGAAACCGAGCGCGCGGGCCGCATGCTGATGTTCGGCAAGTTGAGTCATGCCGATCGCCCCGAGTCGCGCGCATTCTTTGCACTGCACGGATTTCCGATCGACGAGTTTTCTCCGGCCGGAATGCGCCCCGCCTGGATGGGTACCGAACTCTACAGTCCGGTGACCGAGCCGGACCATCTGACCAAGGACGGCGATATCTTGAAGGTTGGCGACCGGAGCCTGGAGTTTATCTGGACGCCCGGACATTCGCCCGGCCATAACGTAATATACTTGCGTAAAGAGAAAGTGATGATTGTGGGCGACCATCTCTTACCCAAGATAACCCCGCACGTGGGACTGTACCCGGACAACCCAGAAGGTAATCCCTTGGGAGATTTTATTAACTCACAACTGAAAGTTCAGCGTTTCGAGGTACAGTCGGTATTGCCCGCCCATGGAGGCGTCTATAGCGATCACCGCCATCGCGCCAACCAGATTATCGAGCATCATCGGTATCGCGAGGCCGAGATGCTGGATTTGATAAAACAGCGGCCGAAAACGGCATTCGAGGTCGCTCAGACTGTGTTTGGCGGGGAAGAACGCCCGATATTCCACGTGATGGCGGCTACTTTCGAGACCCTCGCCCACTTGCAACTTGCATGCATCGAAGGCCGGGCTCGCAAAATGGAACAGAATAACAAGGTGGTTTTTCAAACCTTGTGATTATGTTACGGGGGGTTTGCTAAATCCTTTAATCGGTGTATTTTGACGCTGCTTTGAGTTGGGTGGTGGATTGCCCGGTGTGGGCCTTGTTCGGGGGAGGCCCTTAGAGTGAAGGAGGATGCCATGAGACGGACCATTAAGTTGTTGCTGTTCTCAGCGGGGCTGGCTTTCCTGGTCGCCGGCTGCGCCAACCAGAGCGGTGGCGGTGCAAGCGCCGGCGCTCCAGCGGGAGGCCAGGCTGCTCAGGGCGGTACGGCTACGGCCAGCACCAGCGAGTCCAGCATGCGAGACTTCAATCTTCGCGTGAAATGCCCTGGCGTTCACGAATTGAAGCAGCACGGGTGGTCTGATCAGCAGATCATTCAGCAGCTCGGGGTCGCCCAGGAAGACATCCCTGCCTGCGAGTCGTGGGTCCAGTCACAGCCCAAAGGCTACGTTCCTCCACCGCCCCCGGGCACGGCTGCCGCAGCCGCTCCCAAAGCAGTTCCGACCACTCCAGCGGCCAAGCAGTAACGGCTCTGTCTTAACCACGAGCGCGTGACGGTAGAGCTACCGTCGCGCGCCTCGCGTTTGGATTCGCCTTAAAACAAGCGGCACGGCGTATCACTGACGCCGTGCCGCTTGGTCTTTGGCTGGATTGTGTGGCTTGCTGCCGAGGCCTCAGGCCCGCGCTGCGCGCTTGTTGTCGCGCCGGGAGGGGGCACTGATACGACCGCTGCGCACTACCGGGGAACGCCGCGCCAGGCGACGGGTCGAAATACCCGCAAGCTGCTGACCGCGCCATTCCTTCAGTCCGCGGCGCAAAAATTGCGGCTCGATTCCCAAAGTTTCGCACACCGTCTCGAACGAGAACGGTCCCTCGCCCCCTTCACCGCACAGCCAGGTCTCCGCCTCCTGGAAGAGACGCTTGCGTGCTCCACCCTTGGCGTCGGCGTTGTTCTGAAAGCAGCGAAGAGCGTCCTCCAGAATAGCCATCATTAGCTTTTTTACGGGCCGAATTGTGCTGTCATCTCGGCGACTGTCGTAGAACTGTTCCGGCGTCAAGACGTCCGGCACAAAAAGCGATCCCAGTGAGCTGTTTTCCCATTCCATGATACTGATCCTATCCCTCAATCCCCGCGCTTTGTCTTTAGGTTACAACAAATGTATGCGGGAGGTAGCGCTTACTTCCGCTATTTTTCACGTTTTCTGAGCAAAAAGCGTGCCCGAGGCTTTCTAATTCCCGAGCCGGACAAATCAGCGTAGAGCTTATGGATTAGCGGGGCTACTTTTTGGCGGGATTAACTCTATTGCCGCGTTTTGCGAATCGATCCGCATTTCGCAAACCGCAGCAGGCGGGGTCGGTAACCCAATGTGCAGCCGAAACCCTGCACGCTCAATGGGAAAACCACCCGGTCTCGGGTTCGCCCCCTTCCTACTGAACGCTGTCGGGTCCGCCTCCGGTGCCGGCCGGTCCAAGCTTGCGCTCCTCGAGCTTGAAGCTCAGGACATCAATCAGACAATCGGCCCGGCCAGCGAAGGCTTCCAGTATGGTTTGCTTTTCTAGCGGCGTGACGTCGAGGTGAAAGGACAGAAAATTGATCAGTTCCGCTCCGTGAAATCCACGCTCCTCGACCAGTGCCCGCCATGCTTCCTGCGCAGGCGCGCCAAAATAACTGAACAGCACTTCACGCAGGCCCTCCAGGGTTTCCGAGTCGCAATCCAGGGCCTCGTGCGCCACCGGACACCACTCGACTTCCGCCTGCCGGTAGGAGCGCTCGCGCATTTCGTGCTTGACCCGGAACTCGGAGATCCCCTGCAGCACTACGTTGAAACGCCCTTCGGGGAGCTGGACCAATTCTTCGATTCGGCCCGCACACCCGACTTCGAAAATATCCGGGTAGGCGTGGTAGCTCTCCTGCGTAACATAGTCCTGCTGCCACTCGCCCTTGAGCAGGATCATCCCAATCAATCCATCGCCTGCCGAAGCATCCGTGACCATCTCTTTGTAGCGAGGCTCAAAGATGTGCAACGGAACCTTGATTCCCGGAAACAGTACCAGGTTCGGCAGCGGAAAGAGCGGAATAATTCTGGGAAAGTCAGACACGATCTCAGTTGGAGATTAAAACCGGAGAGCCCCAACCGTCAAGGTGAACAGCTTTCCTGCTTCCCCCCGCGCGCCACCTCTGGGATCCGTCGATTGCCGAGCTATAAGTATTGGGGGGCCGACCGCAAATCGGAACCTTACTCCAATGGGTGCGCGCTCGGGCAACAACTATCTTTCTGCACTCAAGAAGCTTGGTGCCGAAATCTGGCTTGACCATGAACGCATCCGCGACGTGACATCCCATCCCGCCTTTGCCAGTCGCGCGCGCGCCACCGCCTCGCTCTATGACATGCAAATTGAAAACCCTGAGGCCATGACCTTCCGCACCGAGGACGGTGGTCGCGCCGGCCTGTCATTCATCCAGCCGCGCAGCGCCGACGAGCTCCGCAAGCGCGGCAAGATGATCAGGACCTGGGCCGACTACACGAGCGGCTTCCCGTCCGACACGCCCGAGCTGGTGAACGTCCGCCTTGCCGCGATGGACGCGGCGCATCAGTTCTTCGGCGCGAGCGATGCGCGCCATGGCGATAACATCCAGAAGTACTACCGCGAAGCACGCAATCATGACTGGCGCGCCAGCGAGACCCTGCCCGACCCGGGCGCGAGTAACACCGAGGTCGGTGGAGCTATCGCGGGCGAGGCGCTCAAGACGGTCGGGCGCAATGACGCGGGACTGGTAGTCAGCGGAAGCCGCCGGCTTCCTGCCAGTGCCCCACTGTGCGAAGAGCTCCTGGTTCTTCCGTCGACCACGCTTGAGGCCGGAGCCGCGACGGAGCCGTCCGCCAACCTGTTCGCGATTCCCTGCAATGCCAAGGGACTCCGAATCATCTGTCACCAGATTCATGGTGCGGAGCTTCCCCCATCTGATCATCCGCTTGGTCAACGTTTCGAACAATTCGAATGCCTTGCCGTGTTCGACCGGGTGGTCGTTCCATGGGACCGTGTGTTTCTGTCCGGCGATGTCGCGCGCTGCAATGCCGAGCCATCATCGACCAACTCGGCCGTTCACCGCGCGCAGCTTGCGACGATCCACAACCTGGCAAGCGCCGAGTTTCTGCTCGGACTCGCAGCGGGCATTGCACACGGTGCGGGTTCGACATCGTCGCGGGATGTCCGCGAGCGGCTCACGCAAATGTTCGCTGTCAGCGAATCCCTGCGGGCGCACTTGCACGACGCGGAGGCGAATGCCGCCGCGGACCGATGGGGCGTGGTCGTTCCTGCACGCGCGGCTCTTGAGGCCGTAGGCCGGCCGCTTGCGGGTTTGTACCGCCGACTGGTCGAGATAGCTGGACTCTGCAACGAGCCACCGGCCAATCCGCAGCAGCCCGTGACCATGCACGAGCTGGCGCGGATGCTGGCGCGGAATTTCTCGGGCGATCCTGATTCAGCCAACCAAAGCACCGCGCTCGATGATGCGGTTGGCAGCGCAAGCTTGGAAGACACGGACTTGCAGCCGTTGATTGACCGAGCCGCGGCATTCCTCTCCCGGGCCGACTGACCAGCGGATGTCGATTTCGAGAATCCGCAGCGACACAATCGCGCGATCTGTGGCACCCGTGTGAGCATCGTCTCTTGCCGCAATCGGTCCGGTCCGTAATCGTGGAGTGGGCCGATGGCGCGACTTCGAAAGGCAGCAAAGATCTGGCGGCGGTCACGGTCGCGCACCGCCGCCGACTGCGCCGAGGTCGCGGCAGTCGACGGTCTCTTCGCGGTAAATCCGGGGGTGATTTTCGCCAACTCCGCGCCGCTGGAAATCGAGCTGGGAGCCGGCACCGGCGATTTCATCATCGCGCGCGCGGCCGAATTGCCTAACCGCAACTTCCTTGCGATCGAGTCGTCCGGGGTCGTCTCGCGGGTCCTGGCGGTACGCTGCGGCGGCGCTGCGTTGCGCAATCTGCGCGTGGTCAGGATGGATGGGCGCACGCTGGTAAATCTCATGATCGGGCCCCAGAGCGTGAGCGCCTATCACGTCTACTTTCCCGACCCCTGGCCCAAAGAGCGCCACCACAAGCGTCGGCTCTTCACGCCCTACCTGGTGGCCAATCTGGAACGTACTCTGGCCCCGGGCGGCGCGTTGTACGTCGCGACCGATGTGGGCGAATATGCCGGCGAGATCTTCGCGATGCTCGACGCGACCGCGCTGGTTCGCGCGGCCGAGGAAGTTCCCGGCCGCCTTCAGACTGCCTTCGGTCGGAAGTTTGCCGCCAGCGGAAAAATCATCCACGCGCGCGCATATCGAAAGGCACCAGCCTCGTGAACCCGCCGCTCTGAAAAAACGCCGGGGGAATAAGCGCTTCTTTTGAGCCGGCAGCAGCCCAATCCCTGTTACCTTTCCTCTCGCCCTGATTTGCATTGACTGGCGGGCTTGTTTAACCTGAACCCTCAGTTCATGCGCAGATTGTTCGCGATATTGGTGGCCTTCTGTCTTCTGTCGGTTGCCGGGTGCGCCATCAAGAAGGCCCCGTCTGGTGAAGACTATTATCAGCAGGCCCAGTCCAATTTCGCGCATCACGAGTACAACGCCGCCATCGAAAACTATCAGCTGGTAATCGACAAATACCCGTTCAGCCCGTACGCCGAAGACGCCGAGTTGAAGATCGGGCTCGCGTACTACGAGATGAAGGAATACGCCGAGGCGATCGGCGCGCTGGATGATTTTCAGCGCATGCACCCGACCAGCAAGAACCTCGATCTCGTCAGCTATTACATCGCGATGAGTTACTACACGCAGATCGGCCGCGAAGACCAGGATCAGACCAAGACCGAGCAGGCGCTGAAGCACTTCGAGATTATCGAGCAGCGCTTCCCGGAGGGATCGTTCGCGGAACTCGCCCGCCAGAATGCGAACGTCTGCCGCGAGATGCTCGCGCGTCACGAAATGGTGGTCGGTAACTACTATTTCAAGCGGGCGAACTTCCGCGCCGCCGAATCGCGGCTTGCCGAACTGATGCAGAAGTATCCGGACACGCCGATCGCGCCCGATGCCTTGTTTGAACTCGGGCAAGCGCTCGAGAAGGAGGGCAAGAAGTACTCGGCGGCACAAGCATTCGCCGCGCTCGAACGCCACTATCCGGACACCCCCTATTCGAACAAAGCCAAGGCGGAGTTGAAGAAGCTCAAGCAGCCAATCGACACCGAGGAAGATCCCCTGCCGCTGGTGCTGGCCGAGACCGGGTATGGCGGCCAACAGGCCGATCAGGACCGCGTGGTCGTTCGCCAGCGCGATGCGACCTTCGACGAAAGCTCGGCCGCCGCCCCTCCGTCAGCGCCGGGCACCCCCGCTGCTCCTGCACAACCTTCCAACCAACCGCTAGCCGCGATGGCTCATCGATCGGCCTCGGCCTACGGGCCCGATGGACTGCCGATTCTCGATCGGCCGGAGAGTCCGGCGCCAACCCAAGCGACGGGACCCGCCACCCTCAAGACCATACGCCTTTCCCAGGCCGATCCGCCGATGTCGATCATTCTCGACCTGACCGGCCCCGTTGCGTACGACAAACGGGTCCAAAACGGCTCCGGCTACTCCGCGGCGATAGTGACACTGAAAGATGTCACGCCGGACAAGACCTTGCAGAGCCACATCGTTTTCGACCGCTCCATCTTCAGAGACTGCGACGTCAAAACGGATTCGCAGGGCACCACCGTCACGATGAATACCGTTCCGCTGGCGGATGTCTCGGTGGTTCCCCTCGACGGACCGCCACGCCTCCTGCTGACCTTCATGCCGCAAAACCAGCAGGCGTCGAACTGACCTCACCGCGATCCCCGCTGACCTTGCCTGGCGGGGTTGCCGATGAATCAGGTCCTTGTCGAGCTCCCCAGAAAGCGCCGCACGTCCGCCGGTGCGCGAGTCATGGATTCGCGGGACACGCCGGCCCTTTTTTCAAATGAAGATATCGCCGAACTTCAGCCCCGCAAACTCCAGTACCACTTCGGCATAAACCTTCAGACCCCAGAAGAATCCATCGATGGGCAAGCGCTCGTCGTTGCCGTGGAACAACGATCCAAACGGCATGTGCGGATGGAGCTTGACGGGACTGAATCCGTAACAGTGCGACCCAAGGCGCGCATAGAACTTGTTGTCGGTGGCGCCGGGCGTCATCCACGGGATCGCGCGGGCACCGGGATCCGCCGCTTCGACGCGCTGACGGATTAGCTCGAAAAGTTCCGTGTCGGGGCTGGTTTCCGCGGGAGGCGCGGTTTTGACCAGTTCAAATTGGGGCTCCGGGCCGACGATCTTGCGCAGCTCTGCCATGAAGCTCTCGGGATCTTCGCCCGGAATCGTGCGGCCATCGAGTACCACCGAGGCTTCCCCGGGAATAACGTTGTCCTTGTACCCCGCGCGCAGGATGGTCGGCGAGACGGTATTCGAAAGCATCGGGCGCAGTAACGGCCCGGGATCGTCTTCGGGCAGGCCGAGTTCCGCCAACGTTCGCTTCATCAATGGTGTGATGTTCCGGCGCATCGGCGTGTTTACCAGCTTCGTGATCAGCGCAGAAATTTTTGCGATTGCCGTCTCCCTGCGAGGCATCGAGCCGTGTCCGGGTGGCGCCGTGACCGTCATCTTGACCGTGACGAAGCCCTTCTCCGCCACCTGGATCGGATACAAGCGCCGCCGGCCAACGTGCAGCGTAAATCCTCCGACCTCATTAAGCACCCATCCCGCGCGCACCAGTTCCGGATGCCGCTCGACCAGGAATTTGGCACCGAGGTCCGACCCTGCCTCTTCATCCGCCACCGCGGCAAGAATAATGTCCCGATTCGGAATCGCGCCGGCACGCTGCAACGCGCAGAGCAGCACCAGGTCCATCGCACCTTTCGACTTCATGTCGATTGTGCCACGACCCCAGATGCAGCCCTGGTGGGTCTCGGCGCCGAACGGTTCGCGGGTCCATCCCGACGGTTCGACCGGAACCACATCGGTGTGCGACGAAAGCAGGAGAGCCGGGCGGGCGCGATCCGCGCCCGCCAATCGCGCAACCAGGTTCGCACGGGTCGGCGCGCTCTCGCGAATTACCGAGGCTATTCCGTGGGCGCCGAGAGAACTCGCAATCAGGTCGGCCGCAATGCGCTCGTTGCCAGGCGGATTGGTGGTGTCGAGCCGGACCAGCGCGCGCAGGATATCGAGCGCCGCGTTCTGTACACCCTCCCATGCAATCTTCATCACCGTAACTGCAGGTCCTCTCAAGGTTCTTCGACCGCTGCGAATAATGCGGGGAAGCGGCGATTCCCGCAAGGGGAACCAGATGATGACCCGCACCCGGATTTTGGTCTAGTCTCGTTCAGGAGCCCCATCGAAAATTGCGCATCACCTGTATCGAGCGCGTGCTAATCGCGACCCCTTCCGTCGCGGAGACTCGCCGGCAATGGGCACGCGCCGGCTTTGCCATTGCGCCGAACGAACATGAACTCGAGGGAGTCCGGTTCGCGGGACTTGCTGCCGGAGCGATCGAGATAGACTTGTGCGAGCCCGTCGGCGGTGCCACCGCCCCGCTGGCGGCCACGGTCGCCGAGGCAGCCTCGCGCGGGGGCGGAATCATCGGATGGACCTGGGGAGTTGCCCCGGGGGAGCCCCGAGCGAATTTGCCCGTCCGCCTGCCCGGAGTCGAAGCGAGTGCACTTCCACCGGGTCTCGCCGGCCTCTTCACCGGTGCGCTCGAGGTGACCGGCGATGAGAACGCGCGCTGCCACCTGCATCTTGAGACCTTCGGAAGCAATCCGAACACGGTGGAATTTCTCGAGCACATCGTCGTGATGGCGCCAGCGCTCGACGACGCGATTGCAACTCACGAAGCGCTCGGCATTCCCTGCAAGCGCATCCGTGAGGTCGGCAACGGCACGCGCCAGGCGTTCTTCAAGCTCGAGCGCACCGTCATCGAAGTGGTAGGGCCGACTCGGGATCGCGCCGGAGGCTGGGGGCTTGCGTTCATGTGCGGTGACATCGCGCGGGCGGTAGCCCTGGTGCGGGAAAACGGGCTTGCGGCTACCGAGCCAAAAAAGGCCGTCCAGGGCGGCCTGATTGCCCGGGCCGTCGATCCGATCGACGGCGTGTCCATCGCCTTCATGCAGGCGCCGTGACTTCCAGCGCGAGCCGTTTCTGAACCCTGCGACATCCCGGTTAGGCGCTTTCACCGACTCCCTGACGAGGGCTCTTTTGTGCCGGCCTCAGCGGTGAGTAAGAAGAGCATTCCGGCGCGATCTCAATTGCCCTTGAAATCGGGTGTGCGCCGCTCCAGAAAAGACTGCAGCCCTTCCTTGAAGTCATTCGATCGAAACAGGATCAGCAGCTGCGTCAAGACGTGATGGGTATGCGACTCGAAGTCTTCGCTCAGGCCGTGGCGAAACAGCCGCTTCATCGCCCGAATCCCCAGTGGAGCGTTCGCCGCGATCTTTTCCGCCCATCGCATCGATTCCGCCATCAGGTCGTCGTGCGCGACGATCTGGTTCACCAGCCCCAATTCGACCGCACGCTGCGGCCCGATGTCGTCCGCAATGAAGCCAATCTCGCACGCGCGTGCCCATCCCACCAGCCGCGGCAAATACCAGGTGCCGCCACTCTCCGGCACGATGCCGCGCTTGGCGAATGCCGGCGCGAGCTTGGCGCGATCGCTCATCAGGCGCAGGTCGCAACCGAGCGCCAAATCGAACCCGTATCCGGCTGCCGGGCCGTTGATTGCGCAGATGACCGGGGTGTCGATGCGATGAAGGGTCACGGTGGGAATTTCCAGCGTACTGAGATGCGAGACTCCGCCACCACCGAGCGCGCCGCCGATCCCCCTGCCGGCAGCAGTGTCTTTGAGATCCAGCCCGGAACAGAAGCCGCGCCCTTCGCCGGTCAAAACAATCGCGCGCACATCGGTGTCGCGGTCGTACTCGGCCAGCCTGTGGCCCAGCGCGGTAAGCATCTCCGCGCTGATCGCGTTCATCCGATCGGGACGATTGAGCCTGACGACCGCAACATGTCCCTTTTTCTCTGCGATTAAATCACTCATCGAGACCTCCTCAGCGCACCGGTGCCTATCATATCCATCCAGGACCCAACAACGGTCTTCGGTTCGCTTGATCAGGTTCGGCGACCCGTCTCCCGCTCCGTTCTTCCCCGCGGAGGCGGCGCGACGCCAGGAGAACCTGCGCGCCTCGGCCATCCAAACCGATTGGGTCTCGATGCCCGAACTTCGAGCGTGAGGTCGTCAGGGCGGCACACTCAAAAAATCCAGACTATCGCTGGAACTACTGCTCCGAGTAGGCCGCTTTGTACTGTTCGTGCAGTTTCTCCTGCGCCGCCGCGGCCTCGTCCGCGGTATTGTAGGGACCGATTCGCACCGCATACTGGGTCTGTCCGTTGACAGTTCTGGTTTTCTCGCAGGCTTTGTACCCGAGCTCCGCGATGCGTCCGACCATTGCGTCTGCTTCGCTCTTTTCACTTACCGCACTCACCTCGATGTTGTAGCGGTGAGGCGTCGGCACGCATTGTGATGGGGCGGGGCCAGCGGACGGCGCGCTTTCAGTCGCAGACTCGTCATCCCCTAAACGAGCCTCCGAGGTAATGATCGTCGTTCTCGATCGCGGGAGCGATGGCGCCGGCACACTGCGTCTCTCGGTCGATGCCAGCTTCCCCTGATTTGGCGTGCTCGGTTTCACCACCATCGGCGGTGCGGGTTGGGCCGGGGCGCTGGATTCGGAAGGGCTTTCCGGAGGCCGCGCCGCAATCGCCTTGCCCGGCTGGCCCGGCGCCTCGGTTTGCGGTGGAGCAATTTCCTGCCGGTAACGCTTCCAGCGGTGAATTCCCGAGGAAAGCGCGAATATCAACAGAACGATCACCCCCATCCGTAGTCTTCTAAGGCGACGACCGAGCCGGCGCGTAGTACGCCGACCATCGTCACGGGGTGAAGGCTGCCGAACCTCGCCGAAGACGAATCGGTCCCGCTCGAGACCTCCCTCCCTCCCACGAGCTTCGCGCGCGGGCCGGGGACTCGGAGAGGGCTCACGCCGGGGGGGCGTCGCCGTCTCGGGCGGCAACTCGATAACTTTACCGGCCTGCCCGGGAACCGCCCACAGTACCTCGAAAACGCGATGCAAACCGCTGAGTCCTTTGAGGCTCAGATCCCGACCACCGTCAAAGCGAATATCGCCAGCGCTCTCGGTCATAGCCTTGAAGGTCGCCGACACCAGGATCTGTCCGCCGCTCGCGGCCGCGCCGATTCGCGCTGCCACGACCACCGTCTTTCCGAAAAAGTCACCCGCCTCGCGAACCGCCTCGCCGGTGTTGAGACCGATGCGCACCCGCAGCGGTGCATCGGGGTGCTGGGTCGAGTAGGTTGCCAGCCAGCGCTGGATCTCCACCGCGCACAACAGCGCGCGGCGCGCGCCCGAAAAGGCAACCATGAAGCCATCGCCCATGCTTTTGACTTCGTAACCGCCCTGCTTTGCGACCTGCTCGCGAATCGCACGATTGTGGATTTGAAAGACCTCCTGCGCGCGCAAGTCGCCGAGCCTCTCGATGATCAGGGTGGAGTTCTCGATGTCCGAGAACATGATGCTCACGGTTCCATCGGGAGCCGCGTGGCCGCTGAGATTTGGCCGTTCGACCATCACGGTCGATGCCATCTGATCCATCGCGCCACGCGAAGAGCCCGCGATGGTGTGAAGCGTCTCCCGGACCAGAGCTGCGCTCAGGGGCCGCTCCGCGGGCGTCTTCGCGAGCAGCTTCAGCACCAGGGCATCAAGCGCCGGCGAGATGCCCGGAGCATGCCTGGACGGGGGTTCCGCTGCCGCGTTGACGTGCTGCGAGACGATCGCCATCAGATCGTCGCCGATGAAGGGCGGACGCCCGGTGAGCAATTCGTAGATCAGCGCGCCCAGTGAATAGAGATCGCTTCGCGGCTCCAGAGCGCGCCCCAGCGCCTGTTCGGGCGACATATACGCCGCCGTCCCGACCATCATCCCATGCGAGGTGATGCGTGATTGATCGGGCGCAATCGCGAGGCCGAAATCACCGAGCAGCGGCGCACCGTCGCCGGCCAGAAACACGTTGGCGGGCTTGATGTCGCGATGGACGATCCCGAGCGAATGCGCATATTCAATTCCAAGGCACAGCTGTTCGGCGATTCGAATGGTATCGCTGACCGGCAGACGATGACCGGGCGAGCGGTGCAGCAAATCGCTGAGCGACCCGCCGGGCACGTATTGGCTCACGATGTAGGGGCGGCCCTGCTCCGCTTCGCCTATGTCATAAATGCCAACGATATGAGGATGATCGCCGAGGCGGCCCATCGCGCGTGCTTCGCGGAGAACTCGCGCCCGGCCCGCCTCGTCCAGCCCCTCGACCCGAAACAAGGCAACCGCCACATCGCGATCCAACCTCTCGTCGTGGGCAAGGTAGACGACCTTGCTGCCCCCCTCGCCCAGGATCCGACGTACCCGATAGCGTCCGCCGGCGATCGATTCCACCTGCGGCTGGGCCGCGGCGGGTAGCGCGCCCGCGCTACCCGCCCCCGAGCCTAGCGACGAATTGGAGCACGCGGGGAGCGACTTACCGCATCCACCACAGAACTTTTCATCGGCGCGGTTGCTGGCGCCACATACGGAGCACGCAACTTCGAGCGCCGCCCCGCATTGGCCGCAGAAACTGCGTCCCTCGGCGTTACTGCTGCCACAAGACCCACACAGCACCCGCCTATTGTATCGAGAGCAGGCGCGAAGGACACCGGGGTCTACGGCGAATTCCGGCCACCAGGAAACGGCGATCGATGCCCGCGGAATCCGCGAAGCAGGCGGCTAGGGCGGTGCGATCCGGAAGCCCAGCTTCGGGAAGTGATTCACAATCCTGCCAAGCTGAGAATCTTCGCGCTCAATCGCGATCTCGTAGGCGGTACTCGCCACCACGGTGCCCGTCACCGGATCGAAGCCGTAGTCTTCTGGTATCACCGAGACCCGCGCCCCGGGCTTAAGCTGGTTGGGATCGCCGCTGTCCGCGGATGGCTTGGTCGCCGGGGTACTCTCTTTGGCTATTTTGAGTGCCTCGTCCGGGTCCATCGGTTTGACGTCGCCGTATCCCATCGCGTCGATTCGCTTAAACCACCTCATGAGGCTCGCACATTTCTGCGCCATCGCGAATGCGCTCGGCTCGACCCGCAGGAACCACACGCAATGGAAGCACGCGGCATCGGCGAGACTGAACGACGAGCCGAGGATGAAGGGCTGGTCGGCGAGCGTGCGATCCAGGTTGTCCAGGTAGGCGCGCACATAGTTGCGCGCATCCGGGGCAAGCAATGTGAGCTCTTCGAAATTGGCCCCGCGCATCATCTTGGAGCGGTCGTCGAGGAACTCCTTGCCGACGAGCGGCGCGAGCTTCTCGAAGATCACCGGGGTGGTGGAAAAGAAAAATCGCCGATCGGCGAACAGGTTGATCATGAGACACGCCGCCTGCATCCCGTGCGGATAGATGCTCGGCTCCGGGAACATTTCGTCGATTTTGCGGATGATACTCCCGGTGTCGCACCAGACGTCGGCGCCGATTTGCAGAACCGGAATGCGCCGATAGCCACCGGTCAACGGAATCAGCTTGGGCTTGGGCATGATGGCCGGCTGCTCCACCGATCGCCAGCTTACTTTCTTGTGTGCAAAAATCTTGCGGATCTTTTCGGAAAAAGGCGAGGTCACATACTGGTGAAGAATTATCTCGGCCACCGGATTGCTCCTGACCCCGGCGCGGGATGGCAGCGCCAAGTCCGAGAGAGTTAACCACAACGGCGCCGCGGCACAAAGGTGGTAATTTTTGCCCTCGCGGCTTTGTGCTCCGTGTGGTGGCTCCGCCGGAAAACCTGCTAGCTTCCCCACCCATGTACGGGAACCCCGAATTCGACCTGTATGAAGCAATTTACACCACGCGTTCCATGCGCCGGCTCAAGCCCGACCCGGTGCCACCCGCGCTCATCGTCAAGGTCATCGAGGCTGCCACCATGGGTCCGAGCGGCGGCAATCGCCAGCCCTGGAAATTCGTGGTCGTGCGGGATGCCGAGACCAAGGCCTTCGTGGCCGAGCGTTACCGGCGGGCGTGGAAGATGTATTTCACCGGCAAAGCACGCGCGCTCGCCGAGAATGATCCGCAAAGTCCGCAGGGCCGCATCCTGCGCTCGGCCAACTATCTTGCCGAGCATATCGCCGAGGTCCCGGTGATGATCTTCTGCTGCGTGAAGCGCTACACCGACGCGGGCCGGGTCGGACAGCCCATGGTCAACGCGATCTTTCCCGCGATCCAGAATCTCTGCCTGGCTGCACGCGGCTATGGCCTCGGCACTTCGATTACCGGATTGCACACGCGCTTCGGCGAGGAGGTGAATCCGAGACTCGGCGTCCCCAGCGAATACGCAAACGTGGCCCTGATTCCGCTGGGCTATCCCAAGGGAAGATGGGACCGTCCTGCGCGCAAAGCGGCTCTGGAAGTGACTTTCTGGGAGAAATGGGGCACGACCAGCAGCTCGATCCCGCCGCCCGGGTAACCGGTCGGGACCGCAGGCTTGCGGTCAGGCGCCCCGGTCAATTTTCGATGACCACCAGCACCACGTTGCGCTGAACCTGGTCGCCGGCCTTGACCCGCAGTTCCCGTATACGCCCCGCCGTCGTCGACTTGATCGGAATTTCCACCTTCATCGACTCGATGACCATGATTTCCTCGCCTCGCGCGACCTGCGCGCCCACCTCCACGTTCACTCGCAGTACCTTGCCCACCGCAGGGCTTTTCAGATCCATCGGTTTCGCGATTCCTTTCCAAGCGCGCTAACGCCTCTTAGCAATCATGACCCGCGTGCGCCAACGCCGCGGCAGCGAGGTTTCACCTTGAGTTTGCGCGCTGCGCGGAGGTACTAAGAAGGCAGCGGGCACGCCTTTGGGGA
Source organism: Deltaproteobacteria bacterium (assembly GCA_019237115.1). Lineage (GTDB taxonomy): Bacteria > Desulfobacterota > Binatia > Binatales > Binataceae > JAFAHS01. The sequence continues at coordinate 139,679 of JAFAHS010000062.1, forward strand.
CCGGTGCGTCCGAATTATCGAACTCTGTCTTGGGGTAAGGCTTTGGCGATGAACGGCCGGATGAGTGGATTTGTCGCTGCTCGCACGCTCGACACGTACCCGCGCGGGGCGCATCGCTGGCGCCTCCTCCTTCTGACCGTGCTCGCGTCGATCCTGGGAGCGTACGAATTCCAGCTGGCGCCCCTGCTCGCCCTGCTGCTGCCGGACATTCACATGAGCACCATCGCCTACGGATGGTTCATAACCTTCGCGGTAATGATCTCGGCTATCTCCGCGTTTTATGGCGGACCGCTCGCCGATCGCTATGGACGAGTGCTGATCATCGATCTCTGCCTCGGTGCCGTGACCGTCCTCGTGTTCCTGAACCTTTTCATCTACAACATCGTCTCCTTCGTAGTCATTCGCACCCTGATGAGCGTGGTCGGCGGCCTGATGGCGGGCGCCGGCGCGGCCCTGATCCGTGACATGTCGCCACGACTCAGCCGCGCGCTTGCGTTCGGACTGCTCACCATTGGCCCGGTCGGGGCAAACTTTCTCTCCAATTTCATCGCGGGCCATACCCTGCCGATCTTCCACACCTGGCAATCGCAGATCTGGATCACGGGCTTTCTCGGAATTGCGATGTATCTTCCGATCCTGTTCGGCCTAAAGGACTTAAGCCCCGACCTGCGGCTGCAGATTTTCCGCAGCGAGGTGGCCGCGATGCAGGCCGAGGGCCGCGCTCCGGCAGCGTCCGAGCTGCCCTCGAGCACCCGCGACGCGTTCGGGCGGTTGCTCAAGCATCTGGAAGTCTGGCTGCTGGTGATAGGGGTGGTCGCCAATCTGACCCTGTATTTCACGATTCAACCCTTCGGACCGCTCATGTTCACCCAGGCGTTCCACTACACGCCCGCCGCGGCCGCCAGCATGAACGCCCACTTCTGGCTGGCAAACCTGGCGGCGCTGGTGGTAACCGGGTTCATTTCGGATCGCCTTCAGACGCGCAAACCCATCGCCATCTTCGGCGGACTCCTGTCTTGCGCCCTGCTGGTGTGGTGGATTCCCACCTTCGGCCACGCCCTGCCCCGCTTCACGATGGCGGTGGTCGCGAGCACCCTTGGATGCTTCCTCGCAATCGGGTATGTGCCGTGGGCCGCCCAATTCTCTGAAACGCTCGAAGACGTGTCGCCCGCGCTTCAAGCAACCGGATGGGCGTTCTTCGGTATGATGGCTCGCGGATGGGCCGCCATCGCCGCACCACTCACCCTGTACGTGGCCGCGCACTATGGCTGGGCAACGTGGATCAAGGTGTCACTGGGCGGAATGGTACTGTACCTGATAGCGATGTTGCTGACGCGACCGCATGGCGCGGCCCAACCCGCGGTCGCCCGCCCCTCCGCCAAAGCCGCTCAAGCCTAGGCCAGAAAATCGCCACCCCCGGAGACGCGGGTCGCCCACCCACACGCCGCCCGGGCGGACCACCGGTTGTCAACTCCCGGAGAAGGGCACTCACAAAAGACCTGCATCGGTCTCGGTCGGAGAGCGGAAAAGATTGCCAATGGCCCCTGCTAGGGGCGCATGGTCCGCGTCCTGTGACCCAGCTGCGTGGGGACTATCTCGTAGGCCTGATGGACCCAATCCACCAGCAGCGGGCGGGTATCGCGCGGATCGATAATCTCTTCTATTCCGAATGACTCCGCCGTCCGAATCGGTGAGCGAATCGCATTGAATTTTTCTTCCAGTTCGCGTCGGAGTTTTTCGGGATCGCTCGCAGCCGCCAGATCGCGTTTGTAGGCAGCCTCGATTCCACCCTCAATGGGCAGCGAGCCCCAGTCCGCGGATGGCCATGCGTAGCGCAGGTTTAGCCCGGTCGTTATGCCGTGGCCCGCACCCGCCACGCCGAACGCGCGGCGCACCATGATTGCGACTTTGGGCGTGATGGTCTGGAACATCGCGTAAAGCGCGCGCACCCCGCGACGGATGGTTCCCGAGCTTTCCGCTTCGCGCCCGATCAGAAAGCCCGGTTGATCGACGAAATTGACGATCGGCAGGTGGAAGGTGTCGCAGAGGTCGAGGAACTTCGCCATCTTGTCCGATGCGGGCCCATCCAGCGAACCGCCGATCGCGTAGGGATCGTTGGCCATCACGGCCACGCCGTAGCCATCAAGCCGCGCGAACCCGGTTATCAGCGAGGGTCCGAAAAACGGCGTCATTTCGAAGAACGACTCGCGATCCATCACCAGCTCGACTACCCGCCGCGCATCGTAGCCGTGGCGGCGATTGCGCGGTATCAGCGAAATCAGCTCCTCCTCGCGGCGATGGGGGTCGTCGCTCGGCGTGACGCGCGGCGGCGCCTGCCACACGCTCTGCGGCAGATAAGAGAGGAAGCGTCGGATCTGCTCGAAAGCATCCTCTTCGCTTTCGGCTTCGTTGTCGACCGCGCCGCTCATATGAGCATGAATCTCCGAGCCGCCGAGTTCCTCCTTGGTCAGGTCCTCGCCCACGCCCCATTTGACGACCGGCGGTCCCGCCACAAAGAGCTGACTGGTACCTTTGACCATCACCGCAAAATGCGTCGCCGCAACCCGCGCCGCGCCGATCCCGGCAACCGAGCCCATACAACCCGCGACCACGGGCACCTCGCCCAGCAGCTGCACAAGAACGTCGAAATCCGGATTTGCGGGCACGTAAGTCCGTCGGGTCGTTTCAAAAGTCTTGACGCTGCCGCCGCCCCCGGTCCCGTCGACCAGCCGGATGATCGGGATATGCAGCTCGTGCGCGAGCAGCTCCGCGTAACTGTGCTTGTTGCCAATCGAGGCATCCGCGGCACCGCCGCGCACCGTGAAGTCATCGCCACCCACCGCGACCCGTCGGCCGTTGATGCGGCCGGTACCACCCACGAAGTTCGCGGGCCGGAACTCGACCAGCTGATCGCCGTGGTATTTCGTCATTCCGGCAATCGCGCCGTATTCGTGGAACGAACCCTGGTCGAGCAGCCGATCGATGCGCTCGCGCACCGTCAGCTTGCCGCCATCGTGCTGGCGCTTGATATTCTCGGCGCCGCCCATCTGCTTGGCCAACTGCTCGCGGCGGCGAATTTCATCGATCTCCGGCTGCCAGGACATAGGGTCTCCCTCCGCAATTCCTCCGATCCTAGCGCCTTTGCCGTCTCGCTGTCAGGGAGAGGTTTCGAGGAGACTCCGGTTGCCAGCGCGTCGGTCGCGTGCGATCCAGCCGGGCGCGACGATTGGTTTCCCGTCGCGGCAGAGGTAATCGATCTGTTACCTTCTACTGGCGTGACCACTTCGATGCCGCCGGCCAAGCGCGCCGCCCTTACCGGTTGGGGCCGCTACCCCAGTGCGGAGTGCGATATCTTCCGCCCCGAAAAACTCGCCGAGCTGGCGGCGATCGTCAGCGGCAACGCGACCTCTCTGATCGCACGTGGAGCGGGGCGCGCCTACGGCGATGCGGCTCTGAACCAGGCGCACCGGGTGGTTGATGTGCAGCGGCTCAACCGCATGCTGGCGTTCGATGCGGACAGTGGGCTACTGCGCTGTGAGGCCGGCGTCACGATCGCGGAAATAATCGAGGTCTTCCTGCGGCGCGGTTTTTTTCCGCCGGTCGTTCCGGGAACCCAGTTTGTCACGCTGGGCGGTTCGGTCGCCGCCGATATTCACGGCAAGAGCCACCACCGGGATTCCTCTCTGGCCACCCACGTCACCAGTTTCGAGCTGATGCTCGCATCGGGGGAGGTAAAACGATGCTCGCGTGAGGACAATCCTGACCTGTTCTGGGCGACGGTGGGAGGAATGGGTCTCACAGGCGTCATCCTCGAGGTCGAGCTGCGCCTGCGTAAGGTGGAGAGCGCGTGGTTCGACGGCGAAATCGCGATAGCGGCCAACCTCGACGAAGCCATCGAGACCTTCGAGCGCACCGAACGCCAATATGGATACTCGGTCGCCTGGATCGACTGTGCGGGGACCCGCGGCTCCCTGGGCCGCTCGGTCATCAACCTCGGCAACGTTGCGTCCCGCGAGGCGCTTGCTCCTGCGCTCCGCCAGCAGCCGCTTCGGATTCCGCGCCGATTCGCGCCCACGGTGCCGTTCAATCTGCCGAACTTCACGCTGAGCTCGCTCGGCATAAAAGCCTTCAACACCGCGATCTATGCGATGAACCGCAAAGGCCCGCGCCTGTTCGACTACCAGAGCTTTTTTTTTCCACTCGATTTTATCCACCACTGGAACCGCATCTACGGCAAGCGCGGGTTCGTTCAGTATCAGTGCGTATGGCCAGCCAACGAAAGCCGCGAGGGCCTCATCGAGATGCTCGAAGCGATTGCCAAATGGGGCGGCGGATCCTTCCTGACCGTACTCAAGAAGTTCGGCCCCCAGGACGGCATGCTGTCCTTTCCGATGCCCGGCTACACGCTCGCGTTGGACTTTCCGGTGAGCAAGGGACTGATGGAATTTCTCGACCGACTCGATACCATGGTCCTCACGCGCGGCGGCCGCGTGTACCTGGCCAAGGATGCGCGCCTCAAACCGGAGATGATGGGCGCGATGTATCCAAACCTCGCGCGCTGGCAACAAGTCAAACGTGCGGCCGATCCCAACAACCGCTTCTCGTCAAACCTGGCACGCCGGGTCGGCCTGCTGCCCTCATAGTTCGATGAATGTTCGACCCAACCCGGCCCGCACGGATGCTCCTGTCACAATCCTCTTGGCGGCAATGCGGTCTTGCCGGGCAGCCCACGCGCCGGCGGAGCGCGAGGACTCTCGCCTGCCCGTGCCGACGAACCGAACGGTGCGATGTCCAAGATCCTGATCCTCGGCGCGACCAGCCCGATCGCGCGCGCGCTCGCTATGCGCTTCGCGGCGGAGGGCAATGCGGTTTTTCTCGCAGCCCGCGACTTTGTAGAGGCCGAGCGCCTGGCCGCCGACATCCGCATCCGAACCGGAGCGGTGGCGATTCCGGGGGTTTTCGACGCGGCCGAATTGTACTTTCATGCGACGTTCTTTGAAAAGACCATCGCAGCGTTGGGCGGCCTCGATGGCGTGATCTTGTGCTTCGGCACTTTGGGCAACGAAGCCGCCGCGCAAACCAGCCCCGACGAAGCGGTCGCAACCGTGAACCAGAACTTCACCGGCGCCGTGAGCCTGTTGACACTCGCCGCTCGCCACCTCGAGCAGCAGCGCAGCGGCTTCATCGTCGTGATCGGCTCGGTCGCCGGCGAGCGCGGCCGCGCAAAGAACTACGTATACGGCTCCGCCAAAGGCGCCCTGGCGACCTTCGCCCAGGGCTTGCGGGCACGGATGGCCCGCGCCGGCGTGCAGGTTTTGACCGTCAAGCTCGGCACTGTCGACACCCGCATGACCTGGGGCCGCGACAGCGGGCTCGTAGTGGCTCCAGAAGCTGCCGCGGACAAGATTATCGCCGCCTGGCGCCGTAAAGCCGAGGTGGTCTACGTGCCATGGTTCTGGCGGCCGATCATGGGAGTCGTCAGGATGATCCCCGAGCGCATCTTCAAGCGCACAGCTTTCTAGCAATTTTTCTGCCTGCGCTTCCTGAAGAGTTGCGGGAACCAGACCCTGCCGCTCGGGTCCTGCCCCCCTGGTGGCCGTTCGACGCGAGGAGCCTGATATCGAGCACCTGCCACGCACGAAGGACTTCGAACGTTGCAAGCGGAGCTACTTTCGTTCTCGGCCGGAATACGCGGCCAAAAATCCTTCCGGGTCCAATAAGAATTTTCCGTAGTCCGACAACGCGCTATCAATGTCTGCGCCGCCGTGCTGGCTCATTGCGTGAAGATCGCGGAAGTTTCGCTGAATCGAGCTGCCCTCAAATAGCGCGTGCGCTCCGCTTGCCCGCCACAGCCGATCCAGCGCGCGCGAGCAAAGTTCCAGCGCGTACACCGCGTCAAACCTGATACGGAAGTACGCTGAGGGTTCGATTGCGTGGCGCGATTGGACGCAGCCCTCCATCGCATCGAAGTCGCGCGCGAAGAGCAACTGAGCGGCGTCTATCTCGGCGGTGGCTTCCGCAAGGCGCGCCATCGAGAGTTGCCGGTCGCGTAACTTGTCGAAGGTGTAGGCGCCGACCCTCCGCAGGGTGGCTTTGATGTATTCCTGGCGAACCGAGATTGCGGGGCCAAGTGCATGGACGCAGACGACCCAGGTGAACAAAGGAATGAATGGTATCCAGTAGAGAGGGACGTTGTTGACCTTGCGTCCGGGCGGATCGCCCCAGTTGAGCTCTTGCGCGGTCAAGCAGCGGTAGCCCGGCACAAATACTCCTTCCAGCACCATTTCTTTGCTGCCGCTTGCTTTCATACCCGAGACAAACCAGTTGTCGTTGATCACGAATTGGTGGTTGGAAACCAGGAAGAACGCCTCGCGGCCAGGTACTCCGTCGATGCGGCTCGACACCATCGCCCAGTTGCAGTGATCCACTCCCGACGAGAACGGCCAGCGTCCATTGAGTTCAAAGCCCCCGCTAACCGTGCGTACGTTGCCTACCGGTGCGAACGAGGAGGAGATGAGTGATTGCGGGCTTTCCTTCCAGACCTCATCCTGGGCGCGCGGGTCCATGAGCGCGAGCAGATGATCGTGAATCGCAACCAACAGCGCGACCCATGCCGTCGAGGGACAAACCGTTCCCATTTCGATCGCGAGTTCATAGATTGGTTTTGGCAACCACTCGAAGCCTTCGTAGCGCTTCGGCCGAAACCAGCGAAAGAACCCGGCTTTCGATAGCTCTTCGATTGATTCGGGGGGTATGCAGCGATTCTGTTCCGCCGCCCGCGTACGGGCTGCAAATCCCGGTAGCAGGGCCCTTACCGCTGCGATTACTTCCGCCTGATCAGGGTCTGAATGTCCTTGATTCAAATTCCTGTCCTCTCAAAAACTCAGACAAACGATCTGTCGATCGCCGCCATGTACTTCACGTCGCAGTAGAAATCAAAGCACCGGTCGCAGCCCTCGCGGTCGATACTAACTTGCGGCTGCTCTCCGAACGGTGCGGCAAGTTCGCGCCAAGAAGCAAATTGACCCAGACGCTTGCGGCGACGACCTGCTTTTTGAGTCGCATCGCGTCCTCCTCCCTCTTGCCGAAGATCATCGTAGCCAGTCCGCTGCAGCTCATCGACCGATGGCTCAAAGGCCGGGAGTGACTCCCGGAGCAATACTCCATCTGCGACCGTTAAGCGCTGGCGCGGTGGGGCCCAACCCCGCTGGCAGGACCCGCTCCCAGAACGGATCGCCGCTCGGCGCCGCCGCACTCGCGCAAGTATTTTGTCCATCCGCTGGCTGCTCTATAAGAGATATTGGGCGGATTTATCGCCCCAACCACGAGGAATCATTTATGGCTGCAGAGCCGGGACAACTTCACAAACTAAAATACCCGGGGGCCGTCGATGCCGATGGACACGTCCTCGAAGACGCCGCCCTCTGGGACCGCTATATCGAGGCAAAGTACAAGCCGGGCGCCGTGCGAATCCGTCAAGACGATCGCGGCGAAGAGCACCTGGAAATTGGCGGCAAGTTCTCCAAGATTTTCTATGGCCCGCGGTTGGCGGGATTGAGCGGCATGGGCTCCACGCGCGAACAGGCGTGGCAGAATCCTGGCGGCTACGGCGCCCACGCCCCGTTCGGGGCAATGGATCCCGGGGAGCGCCTGACCCGAATCGAGAAGGAAGGTCTCCAGGCCGCATTCATCTATCCTACCCTGAGCCTGCTCTATGAAACCGAGTGCGAGGACATCGAACTCGCCCAGGCGCTGACGCGTGCCTACAACCGATGGATTGTGGACTTCTGCAAGGACAGCGGTGGCAAGCTGATTCCAATTGCGCATCTGTCGTTGGGCGATCCCGAGGGTGCCGCCCGCGAGCTCCGACGTGCCACCAAGGACGGATGCAAGGGCGGGTGGGTCGCGCCATTCGTAATGACGCGCAAGCCGCATGCGCACCCGGATCACGACGCACTGTTCGCCACGGCTCAGGAACTTGGCGTTCCGCTGGGCATCCATCCGACTGTTGAACCGAACTGGGCTCAGCCCGGGAGATACGATTGGAAGTATCTGCGCGGGCAGTACTATTTCCTGAACGTCACGGCCGGCGACGGCATCCGCCACGCATTCACCTCGTTCTTCCAGTACGGAACCTTCGACAAATTTCCGCAATTGAAGCTGGTACTGCTGGAGGCGGGCGCCGGGTGGATCGCATACTGGCTGGACCGGCTCGACGCGGTCTACGCAAGCGCAATGGGCCGCACGGTGCCGCTGAAAGAGAAACCCAGCGTCTATTTCAAACGGCAGTGCTGGATTTCGGCCGACCCGGACGAGTCGGCGTTGCCCGCGATGGTCGACCTGGTCGGCGCCGAGCGCTTTTTCTGGGCATCCGATTTTCCGCATCCCGATCACGTGGGCAACTACATCGAGGAAGTTGAAGAACTGGGTGGCAAGCTCAAACCCGGCGACCGCGAAAAGGTGCTGGGAACCAACGTAATGCAAGTCTACGGTTGCCCGACCTGAGCGTTCTCTAACCAACCGAAGAGCCGACCATTGCCGAACGACAGCGTACCATCGAGCGAGGAGAAGTCTCGGGGTTCGGCGGCGAATCGCGCGGCGCCATCTGGCAGATATCAGCTGCCATCCCTGAGCGATCGCGGCGCACTCATCAGGCTGGCGGTCATCGGTCTGCTGGTTTTCATGGTGGTGACAAGTTTCGCTTATGTGGCCGGTTGGCTCTCGCCCGGGCTTCTGACCCCGGCGCGGTTTGCCGATGGTTTCGAGCAGGTCAATGGTATCCATGAGGGCTTTCGCCGCAACCACGCCAAAGGCGTATGCATCAGCGGGAGTTTCCAATCCAACGGCCAAGCGACGCGCCTTTCCAGGGCTGCCGTGTTCAAGACAGGTACTGTGCCGGTTATCGGCCGTTTCTCGTTGGCGGGCGGAAATCCTTATGTTGCCGACGGACCGCTGGCGGTGCGCGGCCTGGGCCTTTCTTTCCGACCTGCCCGCGGACAGGAGTGGCGGACGGCGATGATCAATCTTCCAGTTTTTCCGGTCGGAACTCCGCAAGCGTTCTACGACCAATTGTTTGCGATGCGCCCGGATCCCACGACCGGGCAACCGGATCCCGCTAAGCTCAAGGCTTTTCTCGCCGCCAATCCGGACGTGGTCGCGGCTCGGGCCATCATCGGCGCCCATCGGTTTTCGTCCGGGTTCGCCGACAGCACCTTCAACGGCCTCAACGCGTTTCGTTTCGTCAATGACGCGGGTGACTCGACGTTTGTGCGATGGTCGATGGTGCCCGTCGATGTTTTCCAGCCCCAGGACCCGTCGCAGCCCTCCAACAAGGATCCGAATTACTTGTTCGATGCGTTCATCGAGCGCCTCCATCAAGGACCGCTGCGATGGCACCTGATCGTGACGGTGGCACAGGGGGGTGATCCCACGGACAACGCCTCGGTTCCATGGCCACCGGATCGCCAGCGTCTCGACGCCGGGACGCTGACCATCGACCATATCGAAGCGGAAACGCGGGGAGGCTGCCGCGACATAAATTTCGATCCACTCGCGCTGCCATCCGGAATATCGCCGTCCGATGATCCTCTGCTCAGTGCCCGTTCCGCCGTCTATTCGCAATCCTTCACCCGGCGCGCAGGCGAGAAGCACAGCCCGGGCATGGTCAAAGTGCCAGGCCCCGGCACAGGCGGGTGAGCGTGGCCGCCGAGCAACAGTTCCCGCGCTTCTCGCGCATCCTTCATTGGACGATGGCCGCGATGATCCTCACGATGTTGTTCATCGGCATCGGGATGGTCGCATCGCTGGCCGACTATCATTGGCTCATCTCGATCCACAAACCGCTCGGTATCGCGATCCTGGTCCTGGTCGCAATCCGGCTGGTAAATCGGCTCATCAATCCGCCTCCGCCATTGCCCCCCGATCTGCCGGCGCTGGACCGGATCGCGATCAACGCTTCGATACGGGTTTTGTATTTCCTGATGTTCGCGCTGCCCCTGGTTGGATGGGGCATGCTCTCGGCCGCCGACTATCCAATCGTGTTATGGAGTTCGCTGAGCCTCCCGCCGATTCTTCCACACAATGCCGAGCTGTACGCGGTGTTGCGAACCACCCATACCGTCCTCGCCTTTCTGCTGTTCGCGACCTTCATCGGTCATTTCAGCGGCGCGCTGATGCATGCCTTGATCTTCCGTGACGGTGTCTTCGAATCGATGGCGTCCTGGAAGACGATGACCCGCAAGACGGCGCCGTATCGGGAATGAGGAAGCGCGGCCACAGGCGTTTTTCGGACTCCCAGACTCCACGGCCCCAAAGAAGCAAACGGCCCCGGAGGAAACCCTCGGGGCCGTCCATCTATCGCAATTGAGCTGCCCGTCAGCTAACTGACCAGGTATCGCCCTTCTGCATCAGCTTCGCGAGGTTACCGGGACCCTGCTTGGCCTTCGCCTCCTCGAGTTGCTGATTCATCGCCGCGTCATAGGTCGGACGTGACACCGCGTAGAAGACCCCCACCGGTGTCGGCATCGGCGGCTCGAAGTTGCCCAGCATGAACGCGAGCGACAAATTGCTCTCGTCGTGCACGACCAGGTCTTTCTCGCTCGCGCCGTTGGGCCCGACCGCCACGACCTCGGGGCGCATCCCGTTCATCTTGATGCCCTTGTCGCGGTTCTTGCCGAAGATCAGGGGCTTACCGTGTTCGAGCACCAGCTGATGCTCAGCCTTGATGCCCTTGTCGCTCACGTCGTTGAATGCGCCATCGTTGAAGATGTTGCAGTTCTGGAGGATCTCAAGGAACGACGCGCCGCGATGCTGATGGGCGCGCTTGAGCGTCTCGCCCAGGTGTTTCTGTTCAACGTCGATCGAACGAGCCACGAAGGTTGCATGGGTCCCGAGCGCAACCGTAATGGGATTGAAGGGAAAATCCACCGACCCGGCGGGCGTCGACTTGGTAACCTTGCCGACCTCCGAAGTCGGTGAATACTGGCCCTTGGTCAATCCGTAGATCTTGTTGTTGAAGAGCAGGATCTTCAGGTCGACGTTACGGCGCAGCACGTGAATCAGGTGATTCCCGCCGATGGACAAGCCGTCGCCGTCGCCGGTCACCACCCACACGTCGAGGTCGGGCCGGGTCACCTTGAGTCCGGTCGCGATCGCGGGTGCACGGCCGTGAATGGTATGGAAGCCATAGGTGTTCATGTAGTACGGGAAGCGGCTCGAGCATCCGATACCGGAGATGAACACGACCTTGTGCGGCTCGATGCCGAATTCCGGCATGGTCTTCTGCACCTGCGCGAGAATCGCGTAGTCGCCGCATCCGGGGCACCAGCGCACTTCCTGGTCGGAAACAAAATCTTTGCGGTTTAGCGCGGTAGCCATTTCTCTTCAGCCCTCCAATGCCCGCTGGATACGGGTTGCGAGTTCGCTCACCTTGAAGGGACGCCCCTGGATCTTGTTGAAGCCAAAGGCGTCGATTAGATAGTCGGCGCGAATCATTTTAAGTAGTTGCCCCATGTTCATCTCGGCAACCATCACCTGCTTGAACTTGCGCAGGCACTCCGCCAGGTCCTTGGGGAGCGGATTCAGATAGCGGAGATGAATATGGGAAACCTTGCGGCCCTTCTCGCGCACCTGTTTGACTGCCTCGCGAATCGGACCGAACGTCGAACCCCATCCGAGCACCACCAGGTCACCGCCGTCCGGGTCGCCGAAGACTGCGGTGGGCGGAATCTCCTGCGCAATGCCGGCGATCTTGCGCGCGCGGGTGCGAATCATCAGCTCGTGATTGGCGGGCGAGTAGCTGATGTTGCCGGTGAGGTTTTCTCCCGTGATACCGCCCAGCCGGTGCTCCAACCCGGGGGTTCCAGGAATCGCCCAGGGGCGCGCCAGCGTCTGCTCGTCGCGCGAGTAGGGCAGGAACCCGTTCGGGTCGGTGCGGAACTCCACCTTGATTGGCGGCAACTGCTCGATATCGGGTAGCAGCCACGGCTCCGCGCCGTTCGCGAGCTGCCCGTCGGTCATCAGGACGACCGGCGTCATATACTTGATCGCGAGTCGCACCGCTTCGTAGGCGCATTCAAAACAATCGGCGGGCGTGGAAGCCGCGATAATCGGAATCGGTGACTCGCCGTGGCGCCCGTACATCGCCATCAGCAGGTCGGCCTGTTCGGGCTTGGTAGGCATTCCGGTGGAGGGGCCCGCGCGTTGAATATCGGTGATCACCAGGGGCAACTCGACCTTTACGGCCAGGCCGATCGCCTCTTCCTTGAGATTCATGCCCGGGCCGGAGGTCGTGGTAATCCCGATCGCGCCCCCGAACGCCGCGCCGATAGCCGACGATACGCCGGCAATCTCGTCTTCGGCCTGGAAAGTGTAAATCGGAAAATTCTTGAGGCCGGAAAGTTCGTGCAACACGTCGCTGGCGGGAGTAATCGGGTAGGAACCCAGAAACAGCGGGCGTCCCGCCTTGACCGCGGCCGCGACGAACCCGAGCGCGGTGGCGGTGTTCCCGGTGATATTGCGATAGAGGCCCGGCTTGATCTTGGCGGCCGGAACTTCGTACGACGATGCGAACATCTCGGTCGTCTCGCCGTAGTTGAAGCCTGCCTTGAAAGCACGCAGATTTGCCTCGAGTACGTCGGGGGTCTTCTTGAAGCGGCTCTCCAGGTACTGAATCGTGCTCTGGGTTGGGCGCTGATAAAGCCACGACAGCATGCCGAGCACGAACATGTTTCGGCATCGGAACACGGCGCGGTTGTTCAGGCCCATGCCATGGGTGGCCAGCGTGGTCAGCTTGGTAACGTCGACCTGGATAACCTGGAATTTGTCCAGCGAATGATCGGTCAGCGGGTTCGAGTTGTAGCCGGCGCGCTTTAGGTTGGCGTCGGTGAATGCCTCGCGATCGACGATTACGACGGCGTTGGCAGGGATGTCTTCCAGGTTCGCCATCAGGGCCGCCGGATTCATCGCGACCAGCACGTTGGGCTCGTCGCCGGCGGTGAAAATCTCGTTGCTCGAAAAATTGAGCTGGAAGCCGCTGACTCCGGCCAGGGTTCCCGCAGGAGCGCGAATTTCCGCGGGAAAGTCGGGCAGCGTCGCGATGTCGTTGCCGGCCAGTGCCGACTCCGCGGTAAACTGCATCCCGGTTAACTGCATCCCGTCGCCCGAGTCGCCGGCAAAGCGGATGACGACCCGATCGCGCTTTAAGTGGGGTTTCTCTGCGCCATTGGATCCAGCTTTATCCTGCGACCCGGCAGTCTGCACGGCAGCCTCAGGTGGTACAGCCATCTCAGTCCAATCTCCTTGTCCCTTGTGCTTGGAAAATACTCCGGTTTGATGAGGGGCTACAAACGTTCACGCACGCAGAATTGAAGTATAACTAATGTGTGGTAAACGCGAAAGAGGCTTGTTCTTATCTGATGCGAAAATCGGCAAATTGACCCGTATATTCTGACCATTCTTCGTGCACCCTGCTGACGTGCGCGGCAGGCGGTCCGAGGTGTGCCCACGCCGCGAGCATCTTGAGCACGTCTTCGCGCCCCTCGGCTACAATCTCAACCTCTCCCGACGGGCGATTGCGCACCCATCCTTTAAGCCCAAGCCCGTGTGCCTCGTCTCTGGCCGTGAAGCGAAAGCCCACTCCCTGCACTCGCCCGCTCACCACCATGCGAAGCTGCTTCAGGAGAGCCGCCATTCCTAGCCCTCCCGCAACAACTCCAGCAGGCCGCTCTCGTCCAGAACGCGGACGCCCAGTTCTTGGGCTTTTTTCATCTTCGAGCCCGGTTCAGCGCCGGCAACCACGAAGTCGGTCTTTCGACTCACCGATCCCGTCACCCTTCCGCCCGCCGCCATGATTTTGCCCTCGGCATCTTCGCGCGACATCGAGTTCAGCGTGCCGGTCAGAACGAAAGTCTTGTCGCGAAGCGCACCGCGCCCGCTGGGTTCGGCGGGAACCGCGATCTGCAGCTCCTCTTCCAGTCGCCGCACCGCCTTGAGGTTGCGCGGTTCGCCGAAATATTCCCGGATGCTGCGGGCGACTTCGCCGCCGATATCGCGGACCGCCGACAAATCCTCTTCGCTGGCGGTGGACAGCCCCGCCAGGGTCTTGAAGCGAAGCGCGAGTTGGCGTGCGGTGTGCTCGCCGACGTGCCGGATGCCGAGGCCGTTGATCACGCGATCGAGCGTGGTGTTGCGGGATTTCTGGATCGCATCGACCACGTTCTGGGCACTCTTTTTTGCCATCCGCTCGAGCCCCGCCAGCTGGTTGGTCGTGAGTGCGTAGATGTCATCAAGTTCCTTGACCAGGCCCTGCTCGATGAGCTGCGCGACCAGCTTGTCACCAAGACCCTCGATATCGAGACTGTTCTTCGATGCGAAATGGCGAATCGATTCGCGCATCCGCGCCGGGCAGTTGGCGTTGACGCACAGGTAGGCGACTTCGCCTTCTTCATGAACGATCGCCGCTCCGCACACCGGGCAGCGTGACGGCATCTGGAATTCGTCGGCGCGCGGAGACCCCTGCTGGGTGACCCGGACCACGTAAGGGATGACGTCGCCCGCACGTTCGATCAGCACGGTGTCACCCTCGCGGATATCCTTGCGCCTGATCTCGTCGAGGTTGTGGAGCGACGCGTTGGAGATCGTGACGCCGGCCAACGGCACCGGCCGCAACTTGGCGACCGGAGTAAGCGAGCCAATCCGGCCGACCTGAACGTCGATGTTTTCCACCACGGTCTGGGCCTGCTGCGCCTTGAACTTGTATGCAATTGCCCAGCGCGGCGACCGCGATACCTCTCCGAGGCGCTCCTGGAGCTCGAAGGAGTTGACCTTGGCAACCACCCCGTCGGCGTCGTAGGCAAGTGCGTGGCGTTTCTCGGTGATCTCGTTCCAGTACTCGAGGACCGCATTTACGTTGCGACACAGGCGTGAAAGCAGGTTGATGCGAAGCCCCAGGGCTTTGATGCCCTGCAGGAATTCCCATTGCGACGCGAAACTCGCGCCTTCAATGACCCCCGCCGCGTACAAGAAAATCTCCAGCGGCCGCGACCCGGTAATCTTGGGGTCGAGCTGGCGCAGCGAGCCTGCCGCCGCGTTGCGCGGATTGGCAAACACCGGCTCGCCCGCGCTTTCGCGATCCGCGTTGAGCTTGGCGAATCCGGCCTTGGGAAAAATCACCTCCCCGCGCACTTCGAGCAGTCGGGGAATCGAGTCGCGCCCGGGTTTGCGCAGATGCAGCGGTACCGATCGGATGGTCCTGATATTGGGGGTAATGTCTTCACCGTTGATGCCGTCGCCGCGGGTGGACGCCACCACCAGCGCGCCCTGTTCGTAAACCAGCTCGACGCTGAGTCCATCGAGCTTGATCTCGGCGACGTACTCGATGTCCTGGTCGGACTTGAGAAAGCGCTTGATTCGCTTGTCGAACTCGACCATCTCTTCGGGGTTCATCGCGTTGGACAGCGACATCATCATCCTGCGATGCACCACCACACCGAATTTTTCACTGGGCGCGGCACCGACCCGCTGGGTCGGCGAATCGGGAGTGCGTAATTCCGGATGCTCCCGCTCCAGCGCTTCGAGCTCGCGCATCATCCCGTCATACTCGGCGTCGGAAACCTCGGGATCGTCGAGCACGTGGTAGCGGTAGTTGTGATGATTGATCTGCTCGCGCAGCTGCTCCACCCTGACGTTCAGTTGATGTGAGTCAGCCCTGGGCATGACCGAACAACCCGCCTTACTTTACCCGACACAGGCCATCGAGCACGCCCGGCTGACCTACGGCGCGGGCGCCTTGCAGGTTCCGCGCTACCTCAACCCTGTCCCGCAGTGAAAGGAGGCGAAAAGAGCAGCCTTCCCGGAAGATTCCTGGAAACGACACCCCGCTTGGCCAGTGCTGGAGCCAGGTTCGATCACGCATGGGGCGGCTTCTTCAACCAGCGGGCCATGACTATCCGCTCTTCGACCGCATAGCCCAGCCGCTCGTAAAAGCCGATTACTTTGCTGTTGGTCTCGCGAATCATCAGCATCGCTTTTGGCACCCCCCTACACGTCAGCCACTCTTCCGCACGCGCCATGATCTCGCGCCCCGCCCCCTTCGCCCGATGCTCGGGCGCCACCGCCACATAGTAGATCCATCCACGATGACCATCGTGGCCGACCATCGCGGTCGCCACGATCCTCGACTCGTCATCCGCGACACCGACCATCAACCTCGCGTTTTCAGAGGCCAGGCAGAACTCGATGTCGGCGGCCGGATCATTCCATGGACGCGTGAGCTCGCATGCTTCCCACAGCGCGACAACCTTTTCGAAATCGGCGGGCGCGTACGAACGGATGGTCAGCACTTGCGGCTACCCGCGCGCGTAGCCCATCGCTTCCAGAAAATCGTCGAGGGTCTCGAAGCGGAGGTACATATTGGTGCGCTTCTGCTTGCCGATGGTCGAACTCGACTCGTTGGAGTAGGCGTGGCCGGGATACACCACCGTCGCATCGTCGAGGTTCTTGAGCGTTTGGTTCAGGCTGTAGTACATGGCTTCCGGATCCGACCCCGGCAAGTCGACCCGCCCGCATGAGTTGATAAACAGCGTATCGCCCGCGATCAGGTTTCCGGCCGCCAGGAAACACTGCGACCCTGGCGTGTGCCCGGGGGTATGGAGAAACTTGACCTCGATATCGCCCACCTTGATCACGTCGCCGGCGTCGACCTTGACCAGATCGGAGTCGGACAGTCCCGCAACTCGCTTGGTGCCCTCGGCCTCGTGCTTGTTAACGTAGACTTTGGCCTTGACCCGCTTGAGCATCTCCGCGGAGCCCTCGATGCTCTGCCCCATCATGTGCCCGCCCAGGTGGTCCTGGTGGTAGTGGGTGATCAGAATCTTGTCGACCTGGTAGCCTTCCTTCTCCACGAAATTGCAAATCGCGTTGGTGTCCCAGGCGGGATCGACCACCGCTAGCTTACGCGAAACCGGGTCACCCAGCAGGTAGACGTAGTTGGCCATGGGGCCGATCTGCGCCTGGCGCAAGTAGAGCCGTGGTTCATTCGCCATGGTGCGAGCTCTCCCCGTTCAGGATTTTGCCCTGCGGCGTGTCGCCAATTGCCGGGCCGCGGCCCGCCGCCGCGCCGCCTTGATTTCCGGAGCGTCCAGGCGCAGTCCGCGATCCCACAGAAACTCGGGCTCGCCAAGCCGCTTCGCGACCCAGCGGGATTGCACGAACAGGTGGTCGCTGAGCCGGTTGACGTAAATGATGAGCTGCTCGTTGATGGGTTCCTCGCGCTTGAGGCGCCAGAGCTGACGCTCCCCACGCCGGCACACGGTGCGGGCCAGGTGGAGAAACGCGTTCAGTTCGCCGCCGCCCGGCAAGGTGAAGGATTTGAGCGGTTCGAGCTCCTCCTCCATCTTGTCCATCTCTTCTTCGAGCTTGGCTACTTCCGCCGCACTGATCTTGTGCATCCCTTCGTACTCGCCGTCGGCGGGAGTCGCCAGTTCGCTGCCTACATCGAACAGCTCGTTCTGGATGCGTCGCAGGCCCTCGGAATACCATTCGCCATCGTTTCCGAATTTGAAGATGTATTTCGGCAGGTATGTCCTGACGATACCGATGACGGAATTGAGCTCGTCGATCGTACCGTAGCTTTCGATGCGGGCGCTTTCCTTTGCGACCCGGGCTCCCCCTACCAGGGCGGTCGTACCCTTGTCCCCGGTGCGCGTGTAGATACGTGTCAGCCGAATCGCCATTAAAGACCCGCTTTCTTGCGTTGCGCCTCGTAGCTGGCCTCGCCGAGGTCGGTCGACACCGGCAGTCCGCTGTCACGCCATCCGGCGACCACCAGGTTGCCGGATTGATCACGCTGGCCGCCGAATCCGCCCGCCACGTTGGTCAAATCCGTGTATCCGGCTTCTTCCAGCATCTCGCACGCTCGCATCGAGCGCCCGCCCGCCTGGCATCCCACCACCAGCTTCCGGCTTTTCGGGAGAACTTTCCCGACGACCTCGACAAAGTCTGGATTTACCTGCATCTGTCCCGGCCCCTTGATGAACACCACCGGGATGTTGATCGCACCCGCGGCGTGGCCCTGGGCGAATTCAGGCTCGGTGCGCACGTCAAGGTAAACCGCGTCGGGGTTCTGCTTCAAAGTTTCGAACGCCTCGGGGGGCGGTGATTGTTTGATCGGCATTGGATTTAATTCCTCGATTGGGTCCGCATGACCATCCTAGCAGGCTGCCAAAACCGCCGGGAACCGGGCCTGGCAGAATCTCCGCCTCAATACGCCTGCTCCCGGTGGGCACCCGATCACGCGGTCGGATTTCCGTAACGTTCGTAATGAACCATCTCCTTTTTCGGGCGCAGCGGACGCGACTCGGGGGGCCGCTTCGGGTCCGAATATCCGAAGGGCAAAATGGTGAAGATTGCCCACGGCACGGGCGCGCCCAGCATCTCGCAGATTTTGAGGTTGTCGAAATTGCCGACCCAGCAGGTGCCGAGTCCCTGCGCCCAACCCGCCACCGCCATGTTCTGCACCGCCTGCGCGCAGTCGACATCCGCCCACCGCGCGTTCTCGGTGTTCTTGAGCACGACGATCGCGGCGGGCGCGTCGGAGACAAACCTTCCGGTCGAGCAAAGCTCGCCCATCTTCTTAAGGCAGGTCCGGTCGCGCACCACGATGAATTGCCAGGGCTGCAGGTTGCGTGCGCTCATCGCATGCCGGCCCGCATCGACGATACGCTCGAGTTTGTCGGGTTCGACCTCGCGCGCAGAAAATCCGCGCTGCACTCGCCTGCTTTTGATGGCCTCGATCGCTTCCATGGACACACTCCTGTCGGGAATCGGAATCGACGTGCTGAGCGCAGCTCGGCGACCCCCCCCGAGTGTGCGACGACCCGCGCGGACCGGGCGTCAGCCGCGTTTGTACACGATATAGCTCCCGGCGAATTTGGCGATGCGATCCTGCACCGAGGCGGTGCGCTGCGTGCCCAGGAAGAACTGGACCAGTTCCTCATGGCCGATCTCGCCACCGGGACTCAGCAATTCCACCAGTTCGTCGATTAGCGTGGGAAATTTCTCGCTCGGGATATAGTAGTTCGCCCAGCCGAAGTTGCAGTGGCGATGGAGAATCTTCGCAATGGTTTTTTCCAGGACCTCGCGCCGGCCGCCATCGTGATTCTGTTCGTCGTTCAAGTCGTCCGCTCCGTGCTCAGCAGATTGTTGCGGCTACGCGCCCTTTTTGATTTGCGCCGACGGCGCGTCGTCCGCCCATCGAATCTTCCGATAGTCGAACCGCATGCTCTCGATAATATTAAACTTGACGATTTCGAAGTAGGGAGAGAGATCGAAATCGCGCGGCGTTATGAGGGTCGGGGATACCTGCCGCCAGATGCCCGGCGGCTTGGCGGACCGTCGCGGCCACAACGCTAGGCGCGAGGTCGGAATCGGATCATCGGGCAATTGCTCGTAGCGCGGCACGATGGGAAAGCGCACCCGGTTGAAGCACGAGGCGAGCAAACTGGAGCAGATCACCCGGGTCGGCTCCCCGCTGCCATACTGCAAGGCGCTGCGGCGAAAGCGGCGCGGGATGAGACTGACCGGCAGAAAATAGCGCGCCAGATCGACCACGTTCTTGACGTCGTAGGTGGCGCCGACGCTCCGCAGTGCCTCGTCCAATACCTCCGCCAGGTCGGCGGTCGAGAGATTGTAGGGGCGGCACACGCGGATGTTGAAATCCCGATACTTGGTCAACGGCGAGAGGACCACGCCGCGGTCCACCAGCGCCTCGACGAGCAGGAAAGTCGCCTCTTCACCAAATTGCGCGACCAGCTCGCCACGCTGGCGCGGGTCTCGCCGCAGCGGCTCGTCGCCGACAAACAGCGCCGAATGCGACCACGAGCTTTGGGTCAGGTACTTGATACATTCGCTGATCCGCTCGTTGCCCTCCACCAAAACGACGTCGCCCTTGCGGATATGGCGTTTGAGGTTCGCCATATCGTTGGGCGAATGGAGCTCGTAGCTCTTGAGCGGCTTGGTCAAAACTCTGACCGCGGCATCGGACAGCTTCTGCCGCAGTCGAGCGAACAGATTCAATTTTAGCCGCTGAGCCATGTGAGCGTAGATCGCATGGGAAATTTCGCGCTCTGCCCAGATAATACGGACTGATCGCTCACGGAAACAAGCGATTTCCCAGTGTAATCAAGCTCGGGCCCTTCCCATGGAGTTTTCCGCTCGGGCTTTTCTCCCGCTCGGTTTTTGCGAGCTGGTCGGCCGAGCTCTGCGCAACTTGGGGGGACCGGATTCCCGCCGAATTTTCCGCCCGCCATTCGAGGCGGAATCTGAGCGCAGCCGGACCGCCGAGATCCGCTCGCCGCCCGGACCACCGCAGGCAGGTCAGATCTTGAACTGTCCAACGATGGCGTAGAACGGGACGTCAACCTTGCTCTGCTCGGGGTCGTCGGTCTTGATCGCCAGCTGGCCACGCAATTGCCCATCCGGCGTGCCGCGCCGAAGCGTCACGGTAATGCGATATTCCCTGCCCGCCTTCACCGGATCGGCCGAGGCGACCACCGCAGGTGTCGAACTCGAGATGTCGAGTACCTTCACGTCTCGCGGGCTGGAATTGGTGAGTCGCAGAATCCGGACCACGTCCTGGCCCTTGGGAACGATGCCAAAGGAAACCTGCGCGGGGTCGAGCGTCAGGTTACCTGCTACGGTCCCGAACACATCGATCTGCAGCGGTGCCCGGTTGGTCGTCACCTTGATTGAATCATCAAAGCTCCCGGCCGGCATGGTCGGCAGCAGATCGACTTTCAGAACCGCGCCCGGCTTGCCGTCCTTGCGCGGCTCAATCGCAACCTTGATCGAGGGGCTCGCATTGCTGACCGAGCTGACCTTGAACCCCTGCTGCCCGGTCAGGTCGTCGATCGTCACTTCCTGGGTCGCCGCGGTTCCCTTGTGAACCGTGCCGAATGCCACCTGCGCCGGGGTCGCGGCGACCTGCTGCTTGACGACGCCCTGCATCGTCATCACGGCTTGCGGGGTCGTGGGATCGTTGGTGAATGCGGTGATGGTCCGGACCTGGTGGCCCTTTTGGAAATGCGTGTCGAACCCGACCGAAATGTCCGCCTCCTCGCCCGGTGCCAGATGGTTTTTGCTGGGTGCCGCCGCGGTGCAGCCGCAGGAGGTTTTCATGCCGCGGATTTCCAACTCACCCTGCCCCAGGTTTTTGATCTTGAAGACATGGTCCACCATCTTCCCTTCGGTCGCGGTCCCGAAATCATAGAGCGGATCGAGCACCTGAACCTTGGGCTGCGGGCCCGGAGGCGCAGAGTTCATGCCGGGAATCTGCGGCGGACTCTGCGCGGCCGCGGCGGTGGCGCCGATCAGCACAGTGGCCAGGAAGGCAAGCAGAATTCGTCGCATAACGCGCTCCAACTTCCACGCGCACTCGGCACGCGGTCGCAAATTATCAATCCGTTCGTCCGAACTGGCGGTCAAGAGGCTTTCGCTGCGGGGATTTCGCCGGTCGCGCGGGAGGAGGCAGGCTCGTATCTCCTGAGAAAGCCGGTCGAAAAGTCGCCGCGGATAAAATCCGGGTCGTGCAGAATCTTGAGATGAAGCGGGATATTGGTCCGGATTCCGTCGATCAAATACTCGCGCAATGCGGCGCGCGCCCGCAGCATGGTCAGCTTGCGGTTCTCGGAATGGACAATCAGTTTTGCAACCAGCGGATCGTAGTGCACCGGCACCCGATAACCATCGTACAGGGCCGTCTCGACCCGCACACCCAATCCCCCCGGGGGATGATGGTTCGTGACCAGTCCGGGCGACGGCAGGTGCCTTTCCGGGTCCTCCGCATAGATGCGAAATTCCATGGCGCACCCGTTGAAGGTTATTTGCTTCTGCTTGAGGTTGAGCCGCTCGCCCTGCGCCAGCCGAATACTTTCCTTGACCAGGTCGATGCCGGTCACCATCTCGGTGACACCGTGCTCCACCTGGATGCGCGTATTCATCTCGATGAAATGGAACTCGCCGTCCGGCGCAAGCAGAAACTCGACCGTGCCGACGTTCGAATAGCCCACCACTTCGGCCGCGCGCACCGCCGCCTTACCCATCTTCTCGCGCAGGCGGGGATTGAGGACCGGGCACGGCGATTCCTCGATAACCTTCTGATGACGGCGCTGGATAGAGCAATCGCGCTCGCCCAGATGCTGCACGTTGCGGAAGTTGTCAGCGACAATCTGGAACTCAACGTGCCGTGCGAGTTCGAGGTACTTCTCCAGGTACATGGTCCGCGAGTTGAAGGCGGCTTCGCTTTCGCTGCGCGCCAGCGGAAACAGGCGCTCGAGCTCCCTGACGTCGCGGGCCACGCGCATCCCCTTCCCGCCTCCCCCCGCGGCGGCCTTGATCAGCACCGGAAAACCCAGCCGCTTCGCATCTGCCAGTGCATCGCGAACCTCGGTAACCCCCTTTCCATCACTGCCCGGAAGAACCGGAACGCCGGCCCGCTTCATGATGCGCCGGGCGCGCGGCTTGTCACCCATGAGCCGGATGTGACGAGCGCGCGGCCCCACGAACTGAAGGCCGGAGCGCTGGCAGGCTTCCGCGAAATCACCGTTCTCGGAAAGAAAGCCGTACCCGGGATGGAGCGCGTCGGCGCCGTAGGTAAGCGCGGCGCTCAGAATCGAGGGGATGCTGAGGTAGCTATCTTCCGCCGCAGGCGGCCCGATACACACCGACTCATCGGCCATCCGTACGTGAAGCGCATCCTTGTCCGCGGTGGAATAAACCGCCACCGTCGGGATTCCCAGTTCGCGGCATGCGCGGATTATGCGAATCGCGATGGTGCCCCGATTCGCGACGAGAAGCTTCTTGAACATTTTAAAGTTCTAGCGATGGCGCAAGCGGCCTTAGTCTACCTCGATCACCATCAGAGCCTGCCCGTATTCAACGGGCTGGGCGTTCTCGGCAATTATCCTCACGACGCGTCCGGAAGCGGGCGCTTCGATCTCATTCATCATCTTCATCGCTTCAATAATACAGACTGTCTGACCTTTGCGCACCGAGGAGCCTTCCTCCACAAACGGCGTGGCATCGGGAGAGGGGGCACGGTAGAAGGTCCCGACCATCGGGCTCTCGACCAGCGTCTGGTTGGAAGCAAGTTCGACCGCACCCCCGTCGGCTTTGGCGCCGACTTTCGCGCCCGCCCGGCGCTTCCCGGGCTCGACCGATACCGCGGCAGAATGGGGCTGCGAATTGGCCACCGGCGTGGGAGCCAGCGAGCCGCGAACCAGGCGAACCTTGCCCTTTTTGTCTTCGATTTCGAGTTCGACCAGGCCGTGGTCGTTCATCAGGGCAATCAGGGCCTTTATTTCTCGAACTTCCATCCCTTCTCCAAGATCATGGCATGCCAACGCCAATCGCGCGAACGGTCGCCTACCGGGTCGCCGTCCTGCTCGACAGGAGCGTCGCCGCCGCGCGCAGGGCCAGGTAGTACCCTTCTGCGCCGAACCCCATGGTTCGTCCGACCGCGAGATCCGCGATGGTGGAATGATGGCGAAACGATTCGCGCTGGTAGACGTTGGACAGATGCACCTCGATTACCGGGACGGCGATCGCGGCGAGCGCGTCGCGAATCGCGATGCTGGTGTGGGTATAAGCACCCGGATTTACCAGGATCAGGTCGCAGCGATTGCGGGCCTCCTGGATGCGATCGACGATCGCGCCCTCGGAGTTCGACTGGAAGCTATCGACCGAAAGACCCAGCTCGCGCCCCAGTCGTTTCAACTCCCGGTCGATGTCGCGAAGCTGGATACGGCCGTAGATTTCCGGCTCGCGCTCTCCCAGCAGGTTCAGGTTGGGCCCGTGAATCACCACGACGCGAAAAGCGCGCACGCTCTTGGCTTCTCCGTCGCCCCGGCCGCGTCCGGAAGCATCCTTCTCCCGCGTCACGTCCCCGCATAACTCCTCGCGGCATTGAACCCTACCGCACCTTCTACTTCAAGCCGGTCCGCCGCCGCGCCAACGGCAGGCGGCAAAATCCGCCACCGGGTTCCCCTTTGGTCTCTGGCGAGCTCGCAGACCCGCAGCGGTCGGGGAGAAGCGGGGGGTCGGCGATCGGACATCGCAATCAGTAATACGCAATTTCGATCAGGTGCCGGTTGGGGTCGAAGAAGTAGACCGACTTGCATGCTCCGCGCGCCCCTCCGCTATCTCCGGGGCCGCGCATGTTGCCAACCGTGTCGAAAGAGTCGCCATACTCGATTCCCGCTTCGCGCACCCGCTGGAAAGTCTGGTCAAATTCCGCGCGCGACATCGAAAAGGCCAGATGCTCGCCGCCCCGGCTCCCGAAGGGAGCCAGCTGCAGCATGAAATCCGGCTCCACTCTGATAACCGAGAACGGCGTCCCTTCGCGCTCGCCCTCGTGCCCGAAGCCCAGAATGCGCGTGTAAAAGGCGACGCTTTTCTCGCGATCGTTGACGTTCACAATCAGGTGGTCCAGACGCGTTGCCATTTGCGAACTCCTCGGTACGCGCCACCGGCGGGCCAGTGGGCCGACGGGCGCACGTCGAACGATATTGAGTATTCGCTAGCGGTTCCGGACCTGGCGGTCTTGCGCTAAAGTGCCAACCGATGTCGACAAAGCGTCAGCGCTTCTTTGACCGGCGCCACTACCAAATTCGCGCGGGAGTCCCCACCGAGTATGCGCACGGCGCCCTGGTCGAACCGCATCGGCATCCGTGGCACCAGCTCACCTTCGCGTCGCAGGGAGTCGTCACCGTCACCACGCGCGAGGGCTCATGGGTCGTCCCGACGCATCGCGGGGTATGGGTTCCGGCACGCACGCGCCACTGGCTGGAGATGTCTGGAGTGGTTTCACTGCGGGCGCTCTATGTCGCGCCGACCCTGAGCACCTCGCTGCCCGACAAATGCTGCGTGGTCGAGATCTCTCCGCTGATGCGCGAATTGATTCTTCGGGTCTCCGAACTCAAGGGACTCAACTCCCATATCCCGCTGCATTCCCATCTGGTACCGGTGGTCCTCGACCATCTTCAATCGATGCAATCGGACCCTGTTCATTTGCCGCTGCCCCGCGACGGGCGCGCAAAGCGAATCGTCTCACTGCTCGAGCAGGAACCTGACAACCGAAGTCCGCTCGGCGAACTCGCCAAGACCGCCGGCGCGAGCAAGCGGACCCTCGAGAGACTGTTCAAGTCAGAGACCGGACTTGGTTTCGGCAAATGGCGCCAGCAGTTCCGCCTGGGTCATGCGCTGCGGCTGCTCGCCGCGGGTCAAGCGGTGACCAGCGTGGCACTCGACGTCGGCTACGAGAGTCCCAGC
>JAFAHS010000158.1 GCA_019237115.1 Deltaproteobacteria bacterium
GCTGCCAATCACCAACCACCGGGCGCGGATCGTTGCCGCTGGCCAGCGCATGGAGGTGGGGTCCCAGCGACCCGAGCGCCATCCGCAACTCGCCGACCTCGCGGCTGGCCAGATCGCCGATCGTCCATATGCCGAATTGATTCAAACGGGCCAGAGTGACGCGGCCGACGCCCCAGATGCGTTCGACCGGCAACCCGTGCAGAAACGGCACCACGTCGCCGGGACCGATGCTCAGCAACCCGTCGGGTTTTGACAGGTCGGAGAGAATCTTGGCGACCATTTTACTCGGCGCAACTCCCACCGAGACGACTAATCCCGTTTCTGCAGTCACCCGCCGCTTGAGGGCACCGGCCGCATCGAGCGCGGAGCCATGCACGCGCTCGGTTCCGGTCAGGTCGATGAACGCTTCATCGAGTGAGAGCGGTTCGACCACCGGACTGAATTCCTCGAAGACTCGGCGCACGACCTTCGAGACCTCGCCGTAGCGATCCATGCGCCCGCCCACGAAGATTGCCTGGGGGCAGAGCTTGCGCGCCTGCACCGACGGCATCGCGGAGCGGATCCCGAACTTGCGCGCCTCGTACGATGCCGAGGTCACCACGCCGCGCGCGCTCTTGCCTCCAACCACTACCGGCAGGCCGCGCAGAGCGGGATTGTCCAGTTGCTCCACCGACGCGTAGAACGCGTCCATGTCGGCATGCGCGATCACCCGCGGCCATTTTGCTTCGCTGCCGCCGTCGCTCTGCTGCATCGCACCCATCGAAATCTCACGCGGCCTCCCCAAGCCGCGCGAGAATGGCTTGCGCGGCGTGCTCGCCGCTGCGGACACAATCCGGAATTCCCACCCCGCGATAGGCGGCGCCGGCCAGCACGAACTGCGGCAGGCGCGCGGCCGCCCGTTCGATCTCACCGACTCGATCGAGATGTCCCACCTCGTACTGGGGCATCGAATCGGGCCAGCGTTGAACCGCGACGACTCCGGGCGCCGCCCGTACCCCGAGCAGCGCGCGGAACTCGTCGCGTACCGCATTGACGATCTCCTCGTCCGGCAACGCCATCATCTCGTTCTGCAGCACTCCGCCGACGAAGGCACGGACAAGAATTGAGCCGGCTGGAGCGCGGTCCTCGAACTTCAGGCTGGAGAAGCTGCCCGCGATTATTTTTCGATGCTCGACGATTGGCACCACGAATCCGAAGGTACGCGGCGGGCTCGGAAAGTCACCTTCGCGAAAGGTCAGGTTGACCGTGGCGGCGGAAGCGTAAGCGATCTTTGCAAGCAACTGGGCAAGGCGGGTGTCGGCTGCCCCGAGAAACCGAGCGGCAGCGAACGCGGGCGCGGCACAGACAACCCCGTCCGCGTCAATTCGGCCGCCGTCGCCAAGCACCAGGTGCCAGCGCCGGTCGCGATACGAGATGCTGCTCACCTCGGCGCGCGGGCGAAACGACCCGGCAACCCGCGAGGCAACCGCGTCCACCAGGGATCCCATCCCCGCGCGCATCGA
Source organism: Deltaproteobacteria bacterium (assembly GCA_019237115.1). GTDB lineage: Bacteria > Desulfobacterota > Binatia > Binatales > Binataceae > JAFAHS01. The sequence continues at coordinate 1,503 of JAFAHS010000158.1, forward strand.
CAGAAACAGGCTCCATCGGGCGCCGCTGGTGGCGGGCCCCTGGCTCCCCCGCGCCTGCTCAGCCGCCTGCAGACCCCGAATCAGGCTGCCGGCGTTCTTTTCCATCTCGACAAAACGCGGCATGGTGGCGGCAACGCTAAGCCGTGCAGGGTCGGCAGTATATATTCCCCCGGCCAGAGGCTGCGCGACCCGCTCGAGCACTTCTTGACCCAGGCGGCGCGTCACGAACGAGGCGAGGCTCTCGTCACCGGTCTCGGTTCGGCGCGGAATGGTCGGCTCCAGCGCGATTCTGCGTTTGCCCTGTTCCGAGAAAAGCGGACTCTCCATCACCGGTTCGAGATGGGTCGGCGCGAGCAGAGAAAACCCTTCCGGAATCTCCACGAGCTTTCCATCGTGAACCACCAGGGTGCGACGGAACTGCACGCGGGTGGGGATCAACTCGTCGGCGAGGCCAAGACGCTTGGCCAGCTCGGCAGCCGCGGGCTTGTCGGTCAGGAACGAATCGGCCCCCGTCTCCATGACGAACCCGTCTCGGCGAATAGTCTTGAGGGGTCCACCCATGCGATCGCTGCGTTCAAGGATGACCGTCTCCACCGGGGTCTCGCGCTGCGCCGCGAGTTCGCCCAGCCGATGGGCTGCAGCGAGGCCGGTAATGCCAGCGCCGATTATGGCAATTCGCTTCACTTGCAAACCCACGCGGGGGTATGCGTCAAAAGCCCCCGAACCGGATTTTCCTCCCGAAGCGTGGTTCGGGAAAGAACAGCAAGCTGGAAACTCGAGCGGCTGTGGGTCGCGGGCCAGTCGAGCCAACTTTCTGGCAGCCCGCTAGCGCACGGAGAAGGTCGCCGTGGCCCGCATCCGAATTGCTGCGAAGTCGCCGCGCTTAAGCGCGACGACCACTAAGCTTCTGCCCGGGCGCCTCCGTTGGCCGCGTGTCGCGGTGCATTGGCGAGCACGAGGGCCTGGCTTATCTCCGGGGTCCACCGGTCCGGCTGGTCGGCCCACAGGTCGCGCAGATGGGGCGCGACCTCGACTCCGAACAGGCGCGTGTTCTCGGCGCCTACCTCTTCTGGAAGATTGCCCATGTGCGGAGTTGCGATTAACTGTCCGACCCGCAGGTCCTTGATCAATTCTCTAAGCCGCTGTCGCACCCGTTGCGGAGTGCCCGCGATGATGTAGCCTTTCTCGTCGTATTCCCAAAAGCTCATCTCGCCACGGCCCGCGCGCACCCGATCCTGCGGGGTCAGCTTGGTCTGCCCAAGCTTGAGTTGCTCGCCCTGCGACTTCATCGAGCGCACCGTGGTGTAGCCCGGTGGATTGAGAAACCCTTGCGCGGGCGCTGCATTGCGATGGAAATAGCGCACCGCCTCATAATACTGCTTCTCCGCTTCGGCATCGGTGTTGGCGACGCATACCATCTGCGTGAAAGCCATCCGATGGGGGTTCAGGGTGCCGCCCCGCTTGTCTACATATTCCCAGAACGCATCAACCAGCGGCTTCGACGAATACAATCCCGAGAACGACAAATGCCCGTAGCAGTAGTCGTGGTCGATGACCAGGTCCCAGGTCTCTACGCTGCCACCCCCGCCTGGCACCCAGATGGGCATCCGCCGCTGAACCGGCCGCGGCCAGATATTCACGTAGCGCAGCTGGGTGTATTTGCCGTTGAATGCGAACGGCTCCGGCTCCGACCACGCGCGCAGGATCAGCTGGCGCGCCTCCTCGAACCGCTCGCGCGTTTCGACCGGAGTTACGCCGTAGGCGAAGGTCGAATCCATCGGCGTGCCCAACACGAATCCTGCGGTGAGCCGGCCCCCGGAAAGGCAGTCCAGATAAGCATATTCCTCGGCGACGCGGGTCGGCGGGTTGTAGAGGGCCAGCGAATTGCCGACCACCGTGATGGCTGCGCTCTGGGTTGACGAGGCCAGGCTGGCGGCGAGCAGATTGGGCGAGGGCGTCACCGCAAGCGGCGTCTGATGATGCTCGTTCACGGTGAGCCCGTCGAAACCGACCTGGTCCGCGATCTGCATCAGCCGGATAAACATCCGGTACATCTCGCCGGCTTTGCCCGGGTCGATCAGATGCGCCGGCGGAGTTACCCATGCGGACTTGTAGCGCTCCTTAAAGTCGGCCGGCAGATGCGGATAGGTCACTTCGGCAAACCAGTGAAATTTCATGTCGCAGTCCTTTCGGCGAACATACCGATCGTTCAGGATAACTGTAGCATGTTCTGCCCAACCGGCCTCAGGCTCTCACGACCTGCAGCCCGCACGCTTGCTGGGATCAGCTCGGTCGATAGGCGAGCAGCCGCTCGACTTCGAAGTTGAACATTTGCGCCGCATTCAGCCCCAGAATCCTCGCGCGCTGGTCCTCGTCGAAGCGGCCCATCTGCCGTTCGATTGCCTCGGCGGAATGCGGCCATGAGCCTTCGTGATGTGGATAGTCATTGGACCACAGGAAGTTGTCTACCAGGTCGAATTGCAGGGCCAGTCCGAGACCCGCGCGGTCTTCCTGGAACGCCACCGCACCGTGGGCGCGAAAATATTCGCTGGGCAGCATCTTGAGCTTGGGATACGCCCACATGTGGTGCTTGACGTATGCCTCATCCATGGCGTCGAGCGCCCACGGCACCCATCCAATGCCCGATTCGATCGCGGCAAATTTGATCCTGGGGAAACGTTCCAGCACCCCTGAAGAGCACAACGCCGCCATCGGCTCGATAGCCTGGACCAGCGCATGCGCGACGTAGTTCATCACCGCGCCGCCTTCCTTGCTCGCTCCCCGCGGATCGCGGCCGGTCCCGATATGAAACGTGATCGGAAGGCCGGTCTCTTCGATCACCGCCCACATCGGATCGTAGACCGCCATGTTGTAGTTGGGATCGCGCGCGTCCTGCGAGTTAAAAACCGGCTTGCATGGCAGGGTCAGGCCGCGGAAGCCGAGCCGCGCGACACGCTCGATCTCCTTGATCGATCCGGCGAGGTCCGCCGTCGCTATCGATGCCATGGGTGACATACGGTCGTTGTACGGACCGAAGGTCTCCCAGGCCCAGTCGTTCCAGACCCGGCACTGGGCCTGAGCGAATTCCGCATCACGGGTGGCCCACATGAAGAGTCCCTTGTTGGGAAAGATGATTTCCGCATCCACCCCGTCGCGACGGCGGTCGCCCAGGCGCTGCGCGATATCAGTACCCGCACGGTTGCGCATCAGGTCTTCGCCCTCAAAGATACTTTCCTGCAGGCGAGTCCGCCTGAGTCCGTCGCTGACAACCCACTTGACGCCGTCTTTGTCGACCTCGATCTTCGGCAACCGGGGCTTGTATTTGTCGTCGATCCGCTCTGCCCACAAGTTCGCAGGTTCGTTGGCATGACAATCGGCCGAAATCATCAGGAAGCGGTTTGGGTCGCCAGGCCGTGCGGTGCGCTTCCATCCCTGGTGACCGGGAGTTTCAAGCCGCCATCGATTGGCGGGGTCGACTGCTGTTTCCATTGCTTTGCCCCTCCGCCGTCAGTGGGCTACCCCAACCGTACCATTTTTCCGTAGACTCTCAGCAAGCGCCGGGGCATGGTTGAGGCGAGGCACTGAAACCCTGGTTCGATTTGGAAAGCGAGGACTCCATGATTGTTGTTCACCATCTGAACGATTCCCGCTCGCAGCGGATTTTGTGGCTGCTCGAAGAGCTCGGGCTGCCCTATGAAATCACGCGCTACCAGCGCAACGCCGAGACCCGTCTGGCACCACCCGAGCTCAAAGCCGTGCATCCGCTGGGCAAGTCGCCGGTAATCACCGACGACGGTCGTACCATCATCGAGTCGGGCGCCATTGTCGATTACCTCGTCCGACGCTACGGCGGCGGCCGCTTGCAACCCCCCACGGGAAGCGCCGCCTACGATGAGTACGTGCAATGGCTGCACTATTCGGAAGGATCGGCGATGTTGCCGCTGATGCTCAACCTGTACGTCTCGCGGCTCGGCGAGGCCGGGGCGCCGCTGCGCCCGCGAATCGAAAGCGAGCTCGCAAACCACCTCGGCTATATCAACGGCGCCCTCAAGGGTAAGCAGTTCCTGGTCGGCAACGCCCTGACCGGCGCCGATGTGCAGATGAGCTTCGTGGGCGAAGTCGCCGGAGCATTCGGCGTTCGCGGCGCATATCCGGAGCTGGATGCGTGGACCAGGCGCCTGCACGAGCGGCCCGCATACCGGAAGGCGCTCGAGAAAGGCGGCGCATACGCCTACGGAAAC
>JAFAHS010000356.1 GCA_019237115.1 Deltaproteobacteria bacterium
GCCGCCTTGCTTTCGGGCACGAAGCGCTCGCGCGGAAGCTCCAGCATCGCCGCGATGATGCGCAGGTCGCTCACGTCGCTGGTGCGGACCTGGCCATCCACCATCATGCGGCGCGCCGCGGCAAAGTCGATCATTCTCAGGATCCCATCCGCGTGTGCGGCGTCTCTCTAGCTGCAAGCAGCGGCAAAAGGCAAGACGGGGAGAATGCCTCTCCCGCTCCTCCCCGCGAGGGTCACCCCGAACGGTTGCCCGCCGGGAGTCGCTCCTGTATAGCCGCCCTGGCGAAGCGCGCGGCGGATGGTTATTTCCGACCCGACATCGGCGCTCCGCAGGGGCCACGTGGCGGAGTGGTTACGCAACGGTCTGCAAAACCGTGTACCCCGGTTCAATTCCGGGCGTGGCCTCCAAACAAATCAATAACTTATCGGAAAACTCTAACGGTCGACCCATATCGGGGTAACGATGCGGGTAACGAAGCAGAGTGCGAAAAAGCGGCACACCGCCGCCAAGCTCCGATCATGGCGCGTCTCGATCATCAGGAAGCGCGGGCAATACCTCGGGACCGTTAAGGCGCTGAACGAGAAGGCGGCCGAAGCCGCCGCCGTGGCGGAGTTTGACCTCAGCGACGAGCAGTGTCGGCGGCTGGTCGTGAGCGAGCGGGGCTAAAGTTACGGAGACAGGCGGCACGCGCTGCGTCGGCCGACTCGAGAAGAATATGGCACCAAACGGAATCGACGAGACGCTGAAACTAGAGGCGGTCTATCTGTCCGCGCCAATCCCACGCAACCTTGCGGTCCTTACCGCAATGGGGGCCATCTTTGACAAGATTTATTTTCCCGGCGTCTATTTGCCAAAGGATGGTTTTGACGTTGGAGACCTCGACAAGGAAATAGCCCGGCTCGAATCTCTTCCCATCGCTCGAGATTACGACACCCAACTCCTGATCGGAGTCTTAAAGCTCACCAAGCGCGCGAAGGCCCTTGAGGGACTCTGCGAGTTTACTGCTAATCCCGACGATCCTTTTGGCACCAAATCATCTACACCGCCCCAGCTTGTTGAAGCCATCTACCACGCCATCCACGGCCCTCCCCGAGACGGGTTCATTCCTATGCTCAGCCCCCGACACGTCAAAGGTCTGCCCGGCGGCGATGAGGCTGTCATTTACCCCGGTGACTACCACTACTTGGCCGAGGCCATAGTCCATTCGGGCAACACGGGGATTCCTCTCCTTAACGATATTCCGGGGCTGAACCTTCCCGGATTCCCGGACACTGCACCGGTCGATGATTCAAAACTTCTCGCCAGCATTCTCGCCGTCGAGTGCACGCGCGTTGCCCTCCCGCCGACACCCCTACTTCGACCAGAAGACATCATGGAGTTCAGGGAGGCGAACGCCGCCCTACTGCGCGGTTTCCGGCGTTCGATGCTCCGCTACGCGGCCGACCTCAACAACAAGATCAAAGATATTAGTTGGGCCGAGTTCGAGGCGAAGACCAAGTTCTTCGTCGAGACGCAGATTGTCCCATCGATGGATGAGCTCAACGCGACGATGAACGATCCCGCTCGACCGTGGCACAAGCGGGCGTTAGATGCGATCAAAATCATTCCGCAAGTCGGTGGCGCGTTTCTCGCGGGAGGAGGGGCCGCGGCACTCACAAAGGCTATTACTGCAACCGCGGCGCAGTTTTTCGTCGAAGTCGCCGCGAAAGGTGACAAGGAGGAAGCACTGAAACGGAGTGGTCTGACATACCTGCTGCGCCTTCGGGCATTCCAAGATAGCCGATCTTAGATCAGAACTGATGCTTTGATCCACAAGCGCGCAACCGCTTCGCGCCCTTCCGGCGAGTGGAACGACGACGACTTCGACGTGCTTGCCGATGGCGTGGTGGTCGGCCGCATCATGAAGGCCATCGCTGCGCCGGTAGGATCACCGTGGTTCTGGACGCTCGCCTTCGGCTATCACCGCGATCGCAGGCCGACACACGGCTATGCCGAGACGCGCGAGGCCGCGATGGCGGCGTTCGCTAAAAGCTGGCGGCGGAAGTGACTTCCCATCCGGAGAACCTATCCGCTCCGCAGTTTTTTGCGTAGGCTACCTCCGTGCAATGAACAGGGAGGTGCACATGAAAACTCATTATACAGTAGCGTTGGCAATGACCGCAGGCTTTGCACTTGGAGCCGTCGCGATCCATGGTCTTCACGCTCAGGCAAAACCGCCCGTCTATACGGTGAGCGAAATCCAGATAACGAACCTCGATGCCTACCTCAAAGAATACGCTCCGGTAGCTCAGGCGAGCATCAGGGCCGCTGGAGGCAAACTCCTTGCTGGCGGGCCAGGAACCTCACTTGAGGGAAC
>JAFAHS010000440.1 GCA_019237115.1 Deltaproteobacteria bacterium
GTAACCGGTGTCGCACTATCGAGGAGGCTTAAGTTTATCAGCGCGGGCTGATAGTCGGGCAGCTCGTGAACCAGCTCGCGCCATATCGAGCAAGCGCGGGTAGTAAGTCCCTGGTCGGCGTAGATCACGCCCAGCAGGTTGCGGGCCTCGGGGTGCCCGGGACTCAGCTGCAGTGATTTCAGCGTCTCGTGCTCCGCCTCCGCCAGCATGCCAATTCGCTCATCGAGGCGCGCGAGCTCAAAGTGGGCTTCGAAATGATCACCACCCAGGCGAACCGCGAGTTGTACGCTCTCAACCGCGGCATTTACCTTTCCATCTTCAAGCTGAGCCAGCCCCTTGTTCAGGAACAAATCCCAGCTCCGTAGCCCAAGAGCTTCGGCGTGCTGGTACTCTCCGATCTCTGCAGCTTTGTCTCCCACCATTCCCCGCGCAAAGCCCAGATGATAGTGAGCAATCGCGTTGTCCGGATGCTGCCTTATGACTTCGACGTGGCGGCGAATGCTCTCTGAGTAGTCTTCGACACCCAGGGAATAGTCCGCGTCGGCGTCGCATACCTGCGCGTCCTCCGCACTCGCCTCGGGCCGTGTCCCGAACACGAGCGACAGCAGCAAAAATGCGCTTATGCCTGCCAGCGTTACCGTCCTCAAGGTTTCAAACCCCCGGCTATCAGGTAATCGAGTGTGTTCCCAATCGAGACCGCACTTCTATTGGACGATGGTCTAATGCCCTTTAGTCCATCCAACCATCGTCCAATTGCACCCGTTCGTGTTCGAACCCAAACTCCGTGCGGGAACCCTCCGAGAATCGCGAACGCATCCGGGCGCGCCTTGGTGCCGCGGGTCGTAAAAGGGACGGGTAACGGAAAGCACGACGGAGCTGTGGAATCTTAACCAAACCGAAGCGAACGGCACCTTCGAAGCCGGCCGAGGCAGACCCCTGAGAAGAACAGCCATGTACCCACACTCACCCTTGGCACAGCAGGATCGCGCGGACTTGGTCAACGACCGCGGGTTAACCCTGGTCGGCGCTAAAGGCACCCACGCAAGACTGGCTTTGCGGGTCGAGGGACTGAGCAAGTGTTACGGCGCGCTCAACGCCGTAACCGGCGTAAGTTTCGAGGTCCGTCACGGCGAGATCTTCGGCCTGCTCGGGCTCAATGGTGCAGGCAAGACCACGCTGATTTCTATGTTGGCCGCAGAACGGCGTCCGTCCAGCGGCGACGCCGTGCTGCTGGGGCTCAGTATCCGCAAGCGGCGTCGAACAGTCCGTCGGATGATAGGGGTTGCGCCGCAGCAGATCGCGCTCTACCCGATGCTCACCGCCGCGGAAAATCTCCGTTTCTTTGGGCGCATCTATGGGGTGAAGCGAGCAGAACTCGAGAGTCGAGTCGAGGAATTGCTCGACTTCACCGGGTTGCAAGACCGCCGCGACGATCGCGTCGCGAGCTTTTCGGGCGGTATGCAGCGCCGCCTGAATCTGGCGATCGCGCTCGTGCATCGGCCGAGACTGATTTTATTGGATGAGCCAACCGCGGGTGTCGACCCGCGATCGCGCGAGGAAATCCTGAAGATGGTGCGCCGGCTTCGCGACGATGGCAACGCCATTCTGTATACCACCCACTACTTGACGGAAGCCGAGGGGTTGTGCGATCGCCTCGGTATACTCAATCAGGGTAGGCTGGTGGCCGTTGGGAGCCTCGAAGTGCTGTTCGCAAACCTCGAGTCTTCGGAGGTTATCGAGTTAAGGGGGCTTGAAGGTCGATTCGATCTCGCTCCGATTCGTGCGCTGGGCGGAGTCTGCCGGATGGTGCGTGGTCGGGGCCTGGTGCGGCTCTATGTCAAACGTGCCGCCGATTTGCTCGGGCCGCTCCAGAAAATCATCATGCGTGACAGGTCGATACGCCTCAAGGTTGCTCCTCTCAGTCTCGAGGACCTTTTTCTCCACCTGACCGGCTCGGAGATTGGCGAGTGACGCGAAGCTGGCCGTACGTTCTGGCGCTCTGGCTTCTGCTCGGCGCGCCGGCCAGGGCCGCGACTCCGCTCGATTACACGCGTGCGATTCTCGAGCAGGTCCACGCGGTAGTCGCGGGCAATCAGACCCAGGACGAAAAGCTGACCGCGCTTGCGGCGCTGTTGGGTAAATTTCTCGACACCGACGCGATGGGCCGCGAGGCGCTAGGGCAACATTGGTCGAGCTTCACGCCCCCGCAGCAGAAGGAGTTCCTTGCGCTGTTCCGCAAGCTTTTCCAGCAGACCTACGTGCAGACATTGCTGCTGTTCCAGAATCCTGACTTCGTCTTCGCCGGCGAACAGCTCAACGGCAGCGGGGCGACAGTCGATACCAAGATCGTAACGCCGCGCGATCAGTTCGACGTCAGCTACCGGATGATACCTGCCGGTGACAAGTGGGTGGCGACCGCGATCACGGTTGAAAACGTTAACCTGACCACCAACCTGAGCAATCAATTCAATCGTCTCCTGGACCGGATGTCGGTGGACGACTTGCTCGCGCTGATGCGCCGTAAGTACGGCAACCCCAGCGGAGCCGCATAAGTTGTGAAGACCGTTCACCCAAGACTTTGACAGAACTCGTAAGGTTGGAAACAATCAGACAGGCTTCGGGTTGGCCGCCGATTTTTCCCTCGCCAACCGTTCTATCTCCGCATAGCGACGCAACATTTCCCTTTCAGTGTTGAGGTCCAACTTGCTTAAGGGCGGGTAGAGAAAGAGCGCGAGGGTCCATTCCACCACCAGGCGAATACGCTGCGGCATCCGTGGAGTTACCAGCAGATAGTAGCTGCGCCGGATCCACCATGCCAAAAATCCGCGGAGTGGAATACCCATGGCGGCGGCGACCCCGCGGTAATAACCCAACGACGCCATGATCCCCTTCGTCTTGTACACAAACGGCCGCAGTGGCGAACCATTGACCGCGGCGTAGATATTCTCGCCCACCACCGTCGCTTCCCTCATCGCATGCTGCGCAAGCTCGGGGTAGGGTCTGCCGTCCGGATCCGGTATGGACGCGCAATCTCCGACGGCCCAAAGTTCCGGACGTTGTTTACATCGCATGGTCGCGTCGACCTGGATTTTGCCGCGCCGATCTTTTTCGAGTGGCAGCTTCGCGAGGGTGGGCGACGGGATTGTACCAGCCGAGAGAATGATGGTGGACGCCTGTAAAACCTCGTCCTTGAGGTGCACGCAGCCGGGCGTGATGCGTTCGACTGGTGCGCTGGTGCGGATAGTTACGCCAACCCGGCGCGAGAGCACGCGAGCCGAGTAGCTCGCCAGCTGCTCGGATATTTCGGGCATGATTCGCTCGCCTGCCTCCAAGAGGTGCAGCTGAATTTCGTCGCGCCGGATTCGCCGATAGTGGCGCAGCACTTCATCCATGAAGGCGCTCAGTTCGCCGAAAACCTCCACGCCTACCAACCCACCTCCGATTACGACGAAGGTGAGGTCGCGGCGGCGAAGGTTCGTGTCGGATTCAACCTCCGCCCGCTCCATTCGTTCGATGATATGGTTGCGGAGCAGGATGGCATCGGCCAACGTCTTGAACGTGAAGGCAAGCTCCGAACCGTCGATCCGGCTGGTGTTGGTCAGGCTGCCCAACGCGAAGACCAGGTGATCGTAGCGTAATTCTCGCTGGCTGGTGGCTTCCGAAGAAACCAGGACCGTACGCCGATCCAGGTCAATAGCTTGGACCGACGCTTCAATAAATTCGACCCTGCGCAGAAATGTGCGGATTGAAATCGAGCACGCGCTCATCTCCAGCTTTCCGGAACACACCTCGAACAGCAGAGGTGTCATCAGCAGGAAGTTATTCCTGCTCACCAGGAGGATTTGTACGTCGTCACGCCTGGCGAACAGTTTCTCCATGCGGCGCGCGGCATAGACGCCGGCAAATCCACCGCCCAAAACGACTATTTGCGTGATCGATTCAAGGTTGGGCTTCTCGGCATTCACAAGAAAATCTCCCCAATCCAAAGCTGGCTTGTAGCCGGAGGCGTCACAGCTTCACGGTGATCGCCGCCGCCTATTGGTAAGATCGCATACCTCATTCCGCACCGTGCTCAGTTGGGATTCAAGAACCTTCCGTGTCCCTCCAGCCTATGGCAGTAGCAGAGTCCATGGTCTCGTGGATAACTCGATGGTTGGAGTGATCGAAGCACGGTCCCGGTCTCGACCGTCAGGGCTCCACCCTTGCGACGCTTATGCTGCGCGGCAGTGGAGCAGATTACAGAGCTCTCGCGCGAGCCTTTCGCCGGAATTAACACGAGTTCTCGCCTGGAGTCCGGGCGCGACCGAGCCGGGTCCGGGAACGGCTTGTCCTTTGGTCCATCCAACCATGGTCCAATTGCGCCGGCGTGCGTTTGCAGCGGAAACTCGCTGGTGAACC
>JAFAHS010000455.1 GCA_019237115.1 Deltaproteobacteria bacterium
CGCACCGCGGCGCGCGCGTACATGAAGACCTACGTCCCGCGTCTGCCCAACTACACCAACGCGCTCAAGGCACTGGGCTGGGCGGACAAGGAATTTGAGAACGGCTGCAGTGACCGGCTGGTGGATGCAATCGTCGCGTGGGGCACCGAGGATCAGATTCGCGATCGCATAGAAGCACAGCTGAAAGCCGGGGCCACCCACGTCTGCATACAGCCCCTGCGTGCGGATGGGCAACCGAAGCCCGACATGCGGGCGGTCGAGGCGTTCGCGCCGCTCAATAAATCCAAAGTGGTATCGGCGGCGGCCTGATCGCGAATCTGGAGCAAGAATGCGTAGCAAGACAAAAAAGATGACGGCTTGTCTCGCGATAAGCGCGCTGGTCGCGGGGTCCGGATGCGGGATGTCGAAGAGTGAGCAGCAGGCCGAGGTGGCCGAGGCGGCCGCCGCGCACGCGCAGGCTGCGGCAGCGCGTGCCGAAGAATCGGCGTCCAAGGCGCTGGTCGCCGCGCAGCAAGCGAGCGAGGCTGCCGACAAGGCGGTTAAGGCCGTCGACGAGGCCACCAAGGCGCTGGATCGCGCCTCGGAGCACCTCGACCGGCTGCGCGAAATGCGTGAGGAGCAGGATGCCGCTGCACACCGGCATCATGCGACTCAGAGCCGGCGCGGGTCGGCCGCCAAGAAGACCGCGACTGCGTCGACCGGTGCGCCCGTTCCCCCTGCCGCGCCGGCCTCGCCCGCGGCGACCTCATCGCCGGGCTCTGTGAATTAGGGACAGTCGGTCCGGCGACCGCCCCGGAGCGGCCTAGCTTAACAATCGCAGCGCTCGCGCAGTCTGGCTATAGTAGACATACGTCGCCGGGTTGGGGCGCGACGACTTTATATGCCGGAATCCTCCCGAGTGCCGTCCGAAGCTGAAGTGCGCGGCAACCTGATCGCGCCACCGGTGCGTCGGCACGCCTGGATCAATATCGTCGGCCCCTTGGCGGCCGTCTTCATCGGCATTTTCGGAGCCGCCTTTTACCTGCATCCGATCGGAACCTTGCGCTGGCTGCAGACCACGCGCCTGGGATGGTCCGGGGTTACGCAAAACGAGATCGGGCTCGACGCCGGCCTGATGACCTACTTCATGACCGGTGGCTATTGGGATCAGGCACCGGTCGTCATGATTCATGGGGTCGGCCTCGATGCGGCCCTGGTGTGGCGCGACGTGATGAAGCCGATTTCGGAGGCACACTTCAAGGTGATCGCGCCCAATCTGATGGGCTTCGCGTCCTCGGAACACAGGCAGGTCAACCATTCGATTGCATATCAAGCGGGCGCAATTGCACAGCTTATCGACCAGCTGAAACTCGAGCACGTGAGCCTGATCGCGTCCGACGTTGGTGCCGACGTCGCGCTCTACTACGCCGTGGACCATCCCGACAAAGTCGAGCGCCTGGTATTGGTCTCGGGGGGCCTGATGGGCGCGGCCAACGCGGAAAAGCTGAAGAAGGGGTTGCTGCCGAACACGCCGGAGGCACTGCAAGCCGCGCTTGCGGCGAGCTTCTACGGAATGCCCCCGCTCCCCCAGTTCATGTACGACCGCATGATCGCCGCGCTGGCCAACGACATGTCGGCGCAGACCGACATGCTTAACTCGATACCCCGGGACGAGGCGCACATTCGCTCCAAGCTGGGGCAAATTTTCAACACGCTCACGATTATCATGTGGGGTGGTAAGAACCCCTACTTCGGCGCCGCACAGGGCGAGGCGCTGCACGCGGCGCTGCCCGGCTCTGCCACCGTGGTTTTCAAGACCTCCGGACCGTTTCCGCAACTCGAGCATCCCGATGATTTTGCGGAATCCATTATCTTCATCCTGAAGCAGGTCGAAGGCGGGCAATAGGCCGCCGCATTCGGCAAAGCGTTTTCTGATCTGCCGGCGGACGCAGGCCGCTTGCGTTAGCATTCTGCCTTTGCGATAAGCGGGGTCTGCAAACCTGAACTGGAGGAGTGCCCCCAATGAAGCTCTACAACATGAATCTTTCCAATTTCGCGACCAAATGCCGGATCGCGATTTATGACAAGGGCGCCAAGGTCGAAATTGTTGCGATTCCGGGCAACGACTCCAAGTCTCCCGAATACCTGAAGCTGAATCCGCTCGGCAAAGTTCCCACCCTTGATGCCGACGGTGTGGTGATTGGAGAGTCGGAAACCATCAATGAATACCTGGAAGACAAATTTCCTACACCGGCGCTGCTGCCGAAGTCGCCCGAAGCCCGCGCGCGCGTTCGCTCGTTCACCCGCTTTCACGATCTTTACCTCGAACCGCCTCTGCGCGCCCTGTTTCCGCAGATGAATCCCAAGACCCGCGACGAGAAGGTCGTAAACGACAAGCTCACCGAGCTCAACACTCGCCTCGACCAGCTCGAGAAGATGCTGGCCGATGGCGGCTTTGCGACCGGCCCCGACTTTACCCTTGCCGACTGCGCACTGGCGCCGACCACGTTCTTTGCCGTGAACATGCTGGGTATGTTCGGAGCGAAACCGCCGCTGGAAGGTCGCCCGAAGCTGGCTGCCTGGTGGGCCCACGTCCAGACGCGCCCGTCGGTGAAGAAAGCACTCGGCGAGATGGCAGAGGCGCTCGCTGCGATGAATCGCGGCAACCGCTGAATGAACGATTCTCGCTCACGCGGACTTTACCCATCGGAAGCGGGTTCGCACTAATCAGCTGTCTCCACTCGTCTTCGCGACATGGGCCAGTGGATTGGCAGGCCGCCTGCTACGCTCGTCTCCCTTGCCTTGGTGGAATCGGTTGAGCCTCAGCGAGGGAAAGATGATTCCGCCATGACTCGCCTGCGTCCTCTGCCCGACATCTTGATCCCTAATCCACGAATTCTGTTCGTCGGAATAAATCCGAGCCTTCGCTCCGCCGAGGTCGGCCATCATTTCGCGAGCCCGGGAAATCCGTTCTGGAAACTGCTCCATGCGGCGAAGCTGGTCCCCGAGCCGCTCACTTGCGAGCAGGACGACCGCCTGGTCGAGTTTGGCCTGGCGCTGACCAATCTCTGTCAGCGCCCGACGAGGTCGGCGGCCGAGCTGAGCACTCAGGAAATGGCGCGCGGCAGGACGCTGCTGGCGCGCAAGATCGCGCGCGTCGATCCACAGATTGTTGCGTTCGTCGGAATCAGCATCTATCGGCATTTCTTCAAGATTGCCGTGCGCGATGGCGCGGGCGCCAAGCCCGAGAAAATCGGCGCGGCGCAGGTGTTTGCACTTCCCAATCCCAGCGGCCTCAACGCCAGCTTTCCGGGGTTCAAGGACAAACTCGTCTGGTTTGAGAAGCTGCGGGACTTCGCCAAGCGCTAGTAGCCCCGCGCAGCGACAGATCGCGCAGATGGTGGTGGCGAAGCGTCGGGGCGCCGGCGCCCGCGGGCCTGGCTTACGCCGCTTTGGTCGCCTTTCGCGCCAGGCTGGTCTTCGCAAGAGGCAGGTCTCTCACCCGAATTCCGGTTGCGGCGTAAACCGCATTGCACAGTGCGGGCACAAATGGTGGGACCCCAGGTTCGCCGACTCCACTGGGAGGGGCCTTGCTATCCACCAGGTAAACATTGGTTTCGTGAGGGGCATCGGTGATGCGCGCGACCGGATAGTCGAAGAAATTGGATTGCACGACTGCGCCACGGGTCGCAGTGATCTCACCGGTTCGGGCGATACTGGTGCCAAACACGGCGGCGCCCTCGAACTGCGCCTGTACAAACTGCGGGTTGACTATCATTCCTGCGTCGACCACGGTATCCACCCGCGGAATTCTTACTTCTCCCGCGTCACTGACTTCGACTTGCACCACCGTCGCCACGTAACTGAGGAAGCTTCGATGTACCGCCAGCCCCCAGCCGGTCCCGGCGCCGCTTCTGCGTTTGCCCCATCCAGATTTCTCTGCCGCGATTTCCAAAACCCGGCGCAACCGGCCCGTGTCGAACGGGTATTCGTCTTCTTCGGAAGCTCGGGATTTCCCCCTCAAGTGGTGCAGAGTTTCCTTCATCCACCTGAGCGGACTTGGGGGCCGCTCCCCGAGATCCAGGATGCGCGGCGGTCCAATCAGATCCAGCATGTAGTCGAGCGGGTCACGTCCGGCGCTGTGCGCCAATTCGTCGGCAAACGATTGCACTCCGAAGGCGTGATAGATGTTTGCCACCGAGCGCAACCACCCGATGCGCACGTGAGCTTGCGCGGGGCCGTTCTCCACCCGCAGGTTGGCGATGTTGAATGGAATGTCGGTCCATCCTTGCCCGAGAGAGCCAGGGCCCCCGTACACCGCGGTCTGGTCGAAAAGCGAGCTGATCGGCGGAAACGTCGAGCGCTCAAGCCAGGCCGTCGGCATCCCGTTGCTGCCGAGCGCGGCCTTCAGGTACATGGCCGCCACGCTGTTGTAGTACCCGAACTGGATATCATCCTCACGCGACCAGACCACCTTGACAGGGCGTCCTACCGCCTTTGAGAGCAGGGCGGCTTCGACCGCGTAGTCGGGCTTCGATTTCCTGCCGAACCCGCCGCCCAGCAGGGTGACGTTGCAAGTCACGTTTTCCGGCGCGACGCCCAGCTGATCGGCGACGAATTTCTGAACCGCCTGGGGATCCTGGGTGGGCGCCCACACCGTCACCCGGTCGCCCTGCACGTCAGCGAGCGCGACCGGCGGCTCCATCGATGCGTGCGCAAGCAGCGGCACGTAGTATTCCGCTTCCACCAGCCTGCCCCCCTTGGCGAACTCCGCATCGACGTCGCCCGCGCTGCGCGCAACCAAGCCAGGCCGGCGCGAGGTCGCGCGCAGCTCTGCTTTGTACTTTTCGGAGTCGTATCCCTGGTTAGGGCCGTCCTCCCATTCGATGCTCAGTTTCTTGCACCCCTGAAATGCCGCCCAGGTGTTGTCTGCGATCACCGCAACGCCGCCAAGCGGCTGAAAGCCGCAGGGCGGTTGAAATCCCGGGACCGGGACCGTTTGCCGCACTCCGCCCACCTGCCGTGCTGCGCGGTCATCAAGCGATTTCACTTTGCCCCCGAGTACCGGCGGCCGTCGTACTGCCGCGTACAGCATCCCGTCGACGTGCGAGTCCATGCCGAAGACCCGCTCTCCCTCGCAGATGGCGCGCAGATCGTAGCCCGGCATCCATTTTCCGATGTAGCGCCATTCAGAGGCCGGCTTGAATACCAGCTCGCTGCGATCGGGCACGGGCAGTCGGGCCGCCGTGGCGACCAGCGCGCCGTAACCCGTGGCGCGTCCGCTGGGCCGATGCACGACGGTATGCTGGTGCGCCTGGCATTGGTCGGCGGGCACCTTCCATTGCGCGGCCGCCGCACGAATCAGCATCAGCCGCGCCGTCGCGCCACACTCGCGCATGATGTCGAAGAAGCTGCGGATGGAATGCGATCCGTCGGTGTTCTGCGAGCCGAAGCGCGCATCTCCGATGGCCTGTTCGAT
>JAFAHS010000504.1 GCA_019237115.1 Deltaproteobacteria bacterium
CGGCGCCGTTTCTGGTGCAGGTCATCGAGAGAACTGCTTCGCGAATTCCACCGTTAAAGGAAATCGAAGCCAGGGTACGCGACGCGTACGTACGTGCGATGGCCGAGGCTGCCGCGCGCACCGAGGCGCGCAAGCTGATCGGGCAGATGAAAACGGCAGCCGACTTCAAGCGGCTTGCGGAAACCAACAACCTTACGATTCACAACGTCGATTCATTCGACCGATCGACCTCCAGCATTCCCGGTCTCGGCGAGTTTCCCGAGGTTATCGACGAAACCGGCACGGTGGCTACCGTGCCGGGGCTGATTGAGCGGGTGATGGAACGGGACGGCAATTCATATATTTTCGTGGTTACCACCCGGTCCAATCCACCGGAAGAAGCATGGAAGAGCGCCAAGGATTCGTTCATAGAGG
Organism: Deltaproteobacteria bacterium; assembly: GCA_019237115.1. Lineage (GTDB taxonomy): Bacteria > Desulfobacterota > Binatia > Binatales > Binataceae > JAFAHS01. The sequence goes on from JAFAHS010000504.1 coordinate 415, forward strand.
AGTACCTTGCGGGGCGGCGCGCCCAGGCTTGGACCAGGTACCTGGAGGGGCTCAAGGCGAAGGCCAAAATCACCATCGACGCCGATCAGCTTGCCAATAATGCGGCAGACTCGTCGATGTAGTCGTTCGCGCAGAGGAATATGACTCCACCTGCGGAAGAACCACCATCGCCGGACATTCCGGTCATCGACAAAAGCGAATTCTTCTTTCCCGGCGAGGGAGTCAGTGCCCTCCTGGTACACGGCCTCAGCGGCACGCCGTACGAGATGCGGTGGCTGGGTGAGCAGCTGGCCGCGGCGGGAATTCGCGTGCGCGGCGTGCGCTTGAATGGTCACGCGGGTAGTCCCGAGGACCTGGGCACGTCCACCTATGACAACTGGTACGAGAGCGTCGTGCAGGGATTGGAAGACCTGCGCCGCTACGGCGACCCCAACGTGGTAGTCGGCCTGTCGGCGGGGGCGGTCTTGGCCGCGCGCTTGGCGGTGGATCAGGGCGAAGCAATCGCCGGAGTTGCCATGCTGGCCCCGGCTTTCTTTCTGTCGTGGACCGCCACCATCGCGCTGGGTGCGGTTCGGAAGCTCGGATCCCTCGCCAACTATCTTTATCTGCGCAACGACAGCGGTTCCGACATCCACGATGCGGCGGCCCGCGGGATTCATCCGACCATGCGCCTGCTGCCACTTTCGGCGCCCATCAACCTGCTCGATCTTTCGAAGATCGTGCGTCGGCGGCTGGAGCGATTGACCCAGCCGGCCTTGGTCATCTACTCGCGCCAGGACCACACCTGTCCCATGGGGCGTAATCGGACTTTTGTTACGCGGCACCTGGGCACCGCGGAGCGTCGCGAGGTGGTTTTGGAAGAGAGCTACCACGTGATTACGGTGGACAATGAGAAGCAGCAGGTCGCCGCGGAAGTGCGGACCTTTGTCGAGCAGTTCCGCGTGCAAAGCAAGCGGCGCGCGGTCGGCTAGAGGGTCTGTCCCGGTTCGGCGCGGTGAGGGTCCCCGAGATCATCGAGTTTCCGACAGGAGTTTGAAAATGCATCGTGCTTCGCTGCTATTCAGAGGCCTGGCGATAGTCGGGCTGGTAACCGCGTTGGCTGCCAACTGCGCTCGCGCCCAAACTGCTCAACCCCGGGATAATCCTGCCTACGGTCAGCAGCCGCAGAGCGACGATCAGAACGCGACCTCACAGGGGTCCGACGATTCCCGTGATGAAAACTCCAGCGCGCGACCGGAGCAGGACGATTCCGGTGGCAGCACGGACTCGGACCAGAACAACAACAACAACGAGAGCAACGATTCAGATTCGTCCGAGCAAGAGAATCAATAGTCGCCACCGTCGCAAAAACCTGGCTCGATCGCGCTTAAGTGGAGGAAAGTCGTTACTCGCTCCGCTGGAGGGCACGGGTCGCGGAAAGCCCGAGATCGCAGACCTCCGCGGGTCCGCAAAAGCTGGCCGCGCAACCTCAGGACGGCTCCGAATCGTAGTACTCTTCAAGTAGATACTTTACATCCGGGCGGCCCAGCACCTCGATGAAGCACACCTGGTCTTCGGCATTCAGGTCGACAATCAGCTGGCCTTCCATCGACTGCAGCTCCACAAAGTTGGCGACCTTGACCACCGGAGCGGTCGCGAAGCTGGCACAATTTTCGTCGCC
>JAFAHS010000025.1 GCA_019237115.1 Deltaproteobacteria bacterium
GATCGCCAAAACGATGAGCAGGGCCGGCAGGTCGATAATCGCACCGGGAGCCGAACCGGGAGCGTGGATCAGCGAGCTGGGCAGCCGCACTCCGAGGCCCGCGAGGATCACGCGCAGGTACCCTGACCATCCGACCGCCACCGCGGCCGCGCCGACTGCGTACTCCAAGACCAGGTCCCACCCGATAATCCATCCGATCAGCTCGCCCATGGTCGCGTACGAATACGAGTAGGCACTGCCCGCCACCGGAATCATCGCGGCGAACTCCGCGTAGCACAGCGCCGCCATCGCACAGGCGAAACCCGAGACCACGAAGGAAAGCACGATCGCTGGACCGGCGTATTTGGCCGCGGCAACGCCGGTGAGCACAAAAATTCCCGCCCCGACAATCGCGCCGATACCCAGCAGGGTCAAATCCAGTGCCCCGAGCGCGCGCTTGAGCCCGGACCCCTCGGCGCTTGCCTCGCTCATCAAGCGCGCCGCGGGCTTGCGCCGGAAGATCTGCCTGCTGAGGCTTGGCGAGTGATTCATTTCTGTGCCCGGCGAGCGCTCATAGGCGGCGGGCATCGACCGGGACGGCTACCATGACGTGTAGCCGCCGTCGACCGCCAGGATCGCTCCGGTTATGTAGCTGGAGGCGGGACTGGCCAGGAACACCACCGCACCGCGGATTTCTTCGGGTCGGCCGAGCCGGCCCAGAGGGGTGAACTGTTGCATGCGTTCCTTGTTGCCCGGCTTTGCGATCCCGCCTTCGGTGGCTTCGGTCGGGATCCATCCCGGGGCGATCGCATTGACCAAAATTCCATGCGGCGCCCATTCGACCGCAAGCTGTCTGGTCAGATTGGCCAGCCCGGCCTTGGTCGCCGCGTACGCGGACAAGCGATAAACCGAGCTCGCGACGGCGGCGTAGATGGAAGCCATGTTGATGATTCGGCCGGGTTTGTTCGCCGCGATGAGCGCCCGCGCCACGCGCTGGGACAACAGCATCGGCGCGGTCAGATTAACCGCGACCGCATTCTCCCACAGCTCGCGCTTGAAATTCTCCGCGCGGCCGGTCGGCGAGACGCCGGCGTTGTTGACCAGGATATCGATCTCTCCTCCCAGCGCACCCACGCAGTCTGCGAACGCCCGCTCGATGTCCGACTCGCGGCTAACGTCCGCACCGACGCCCACCGCACGGACGCGATATTTTCGCGTGAGTTCGTCCGCCAGCGTTTTAACTCGATCCTCGCGCCGTGCAACCAGCGCAACATCGGCCCCCGCAAGTGCCAGCGCGTGTGCGCAATCAACCCCCAACCCCGACGATGCGCCGGTAACGAGTGCGCGGTGACCGCGCACGGAGAACAGCCCTTCTAACGAATCCATAAATCGAAATGCCCCGACGGTTGCGTCAATGGGCGGCGCGCCACCGCGGCCGCCGCGTCCTGGCCTGTCCCGGGCGCGAGCGAATCAGTCGCCGAACGCCTCGGCGGCGGCCTCCGCTGCGGCGGCTACCGCGCGATCGACATCGCGGCGCGTCACGCCATAGTGGGTGACTGCGCGAAAGGAAGTCGCGTCGCGCCCCGAGATGAGAACCCCATGGTCTTTCATCGCTGCCTGGAACTTGCGCGCCCCGGAAGCGTCATCGACATCAAAGACTACCATATTGGTGCGTTGCTTGACGGGCCGGACGCTCAACCCGGCGACCAGGCCCATGCCTTCGGCCAGCGCGCGCGCATTGGAATGATCTTCGGCGAGCCGATCGATCATCGAAGTAAGCGCGACAATGCCCGCCGCAGCGATTATCCCGGCCTGCCGCATTCCGCCGCCGAGCATCTTGCGAACCCGATGGGCTCGCGCGACGAAGTCACGGCTCCCGCACACCAACGATCCAATCGGGCAGGCGAGCCCCTTCGAGAGGCAGAACGAAACCGTATCCGCATGTGAGGCGATGGTTGCTGCACTCGCTTCCAGGGCCAACGCCGCGTTAAAGATCCGGGCGCCATCCAGATGCAGTTGCAGCCCGCGCCCGTGGGTAAGATCCGCGACCTCTGCCAGGTGGGAAAGCCCAACCGGCGCTCCCCCGCAGCGATTGTGGGTATTTTCGATAACCACCAGTGCGGGTTGCGCGAAGTGCGCGTCGCTGGAGGTCGCCAGTTCCCGCTCCAGTTCGGCGACGTCCAGCTCGCCCTCCTCGGTGTTGCGAATTGGGGTCAGCACCACGCCGCCGAGCGCCGATGCGCCGCCCGCCTCGTAGAGTTGGGTATGTGATTGGGAGCCTACGATCGCCTTGGTGCCGCGCGCGCAGTGCGACAGCATCGAGGTGAGGTTGCCCATGGTGCCGCTGGGCACCAGCAGGGCGGCTTCTTTGCCCATCAGCGAGGCCGCCATCGCTTCCAGGCGATTGACGGTCGGGTCCTCGCCGTACACGTCGTCGCCCAGCTCGGCGCGCGCGATCGCTTCGCGCATCTCCGGCGTCGGCAAGCTTACGGTGTCGCTGCGCAGATCGATCAACTGTTCACCGGCTTGCCACCCCGCTCATTGGAGCGGATACAGCGGTGCATAGTTGCCGTTGCTGGTGTCGGTGGCCTGAACCGAGTTCTCCGTGGTGTCCGAGTAGTAGAGGGTGTGGCCGTCCGCGGTGACCGTGCATCCCGATCCGATGTGCCCGTTTGCCAGCGCGAGGGTGCTGACTTCGTTGGAGGAGGTATCGATTTTTCGAATCGCGTGATTGTCCGCATCCATCACATACAGCGAGGTCCCGTTGAGGCACATCGCGCCTGGATTGTTGAAAGTGGCCTTTTCCCCGGGACCGTTGTTGAGTCCTTCCTCGCCGGTGCCCGCGATGGTCTTGGTCTCCAGCGTTGAGAGGTCGATTTTCCGGATGATGTCGTTACCGGTGTCCGCCACGTAGACGAACTTGCCATCGGTTGCGATGCCGCGCGGGCCCGAGTAGGTGGACTTGCTGGCCGGCCCATCATCTTTCCCGGTCTGCTGTGCCTGGCCTCCGATCGTCTTGACATTGTTGTCGCCGAGCGATAGCCGACGCACCGTGCTGTTGCCGCTGTCGGTGATGAAAATGGCATTGCCGTCGCTGGCCAGCTGGGTCGGCAGGTTGAAATGGGCGGAACCGGCCGGTCCGTCGTCGGTGCCGGGGATATTGGCGATGCCAGCCGCGGTGCTTACGACCTTGGTATCGATATTGATTTTACGAATATCGGAATTGTTGGTGTCGGCCACGTAGAGGTTGCGCCCTACCAGGACCAGTCCGTCGGGGCTTTTGAATCGCGCGCTCGATCCGGTGCCGTCGTTGCTGCCTTCCTTGAAGGTCTCCCCGGCGACCAACGAAATGCTGTGACTGGCGATGTCAATCGCGGTGACGGTGTTATTGCGCGAACTCGCGACCCATACGCTTCGGCTGTCGGTGGCCAGGCCCGCAGGAAAGTCGAGCCGGGGCCCGGTCTGGCCGCCGGTTTCCGGCGCGGCTTCCTGCGCGCGGACGACCAGAGCTGGGCTCATGACCAGTACGCTCGCGAACAAACCCGCAAGTAGAAGCGGCTTGACGCATCGGGAGAGGAGGGTTCTCATGGATGACATTCCTTGGGTTCTGCGCGGGGGCGCGGGTTAAGGCCAGTAGGGTCACGGAAAGATTGCCTTCACTACCTCATCGATTGCGCGTTTGCTGTCACTCTCGTCGGTCAGTGACCAGGTGACTGCCACGGTGGCGGCGCGGCGCGGGGTGATGCCCTGGCGAATCAATTCGCCGGCATAGATCAGCAGGCGGGTGGAGACACCCTCTTCCAGCCCCGATGCCTTCAGGTTGCGCACCTTCTCGCCCAGGATCGCCAGCTGCATCGCCATGTCCTTGTCGACCCCGGATTCGTGCGCGACGATCTCGAATTCCTTGTCGGCGGGAGGATAGACGAACTCGATGGTCACGAACCGCTGACGGGTGGAGTGCTTCAGGTTCTTCTGGATGCTCTGGTAACCGGGGTTGTAGGAGATGCAGAGCAGAAACCCGTCATGCGCTTCGATCGTCTCGCCGCGTTTTTCGATCGGGAGAATTCGGCGATGGTCGGACAGCGGGTGGATGAGCACCGTGGTGTCCTTGCGCGCCTCGACAATTTCATCCAGGTAACAGATCGCTCCGCGCCGGACTGCCTGGGTGAGCGGCCCGTCGACCCACACCGTCTCGTCCGCCTGAATCAGGAAGCGACCGACCAGGTCGCTGCCGGTAAGGTCCTCGTGACACGCGACCGTGATCAGCTCGTTGGGTCCGCTTTCCAGCGCGGACAATTGATGTGCCATGTGCTCGACGAAGCGGGTTTTGCCGCATCCGGTGGGCCCCTTGAGCAGCACCGGCAGCCGGGCTTTGTAGGCCGCGCTGAAGATTTCTACTTCGTCGCTGATCGGCAGATAGTAGGGTGCGTTGTGCGGATCGAGATGCCGCACCTCGGGCCCTTCGCCTTGAATTCGCGTGTCGTATTTCTTGAGCTCAATTCCCATCAATCACCTGTCGCGCCGGCCGCTGGCCAAGGCGCGATTCTAAGAGAGCATGGCAGCACCGTTCAAGCCGCGCCAGAACACCGGATTGCGGACCTTTACCTGGCGCGTCGCCGGTAGGTTGCGGCACCGTCGCGCCCATCCTTCACCTCGTAACCCTGTGCTTCGAGCTGCGCGCGCAAGCGGTCCGCCCGTTGGAAGTCTTTGGTTCGCCGGGCCGCCGCGCGCTCGTCGATCAGCTTCTGGACCTCTGCGGGAAACTCGGTGGATTGCGCCGCGGCCCGGGTCTTCTGCAAATCAAGCTGCAGAACCCGGTCGAAGAATTCCAGTGTGTTCCAGATTTTCCGGTCGCCACGACGATTGGCCTCTGCCACCATCTCGCGTGCGGCCGCCAGCGCTCGGGGCGTGTTGAGGTCGTCGTTGAGCGCCTCGACGAATTGATCGCGAAACCTGGTCGCGAAATCGCTGTCCTCTGGCACCACGGCCTCCGCGGGCACGTTGCCGGCGAACTCGCGCAGGTAGTCAAGACTTGCCTGCGCCGCGCGCAAGCCCTCGTCGGAGAGGGCCAATTCGGACCGATACTTGGCTCCGAAGCAGAAGAGCCTGAACGCGAGCGGGTCAAGACCCATCGCGCTCAGATCCGAGAGCAGCGGAAACTTGCCCGCGCTCTTGCTGATCTTCGCGCCGCTCTTGTCGACCAGGAATGCGCCGTGTACGAAATAGTCGACAAAGCGATGACCGGTCGCGCTCTCCGACTGCGCGATCTCGTTCTCGTGATGAATCGGAATGTGATCCATGCCACCAGTGTGGATGTCGATGGTCTCACCCAGGTATTTCATCGACATCGCTGAGCATTCGATATGCCACCCCGGGTAGCCGCGGCCCCACGGGCTGTCCCATTGCATCAGGTGGCCCGGACGATTGAGCACCCACAGTGCGAAATCGTGCGGACTTTTCTTGTCGGGCGAATGCTCCAGGCGCTGTCCCGCATTTTGCTCAGCCAGGCTCTGGCGGGATAGCTTCCCGAGTTGGTTGGTCCCGCGATACCTCTCGACATCGAAGTACACGCCGGACTTCGTAACATAAGCCATGCCCGCGGCGAGGATCCGTTCGATGAGCGCGAGCATGTCGGGGATGTGGTCAGTGGCGCGACACCACACCTGCGGAGGCTCGGCGTTGAGCATCGCGAGGTCGTGTTGGAACATCGCGAGATAAAAACTCGCCACCTCGAGAGGGGATTTGCCCTCGGCGCGCGCGGTTTTCTCGATCTTGTCCTCGCCTTCGTCCTCATCCGAGGTCATATGGCCTACGTCGGTGACGTTGATCACGTGACGGACCCGATACCCGTTGAGTTCCAGCGCCCGGCGCAGGAAATCCCACGACAGGTACGAGCGCAGGTTTCCAAGATGCTGGGGTAGGTAAACCGTGGGGCCGCAGGAGTAGAGGGTGACGGTCGGAGGATCTAAGGGTTTCAGTACCTCCACGCTGCGCGACAGGGTGTTGTAGATAGAAAAGGGTTTCACGATGCCAAGAATGGTAACTTACCGCGCCGCTTTGGGCTGAAACAACTGAGGCCGTTTTCCTCGCGCGGTCTTGCGAGGTTTTCCGGTCGCGACCGTGCTGCGACTCGACTGGTCAAGTCTTTTCGATGCGGCTGGCCAATCTCCGGAGCAAAAGTGATGTCGATGCACTCAGGTTGGGGTGAAGAGGCCAAGCAACCAACCGCGGGCGCTCAACCTTGCGTGCGGGGGATCCGGAAGCTCCCTACCGACGCGCCCGCGTACCCGGTGCGCAGCCTGGCCAGGTGTCGGCGACCCTAGTTCGCGCTGCGCGCCCGCGTTCTGCTCTTTCGAACTTGGTGCGCTGGGCGCGGCAGAGCGGCGACGAACCGGGCGACCTGTTCGGCCGTCTCGCTCGGCGCCTCGATTAGGAATTCATGTGCGCACTCGAACTCCACCATCTGACTGCCTGGATAGGTGGCGTCGATTGCTCTTTGCACGGTGGGACCCAGCAGCGCGTCCGCGATGCCGGCCAGAACCAGGGCCGGAATCGCCGGTGACCGAACCGGCGGAGAGTGCTGGAACGGACTCAACAACAGGCGGAGGGTGGCTTCCAGAGCGTGGCGGGAGACTTTGACCGCGTCATTGGCCCACTCTTCGAGCAGCTCGAGGTCAGGGTTAATCGCGAACCTCAGCGGAATTTCGCGCAGCTTCTGGCGATCGCCTGCCCGCGCTACCCAGTCGACAATCATCGCATCCGGCAGTTCCATCGGTGACGCCGGACAGCCTGCGATGATTGCCATCGCTTCCACGCGCTCGGGCACCAGCAACCGCAAGTATTGCACGAGGCGCCCGCTAATGCTGAAGCCCACCGCAGTGAATCTTCTTGCGCCCGAGGCGTCGGCGATGGCCAGCGCGTCCCTGGCGAGCCGTTCGTCCGTGAAACCGGTCGCGGCTGGGTCGGAGTCGCGGTGCCCCCGCAAATCACAGGCAATGGCCCGGAATTTGCGCGGGTCGAGCGCCTTGATTACGCCATCCCAGTTGTTCGCCGACCCCGCCCAACCATGCATGAGTAACAGGTTGTGCGGCGCTTCGGCTCCTGTGAGCGCAAGCGCGGACCGGGAAGAAGGAGCCCGGCGTCGAGCCGCGAAAGAACTCAGGAATGTGGTGCGGAGGACGATTCCTACAAACGGCTTACCGCGTCCCACTGGTAACGCGATGCGGCGATTCGCTTGTACTGCCAGTCGGCCAGCCACGCATAGCCAGGAATGTACCAAAGGTAAGCCAGCCACGACCTGGGGCCGTTTTGGCGCCGCAGAATCTCATTGACTGCGCGTGCGCCCCGGTAGACGCGCCCACTATCGTCAACCGCATGCAATTCCTTCATCAGGTTCCCCAGTTTGAGGTCTGGAAAACGCGCGCGTACGGCCGGGTCGAACAGATCGATGGGCTCCAGGTTGCCGGTGTTGTCAAAGCGGCATGCCTTGTTGATGCCCTCGGTGCACATCGGGCACGAACCGTCATATAGCAGGGCGAGCTTCCCGGGCGATGCCTTCCCGACGCTCCGCTCGGCAATTTCTGCCATGACGTTTAACGGCTTGAAAATCTGGGATTGGCGCTGAGCCGGCGCAGTTTCAAGCTCTCCATGTAGATGCGCCATTCGTATCCATCCAGGAGCGATCGCCATCCGGCTTCGACGGTGTTGGCGGATTTGGCTAGCGTGGTCCAGGCGAGATTTCCGTCCGAGAACTTCTTGACCGATACCACTTCCGCCTCGGTCGATTCGCCGGTCGCATGGGTGTAGGTCTCCGTGACTCGGACCTCTTCCAGGAACGGAAAGTATTTGAGCAGCGCCTTGCGCAGCGCGACGTCGAGGGCGTGTACCACTCCAACCCCCGAAGCGGCTTCGGTTTCCTCCACGCTGCCGATTTGAATCACCAGGGTCGCATCGATGGTAGGTTTGCCATCGAACAGATCGTCGATCACCCGGCGGCGGATGATGTGAAACGGGGCGACGTACTCGCTCGAGGTGCGGAGTTCCGCCAGTTCGCGTGAAGCCTGCGGCGCCTCCGCCTCGTAAAAGTCGTTCTGACGGTCGCTCATGGTTCCCGCATAATTATCGTAAGCGGGGAAAATCCTTTCAAGGCGGGAGCTCGATGTCATAATGGTTGACTTATCGTGCGCGCCTTCAAAGGGAAGCTTTTCGGAGAAGCGAATGTGCCACAAGCGCGTACGAACCCGGGCGATCCAGGAGCCGGCCGGCGCTGGGCCGGGTGCGCACTGGTCGCGTTGCTGCTGGCGGTGGCCACTTCCGCGGGGCACGCGGCCGAGATCAGAGTTCCGCTCACGATCGATTACCTCACCCTGGACGAAGCTATTCGCCATCAGCTCTACACCGCTCCCGGCGATCGCGCCGCGCTCTGGAGTGGACCCGACGAGTGCCAGTTTTTGTACGCGGAGAATCCCTCCTTTTCACGCGCCGGCCAGCGAGTTCAACTGGAGACGACCGCCGTGCTGAGCCTCGGGGTTGCCCTTGGCGGCCGCTGCGTGACTCCGCTTACCTGGAACGGCATCGTCGAAGCGGAATCCGAACCCTACCTGGCCCGCGGCATCAGGCTGATGCTGCACATCGCGGATATCAATCTGTACAACCCGCGCAAGCAGAAAACCCTGATTGCGGGGCGCGGCTTCGACCTCGTCAAGCGGTACCTGGTGCCGCGAATGGAAACTTTCTCCTACGACTTGAATCCTGCGCTGCAACAGCTCGGGGCGCTTGCGGAAGCCGCCGCGACCCCGGCGGTTGCCGAGCGAATCCGAAATGCACTTGCAACCGTGCGCGCCGATCCAACCGTGACCGCCACCGACGACGGAATCAAAATCACATTGATAGTAGCGGTCCCGGCGGTTCCTGAACCGGTGGCGAGCGAGACGCCCGCGCGGCCCACGCCCGCCGAGCTCGAGGCGTTTGAGAAGCAGCTCAATGACTGGGACGCGTTCCTGGTGTTTGCGGTAAAACAGCTCGGGGTAGCGGTTGGCGATCGACAATTTCGTAGCGAGTTGCTCGAGATCCTGCTTACCAGCCGCTATCGCCTGACCCAGGCGCTCGCCAGCCCGCTGTCCGCGGCGGGCCCGGACCCGGTGCGCACCCTGTTTGTGGATACCTGGCAGAGACTTGGACTCGCGGTGCGTGCAGCGGCCCGGCGCGGGCAGCTTGGCTCGCGGAGTCTTGAGTTTCTGTCGTTTATTTCCGCGGGCGACGCGCTCTTCGCGCTCGATCAGGCCGCGCCGGCGCTCGGGATGCGAATCTCGGCGGATGACCTGCGGCGCCTGGCGCATATCATGGCGCCTGACGCCACCGGCGATCCGCTGGAATTCAACTTCGCCGAGGACCCTGAACTCAAGAGGCTGCTCGGTCCGACCCTTGCGCCGCTGACCGGCACGCCGGAGAGCTCGCCGACCATTTCGTCATCGCCGGCCGAGACTCCCGGCGCTGCCAGCCCGTCACCGAATCCAACGCCGACTGCGCGGGGAACGCCCCAGACCAGCGGATGGCTCCATATTCCTTGGTCGTTGATCGAACCGCGCGACGTCTGTGCCGGCGAACCGCTGGGAATTGTTCCGCAGCTCAATCAAGTCGCCTCGCGCCTGCGGCGCGTCGTAGTCGATGAGGCAAACGCGCTCGGCTATCGCGGCGACATGGAACGGTTGCTCGAATTAAGCGTGCAGCGCCAGCTTGAAGCATCTGACCTCGACACTCGCTTTCGTCCGACTTTCCACAAGCTGGTGAAAAGTACTGCGTGGCAGGAGAGCTGTTGGCGGCAATTTGTAAGGCGCGATGAGCAGGTGACGTGGCTTGAGAGCTCTACCGGAGATATCGGCCTGATGCAGGTGAACAAGCACGTCTGGCGTGGGTTTTACAATTTGGAAAAGCTTAAATGGGATGTGCTGTACAACGCGGGCGCGGGGACCGAAATCTTGATGCAGATGACCCAGCAGGTCCTGACCAGGCCGCGGGTCGATCCTGCGGGCATTGATGGTGCGGCGCTCGCGCGATCCGTCTACGCCTCGTATAACGGAGGGCCCGATGCGTACAGCCGATGGCGCCATCCACATGAGCCGTCACCGGCGCGCGAAATCGACGCCGCTTTTCTGGACAAGTTTGATGCGGTCGAACGCGGCCAGACCATCGACATCCTTTCGTGCGCGGCCGCATGGGGCCACCGCCCGGGACATTAACGACGTCGATCTTGTCGGCTCGCGAAACCCGCTACATCGCCAGCCCGCCGTCCACGTTGATGACCGCGCCGGTGATATAGCTGGCCGCGTCGGAGAGCAGAAAGGCCGCGGTCGGGGCCACATCCTCCACCCGTCCGAAACGTCCCAGCGGAATCATATCGAGCGCCTGCTTCTTGTTCTGCTCGGGCAGGGCGGCAGTCATGTCGGTTTCGACGAACCCCAGGGCCAGCGCGTTGACCCGAACGCCCAGCCGGCCGACCTCCTTGGCCAGCGATTTCGTCAGTCCCACCAAGCCGGCTTTGGAAGCGGAATAGTTCGCTTGCCCCGGCAGGCCGATCAATCCGCTTATCGAAGTAATGTTGAGGATCGCGCCGCGCTTCGCTTTCATCATCATGAACACCGCCGCGCGGATGAAGTTGAACGGACCGGTCAGATTGGTTCGAATCACCTGCTCCCAATCTTCCTCGCTCATCATGACGACCACCTTGTCGCGGGTGAGCCCGGCGTTGTTGACCAGGCCGTCGATCCCGCCGAACTCCTTCTTGACCGCGTTCACCATCTCGCGAACCGCCTTGAGTTCGCCGACATCACACTGGAAGGCGAGCGCGTTGACGCCGAGGCTTTTAATTTCCGAGGCGAGGTCTTCGGCTTGCGCCTGGCTCTTGACGAAATTGAAAGCGATATTGGCCCCGCGCCGCGCGCATTCGAGCGCGATCCCGCGGCCAATACCGCGGGCCGCGCCGGTAATGATTATCCCCTTGCCTTCGAGGTCTTTCACATCGATCTCCCTCAGTCTTCGGGCCGCGCCGCCTCGCGCTCCACTATGCCGCGATACTGCCCGATATAAGCGAGGTAATTGTAGCCGAAGCGTCGCTCGAGTTCGCCGTCATAGGCGGGCCGTTCCGCACCCAGCGCGGTGACCATCCAGGAGTAAAGCATCCACTCCTCCGATCGGGGTGCCTTGCGCAAATTGTCACGGCGCAGCATCACCTGCGTCGTGGTCAGCTGGGCGACCTTCGCGAGCAGCGGAATGAGTTCGCTCTCATTGCGAGCGAATTCGTCCCGGGCGAACAGGTTGACCGAAAAGATGAGCATGGCAGCGAGGCAGGCCTCCACCGTCGCGGGCGTGGCGTGCGGCGCAAGGGCGCTCAGCGGGCCTTGCGCCGAAAGTGCGAAGGCCAGGAATTCCCGGTTCGCGTCAAGCAGCGTCGAGCACAGCGCAATCGCGCGCCGCGAGCCCGTCGCTTCAAGGCGCGCGCGCAGCCCGGCCAGAGCCGGACGTCCGCATTCCCGCATGAAGCGGCGGCGTGCCGGTGAAAGCAAGCTGCGAAAAGCGGACCACATGTCGCAAGCCTCTACCACCCCGGCCATGAGAAACCAGACCGACCTCGGGGGACACGCACTGGCCGCGGACTCTTGACGAATTTTGGAGGGTTCTGGTTACGCGCTGAATGACGACCCGCAGCCGCAGGTACGCGAGGCGCGCGGATTATCGAAGCGGAACCCGGCGCCGTGCAGGCCCTCTACATAGTCGAGGGTGGTGCCCGCGATATAGGGCAAGGAAAAATCATCAACAAAAACGTTGACGCCGCCGAAATCTACGACCCGGTCGCCTTCCTTCTGACGGTCAAAATTCAGCTGATATTGGAAGCCGGAGCAGCCTCCTCCCACCACGCCAATACGAAGTCCCTGGTCGGCTCCCAGGCCTTCCTTCGCGTGCATCTTGCGCACCATTTCGACCGCTTTCGGTGTGAGGTTAACGTTGGGAAGCGTGGAAGTATCGACCTTCGGGGCTTGGGTCTCGTCGTGCTGGTGCAGTTCTTCGGGCATCTGAAGCTCCTTGCCTTTCAAGCTAACGATTACCAAATCTGGAGTCAATTAGTCCACTATTCCGGAGAGCCCTTAGTTGGCCGAAAATGCTAGACTTTTTGCCGTCGGTGACAAATTACAAACAGACCATCGAGCGTGCCGCCGCCCAGGCCGGATTTGCGCAGGTCGGTTTCGGCCGCGTCAAGCGTCTGAATGACCGGGAGGACTTCTATGCGCAGTGGCTCGGGCAAGGCCGTCATGGCGAGATGAGCTACCTCGCGCGCGAACCGGAACGCCGGTTCGACCCGCGCGCGATCGACAGGCGGTTTAAATCGGTCGTCAGCCTCTTGTGGCCCTACGCTCCTCCCTCCCCGCCAGCGGTGGATTGGCGTGCGGAGTTGCGTGGTCGCATCGCAGCCTACGCGCTCGGTCCCGACTACCATGACTACGTGCTCAAGGGAGCCCGGGTTGTCTCCGCAGCGATCGAATCGCTGTGTCCGGGAGCGGTGACTCGAACCTACGTGGACACGGGCCCGGTGTTTGAGCGCGAGTGGGGCGCGCGGGCGCGCCTGGGTTGGTTTGGAAAGAACACCATGCTGCTGACGCGCGAGCGCGGTTCGTATTTTTTTCTAGCCGAAGTTTTCACTGACCTCGAGTTCGATAGCACGGATGCTCCCTATCGAGAGCACTGCGGCACTTGTCGCCAATGCCTGGATCTGTGCCCCACGCAAGCGCTCGAAGACGGCTATGTGATGGAGCCGCGCAAGTGCATCTCCTATCTGACGATTGAAAATCGCGGGCCGATTCCGCGCGAGCTCAGAGCGAAAGTCGGGATGTGGCTGTTCGGCTGCGACATCTGCCAGGAGGTTTGCCCCTGGAACCCCGGCGCGGCAGAACCCGGCGACGAGGACCTGATGCCGCGTTTAGTTGAGTTAATGGCGCTCGATGATTTCACGTTCAGCCGGCGCTTCAGCAAAAGCGCGATCAAGCGCGCGAAACGGCGTGGGCTGCTGCGAAACGCGGCCGTGGTCCTGGGCAACACCGGAAATCGCGATGCGGTGGCGGCGCTGACACAGGTGCTCGAGCGGGAGCCGGAAGCGCTCGTCCGCTCGCACGCAGCCTGGGCGCTGGGCGAGCTTGGGGGCCGAAGTGCACGACACGCGCTGGAACGCGCCAGGGAACGCGACATTGATGCGCTGGTTGTGGAAGAAGCGCGTGCCGGACTGGAACGAGGCGTCGCCTAGCCGCTTGTCAAAAGCTGTGCGCAAGTAAAGACTGGGAGAAAGTGGTGAACTGATGAATGATGCGCGGCGGGAATTTTCGATGCTGGCTTCACGCGAGCCCGTACCTCTGGCCCGCGGGGCCCTGCTGATCGCCAAGGAAGAATATCCGGATCTCAAGGTCGACCACTATGTCGACCGGCTCTCGGAACTGGCGCGGGAAGCCGAGCCAATCGTCAGTGCCGGCAATGACACGGTCGAGAAAGTACAGCTGCTGTCGCAGTTCCTGTTCGAGCAGAAAGGCTTCGAAGGGAACCGCGACGCATTCAGCGATCCGCGCAACTCATTTCTGAATGACGTTATCGAGCGCCGGCTTGGTATTCCGATAACCCTGTCCGTGATCTACCTGGAAGTGGGACGTCGCCTCGGGCTCAACCTTTACGGCGTATCGTTCCCGACCCACTTTCTGGTCAAAGCGGTCGACGAACGTGGCGAGCTCCTCATCGATCCGTTTTCCGGCGGTATCATCCTGACTCTTGAACAGGTCAAGGCAAAGCTGGCGGAGATCTATCGTCAGCCGGTGGAGCTCCACCCCGCCATGCTCAAGAGCGCAGGCGCCCGCCAGATCCTGGTGCGGATGCTGCGCAACCTCAAGGGAATCTACACCGGTGCATCCGATTGGGCTCGCTCGCTGAGTGCGCTCGATCGAATCCTGATGCTCGACCCGCGTGCGGTCGAGGAGCTCGCGGAGCGCGGCCAGGTTTACGAGCGCCTCGAATGCTTCAAAGCTGCGCTCGACGATTTTCAAAGCTTTCTCTCGCTGGCGCCCGAGCATCCCGCTGCCGAGGTCGCGCGCGAAGCCGTTTTGCGGCTGGTGCGCCAGGTCTCGCTGATCAACTAGCGCATGCGGGCGCAGTCGTCTTCCATGGCCGCACCGCCCAAACCCGCCAGCTTCTTTGAGTCGAGCGAGGCCGGCGCCGCCGATCGCGAGCTCCAGCGCAAACTGGAGAACGCCAGCAGTCGGCACCTGGACCATTTCGCTCACGTCAAGGCCGAGTATTCCGACTATGAAGAGGAGCGGTCGCACTCGCGCCAAATCAAAGAGCACGCCATCGCGCATCTGGATGAACTCATCGTCGAGCTGACCAGCAAGCTAGAAGCGCGCGGGTGCGCGGTGTTTGCCGCCGCGACCACCGAGGAGGCCCGCGACTACATCGTGAGCGTGGCCCGCAACACGGGTGCCAGGCGGGTGGTCAAGGGCAAGTCCATGACCACCGAGGAAATCGGTTTGAACCCGGCGCTCGAGGACGCCGGAATGGAGGTGCTCGAGACCGATCTGGGCGAGTACATCGTGCAGCTGCGCCAGGAGCCGCCCTCGCACATCATCACGCCCGCGATTCATCTCTCCAAGGAAGACATCGGCGCGCTGTTTCACGAAAAGTTTGGAATTCCGTACACCTCCGAACCGCAGCGCCTGACCGCGGAGGCGCGGGCGCGGCTGCGCGAGGGATTTCTCCGCGCGGACCTGGGCATAACCGGAGTGAATTTCGCGATCGCGGAGACCGGCACGCTGGTGGTGATCGAGAACGAGGGCAACGGCCGTATGTCCTCGACCATGCCGGAAGTGTTCATCGCGGTGATGGGCATAGAAAAGGTGATCCCGCGGCTGGCCGACGTTTCGCACTTCCTCGAAATCCTCGCCCGCACCGCGACCGGCCAGAAGCTCACTACCTACACCAATTTCATTGGCGGTCCGCGTCGCGACGGGGAAGTAGACGGTCCGCGCGAAATGCACGTGGTGATCCTCGACAACGGCCGCAGCACGATGCTCGCCGACCCGGTGCTGCGCGAAGCACTGTATTGCATTCGCTGCGGCGCGTGCCTCAACGTATGCCCGGTATACCGGCACATCGGCGGGCACGCGTACCGCTCGCCCTATCCGGGTCCCATCGGCTCGATCGTGAGTCCCAACCTGGTCGGTGCTGCAGCTGCGCATCTGCCGTTCGCGTCCACCCTGTGCGGCGCGTGCAAGGATATCTGCCCGGTCAAGATCGACATTCCAAGGATCCTGCTGCACCTGCGCTGGAAGGAAGCGGCGCGCAGCGATCCTCCCAGATGGCCGGGCCCGGCTGCTCGCGCCCGTGCCGGCGCGCGACGATTCGCGCGCCTGGCGAGACACCCTTCGGCGATACGATTGTTGGGCAAAATCGGTGCGATCGCGCTTAAACCCTTCGCCCGTGATGGGTGGATCAAGCGCATGCCGCCACCATTCTCGAATTGGACTCGGATTCGCGACTTTCCGCGTCCGCGGCCACGCCGCAGCAAGCTCGGAGCGGACCAGGAGTGACCATGGCGGATCTGCAAGCAATCGTCGCACGGGTGAAGAATGCACTGGCGGCCGGCGCGCCAGCACCCAATCATGCGGCGCCGCCGCTGCCGTCATTGCAACCCGACGGCCATCGCGCCGAGCTGGTGAGCCGTTTCGCTCGTGAACTGGAAGCGGTCGGCGCCCGAATCATCGGTCCGGTCACGCCGGAGCAACTGGCCGATCGGGTGGGCACAATCGTTCGCGAGCGCGGGGTCAGATCGATCGCGGTGGGCGAGGGTGTACGGGTTGACCTGAGCCAGGTGGGGAAGACGCTCGGTGAATCGGGAATCGACGTGATCCGAACCGGCAGCGTCGATAGCAACACGCGGGCGGAATTACGCAGGCGCCTCGCACAGGTCGATGCAGGTCTCGCCGAAGCAGACTATGGGATCGCATCGACCGGTACCCTGGCGGTCCTGAGCGATGAAACCCGCCCCTCGGCGCTGACCCTCTTGCCACCGGTCAGTTTGGTGGTGGTGCGGATCGACAGGATGAAAGCTGACCTGGCGTCGGCGCTAACCGCGCTGGGGTGCGCGGCCCTGGAGTCGCATCGCTTGACCCTGATAACCGGACCCAGCCGCACCGCAGACATCGAGAAACGCATCGTGATGGGGGTGCATGGACCCAAGTCGCTCGACGTAATCGTGGTGTGGCCGCGTGATGACTGAAGTCCAGCTTTTCTCGACCTGCCTCGCGGAAGAGCTTTTTCCCGAGGTCTACGACGCCGCCGCGACCGTGCTGGGGCGGCTGCGGCTGCGCGTGCGACCGCTGAAGAGCGCCTTCTGCTGCGGACAGGTCGCGTTTAACGAAGGATTTCGCGACGAAGCGGTCGATCTCGCGCGCAAGTTTTTGGCCGCTTGTCGGCCCGATACGCCGATTGTAGTTCCGTCCGGTTCATGCTCCAGCATGATACGAATCTTCTACTCCGACTTGCTCGCCACCGACGCAGGCCTGACGGCCAAAGCCGAAGCTGTCAGGCCATGGGTCTACGAGTTTTCGCAGTTTCTGGTCGGTGTCATGAAGGTTAAGTACCTCGGCGCGCGCTACGAGCGCGCGGTCGCCTACCACCCGTCATGCCACCTGATGCGCGAGCTCAACGTGCGCGAGGAGCCGATGGCGCTGCTCAGCGCGGTCAACGGGATCAGGTTGATGGAAGTCGCCAAGCGCGAGGAGTGCTGCGGCTTCGGCGGCTTGTTCTCGGTGAAGTTTCCGCACATTTCCGGGGCGATGCTCGCCGACAAGCTGACCGCAATCCGCGAAAGCGGCGCCGAGGTGCTGGTGTCGAACGACTGCGGGTGCCTCATGCAAATCGGCGGCGGTCTGCGTCGCGCCGGGGCGAACATCGAGGTCCGTCACCTCGCAGAGGTGCTGGCCTCGCGCTAGCCGAAGCCGTTTCCGTCGGCGGCGGCGGGTGGCCGCCCCTTTTGCGTCTGCAAAAGGGTCAGTCTCTGGATCACACCATCAGTCGAACCAGCCTAGTGCCGTTCGTGAACGTAAGTCCCGGGCGCGGGATCGCTGGGGGTATAACCATTGCCGCCTGTCGATTTGGGCGCGGGGACATCCTCTCCGGAGCGCGCGCTCAGCCACTTGAGCCAGTGATCCCACCAGGAGCCCTTGTTCTCGGTCGCGCCCCGCAGCCACGCGTCGGCATCCTTCGGCAGGCGCTGATTAACGTAGAACCGCGCCTTGAGATTGCCGGGAGGATTTACCAGGCTCTGGATGTGCCCGCTCGAACCGAGCACGAACTCGGCCTTGCCGCCGAACATCGTGGCAGCACGATAGCAGGCGCGCCACGCGCAGATGTGATCGGTCATCCCGGCGACCAGGTATAGGTCGTTTTTGACGTCGCGCAGGTTGATCGGCGTGCCAAGCACGGTGACTTCACTGCCATTCACCAGCGGGTTGCGCAGGAACAGGTCGAGAAAACCCTCGTGCAGCCTGGCCGGCAGGCAAGTGGAATCGGCGTTCCAGAACAGAATATCGAAAGGCGGGGGCTGTTTGCCCATCAAGTAGTTGTTCACCCAGTAGTTCCAGACCAGATCGTTGGGCCGCAACCACGCAAACACGCGCGCCATCTCGGCGCCATCGAGGACGCCCTTTCTCTTCGAACGGCGAATCGCGGCGCGAATCGCGTCTTCGGTGGCAAACATGCCGACCATCGATTGCGCCTGCGTGTCCAGCATGGTGACCAGCAGAGTCATCGCGTGGACGCGCGGATCTGCGGCCGCGGTGAGATGGCCAAGCAGGAGCGAGGAAGTGATCCCGCCGGCGCATACCCCCACCACGTTGCAGTCGGGGTTTGCCGTGATCGTGCAGGCCGCTTCGATGGCTTCCTTGCACGACGAGACGTATTCGTCGATGCCCCATTCACGGTCGGCCGGCGTCGGATTGCGCCAGCTGATCGTGAAAACCTGGATGCCGCGTTTGACGGCGTATTCGATAAAGCTGCGGCCCGGCGCGAGATCCATGATGTAGAATTTGTTGATCTGCGGCGGGATAAGCAGCAGCGGCCGATGGAACACGCGCTCGGTGGCCGGCGTGTACTGGATTACCTCGCACACCGGATTTCGATAGACGACCGCGCCCGGCGAGACACCGATATTGCGGCCGATCTCGAACGGCCGCTTGTCCACCTGCTGCGGCATCCCGCCATTGGTAAACAAATCAACCGCGAAGTTGCGCAGCCCGGCGACCAGACTCAGGCCCGCGGTATCGAACACGCGCTTCACCGCCGCCGGATTGCCCGCCAGGAGGTTGGTTGGCGCGAGCGCCTCGGTGAGCAGCGTCATCACGAAACGCGCCTGCCCCGCGTCCTTCCAATCGCCAAAGTCCTCGTCGCCTACCAGGTCGTGCATGGCGCCGCGCCAGGCCAGATAGGACTGCATCAAGCGGTGGTAGAGCGGATGCTCCTGCCAGGCGGGATCGGTAAAGCGCTTGTCGGACTGTTCCGGCTCCACGTCGGAGAGCCCCGCGGTTATCTGAGCGAATTCGATCGTCAGTTGGGCGAGGCGGGACGCGACTGCACGCGGATGTCCCGCCAGATGCCCCACTACCCGAGCGAAAGTGCCGACAATTTGCGCCGCGTCGATTCCGACAAATGGATTCGCGCCCAGGATGGCATCGAGTGCGGGATGTTCTTCTTCGGCACCACCAATAGGGTGAACCGGCTTGGACTTGAGAGCGGCGGCCATAGACCCTCCTTCGCGGCGAAGTATCCTGAGCCGTAGCAAAGGCCGCCTTACGAGAGCAAGTTGGCCTCCGACAGGTGCAAGGCTAACCCTGGGCCCTCCCGGGAACGCAAAGGGGAGCGGTTGTCTTCTGGGCGTTTTCGCATCAGTGCCCGCTCGCTGCGGGGCAGGGGCCCGAGGTCAAGTTGCTGCTACCTCACCAGCCGCTCGCCCCGATTGACCTTGTCCCAAGGGCAGACTGTATGGTCATCGCAGAAGGAGCCACCGGCGACCGGTAGAGCCAGGAAGGTGAACCGTCGGGCTGCATTGCAATGGATCGGCGCGATGACCACCGCGCTTACCTGCTCCTCCCTTGAGGCACCAGCGGCTTTGACGGTGAACTACGCGCAGGGTTGGCACCAACATGGAGGCAGCATGAATTCATCCGATTTCAAACCCGCCTTTGCAACTGCAGCGGAAACCGCCGATGCGTTGCGCCTCAAGCGGATTTCGGCGACCGAACTGCTGAACCTCGAGTTCCAGAGAATCGATCGCTACAACCCCAAACTGAACGCGATCATCTGGCAGGATCGAGAGCAAGCGCTCGCTCGTGCCGAACAAGCCGAGGCTGCCCTCGTCGGGGGAAAATCCGTCGGTGCGCTTGATGGCGTGCCGATCACCATCAAAGAATCGTTCGCCTATCGCGGGTCGCCCAACACCTGGGGTTTGCCACCGCTCAAGAACGCAATCAGTCCCCGGACCGCAGTTGCGGTGGAGCGTATGGAATCCGCAGGCGCGATCGTTCTGGGCAAAACCAATGTGTCTGCCATGTTGGCCGATTGGCAAAGCTACAATCCGGTCTACGGAGCTTCGAACAATCCGTGGGATCTCACCCTCACGCCGGGTGGATCGACCGGCGGGGGCGCCGCCGCGCTGGCCGCGGGGCTTGGGTGTCTCACTATCGGTAGCGATCTGATGGGCTCGGTACGGATTCCGGCGCACTTCTGCGGCGTCTATGCGCATAAGCCTTCTCTAGGGCTGGTCAGCACGGCTGGATTCCAGCCTGGTCCCTGGGACGGCTCTCCCGGCTACCCGATGGACCTTTCGGTGATGGGCCCGCTGGCGCGGAGTGCGGCCGATCTGGCATTGAGCCTGAGCGTGCTCGGTGGAGGCAATGGTGACGATGACAAGGCGTGGACCTGGCGCATGCCCGCGGCTCGTCACACCCGCCTCAAAGATTTTCGGGTCGGCTATGTTTTCGATGACCCAGCCTCGCCGCTCGCTTCAGAGGTTCGATCCGTGTATGAAAATGCGCTTTCCTCTTTGAGCAGCTCGGGAGCGAAAATGGATCGCGGCTGGCCGGCCGGAGTAGATGCGCACGCGCACATGACGACCTTGATGTATCTGCTGTTTGCCTTGATAACCGCCGAGATGCCCGATGACGCGCGCGAGAGCCTGAGGCAGCGCCTCCAGGGAAACCCGGAAGATGTGTTTGCCGCAGCCGCCACCGCACCTCATGCTCGCTGGCTGCACCAGACACAGGACCGACTCGTCTACCGCGCGCTGTGGCAGAAATACTTCGATACTCACGATGTCTTCTTGATGCCGACCACCTTCACTGCGGCGTTCCGCCACGACCACAGCGAACCGATGGAAGCGCGCGTTATCGCCAGTGCCGAGGGCAGACGATCATATGCGCGGGAACTCCCCTTCTGGATCAGATTTGCAACCTTGGCAGGGTTGCCTGCCACCGTCGCGCCGGTCGGCCGAACCAGGGCAGGTCTTCCGGTGGGCATGCAAATCATCGGGCCGATGTGGGAAGACGGAACCTCCATTGAGTTCGCGGCCCGGTTATCCGAAGTGGTCGGAGGATTTGAGTCGCCTCCCGGATATCAAGCATGAAGAATGGCAGGCGCGCCCGCGAAATCGCGATATGAGCATGGCACACGGGCGGAACTTCCGAAAACCGCGCGGCTCGGACCCCCTATTGAGCATTGGAGTCTTCGCGCGGCGCTCGCGCTTATCGATGAAGGCGCTGCGGCTTTATGACCATGTGGGACTGCTCAAACCCGCGCAAGTCGACCTGGGCACCGGGTATCGCCGGTGTCGCGAGAGTCAGCTCGCGACCGCGCGGTTGGTAGTCATGCTCCGACGCCTCGATATGCCACTCGTGCAGGTCGCCGAAATCGTCTCTGCACCGGGTCCGCTTGGCGCCGAACGACTCGCGTCATACTGGGAAGGGTTCGAACGTAGGATCGCAGGGCAGCGTGAATTGGTCGGATACATTCGCGGCAAACTGCTCGGCAGAGATGCAACCATGGGATTGGCGGAGATCCGTCAGCGCGAGGTTCCAGCCCAGCTCGTTCTGACCGAACAGCGACATGTCGACGTGGATCAATTGCCCGCGTGGATCGGAGCGGCAATGAGACGCCTGACCAAATTGGCGCGCAGGTATGGGGGTCCAGTCGGAACGCGCTTCGTCGTCTACTACGGCGAAATCAACGAAGACAGCGACGGCCCGGCCGAAGCTTGTGTTCCGATCGATCCGGACCGGGCCCGCGCCCAGGGGGCGGGAATGCGCCGCGAACCTGCACACCGCGAGGCCTATGTCCGGCTCACGAAGGCTCAGGTCGCATTTCCGCAAATCGCTTCTGCGTACGACCGTGTCTCCGCGTGGGTTGCCTCGCAGGGGCTTACGTTGGCTGGTCATCCGCGAGAGGTCTACTTCGGCGACTTCGCCTCGGCGCGCCCGCAGGACGAAGTATGCGACGTAGCGGTACCCATGCGCTAAAAGTAACTCCGCGAAGCAACCTCACGAAGGGTGGTGCGATTCGTTATTGCTGGCGGCCAAGGTTTGCTCATTCGCTGGCGAAGAGTTGCTCAGTTAACATTCTGATCTTGCTGGGCCGACAGTCAGAGACGGAATTCACCAACGTTACCGAGCCTCAGCCTCTCCGGTCACAACGCTCCACGCGCTGGCGCATCCTGACTGGTCGAAGGCGCCTGCAGCTCCCAGACCGTGTAGTGCTCGGTCTGAAGGATTGGCCGATACCCGCTGTTAGCGAGCAGTTCCGGCTGAACCAACACCAGGGGCAACAGCTGGATCGGTGAGTCGGAGATAACGACCTTCACGCGGCGCTTGACGACAGCGTCGTTAATCGGATCGGTCCAGTAGTGCGCGGTGTCACGTATGAGAGAGAAGAAGTTGGCAGCGCCCAGTCGCTGCCGCGCGGTGCGGAAACCGTAACGCTGGTACACAGCTTTCGCCTCGCGATACGCTCCGTACAGTTCGGGATAGCGAATCAGTTGGGGGCGGTTTGCCTCGAAGCAAATGAACGACGGCGCGATCA
Source organism: Deltaproteobacteria bacterium (assembly GCA_019237115.1). GTDB lineage: Bacteria > Desulfobacterota > Binatia > Binatales > Binataceae > JAFAHS01. The sequence continues at coordinate 22,132 of JAFAHS010000025.1, forward strand.
CAAGGTCATTGGGAGTCGTCGCCCGGTGTACGGTCGCAGCAATTCGCGAGATTTCCTCGCGCGGCACGAACCCGAAACCATAGACGCTGTCACGGAGCCAGTTTTCGTTCATCAACGGCGTGAGAAACAGCAGACAGACCAGAGTAAGCAGGCCACCACCGATTGCCCAGATCCAGTCCAACCGCGGCGCCTCCTCGGCGCTGACGAGATCACGGATCGCGCAATAAAGGGCGAGCAAGCCGCAGCCCGCGATGATCGCGATAAACGGTAACCCCTCCACGTAGTTGTGGCCCCAGGCGGTCGGGCTGAGCAGGCCGAAGAAGAAGTACTGTGCCGCTGCCAGGGTGAGCACCAGACCGGCGGCGCCCTTCACAAGCCTGGCGGCGAGCAAGCGGATCACCCCGAGAGCAAACAGCGGCGCCAGGATGTCCAGAATCAGGGTCGGGTAGAGCACGATCGCAGCCCTCGCGTCGCGGCCCTTCATGAAATGGAAGAGGAAGGTCTGAAAGACAAACTCAAATCCGTAGCGCCAGTAGCAGAAGGCGGACAGCAGCGCTAATGCGGTCGCGACCGCGGCGCCGATCGCTATAGCGTCGCCCATCCGCCGCCGCACGACGCCGAGATAGCCCAGCAGGACGGCGACTGGAACCACAGCGGTCAACTTGATGGCACATGCGAGCGCGAGCAGCCCGGCGATCGCCATCGCGCCCCGGCGGGTAGTCAACGAAGAGCTTTCGTCGGCCACCAGTATCGTTGCTCCCACCAGGAGCGGCGCCACGAAGCATTCTCTTTCATAGAGGTGATAGCGAAAGACGAGCGAGGTGAAACCATATAGAATCGCCGACGCGACGGCGGCCGGCCGACCTGCCGCCCGGCGCGCCAGCTCGAACACGAGCAGACTGGTGGCGTAGATTGCGGCTTCGTTCAAGAACTCCAGTGAAACGAGGCTCGCGCCGAATAACCTGGTATAGACCCCGGCGGCCCACTCCAGAACCGGAAAGTGCACGTGAAGAAAATCCAGATAGGGACGCATCCCAACCGAAACCAGGTACACGTTTTCCAGATAGAAGTCGTCCTCGATCCAGACTTGGGGATAGAAGAGCCGCGCCAGCCGCGGGACCACGAGCACGATGGCCAGCCCCACGCCGATTCCGGTCGCTTGCCGAGTGACGGCCCGGCGCGATGACGAGCGGCTCATCGAAGCGAACCTCGCCGACCTCCACGACGCTCGCAGCGCCGGGGTGGAGCGTGCGCGACGTCATCACACTCGCAATCCTGCTCGCTCTCGCACTCCTCATGATGATGCGGCTGGGGTCGCGCCGCGGGGCCGAGCTGATGCCATGGCCGGACGGTCTCGAGTACGCCGCGCAGGCGGTGAATCTTGATCAGGGTCGGGGAGCGGTGCTGCATTTTGGCGGTTATTCTTACCCGTCGCGCTACCCGCAAGGCTATCCGCTCATTCTTGCCGCCGCCTTGCCGATAATCGGCCATGACGTGGCGCTGCTCTACGCGGTCACCATCGCGTTGGGGCTTTGCGGGATCGTGGCGGTATACCTCCTGGCACTCAAGTTGTTTGACCGGCCGAGCGCTGCTCTGGCCACGGTCTTGCTCACGCTCTGCCCCGTATTCGTCACCTATTCAACGCTGGTTTTGAGCGATGTGCCGACCATGACCGTTACGATCCTCGCGGCGTGGGCGCTGGCGCGTGCTACCGAGGAGGAAGGCCGTCCCGGGCGCGAGGGTGCGCTTTACGCGATGTGGATCGTTCTGGGCTTCATCGCAGGGTTCTCCACGATCATGCGCCCCACCAATGGGTTGATGGTGGGGGCAATCGGGCTTGCGATGATCGCAGTTCCGCCCCGAGGCGTAGGTATTCGCCGCATGGAGGCTGCCACTGCGGGCTTTTTCGTGGCGCTGGCGATTATGCCCCTGCTGCAGCTGCATTCAAATGCAATTAATCTCGGCAGCGCGCTAAGCAGCGGCTACGCATGGTGGGTGCCGGAGGTTTACACGCAATCCGGTCGTCAGTTGAACCTGTCGCATCTCTTTGGACCGACCCTGCCGCGAAATCCGCACGGCAATGTGCCCGTTTACGTGACCGCGGTGTTGGGTTTGGACGGCATGCTGGGTGACCAGGGCGATCCCAGGTATTTCCTGTATCCATTCCCGGCAGCGGCGTTCGCGCTGGTCGGAATCATCGCGGCGCTGCTGGACCGCGAGCGGCGTATCACGCGGCGCCTGGTGTACTTCGGCCTCGCGTTACTCGGGCTCCTGTTCGCCGTCTACATTTTCGATTTGTTTACCGAAACCGCTTACCTGCTTCCCGGGGTGTTCATCGTATTCATCACGGCAGGCTATGGAGCGGTCGTGGCCAATCGCTGGATGCGCGCGGCATTCAGCGCGCGCGAGAGAGGTGCGACAAAGCTGGCCGCCACGATCGGCGTGCTGGTGCTCGACCTTCTGCTGTTGATTGCGCTTGCCACAGAGATCTCGGTGCGCCTGTCAGCCGAACCGCAGCACTCACCAACCATCGAATCATTGCAACAAATCGAACTGAAGGTGTCGCCCCGGGCCACGATCGTCAGCAATATTTCGCTTCAGCTTCTGGAGTTGTACCTCCCAGGCGCGTCGCGAAACTTCGTCGCACTGAATTCGCGTGATCCGGGCGAGCGCTTCACCGATTACCACTTAAATCGCCTGTTCGCGAAGCGTGCGCTCGGATGGGGCGGACCGATTCCCCAGGTGCTCTTTGCCGATGATGTGATGGCGACCGCGGTCGTGAACGAACTGAACGCGGATGCGCGCGGCACCGATGGTGCGTATCTGCTCCTGGGCGCGCCTGAATCACCTGACTACGCGACGGTGCTGCGCGAGGAGGTGGACAAGCTGGGCGCAGCGTTCATGCCGCAACCGGTACTTCAAAATCGGGCCGTGGGTTTGTTCAGATTGGTTCCCCGCTAGCCTCGGAACTCGTTCGTTACCGTTAAACCCGGCGCGCCCAAGGTTGGCTCGGACCGCAACCTGTCCCGGGTTCCCCGGTGGTCGTAGCGCGGGGGTGGAAGGGAACGATTGGGCGCGGAGTGCCGTCGACCGCCGTCTGCCAGCCAAACCAATCCGCCAACCCGCGACGTCGCAACTTCCCTCCGGCGCGGCCACTTTGCCGCCTCGATTCGAGGCGGTTTACGTGGAGGGGCTTCTCGTCCTATCCATAGGACCGGGCGGGAGCTTCGCGCTGCTGCACCAACAGGAGCCAAATGAGACGGGAAATATTCAGCGCAGAACACGACATGTTCCGGGAGCAGGTGCGCCGGTTTGTTGATACCGAGATCGAGCCAAAAGTCGCCGAATGGAATCGCAACGGCATCAGCGATCGCGAAAGCTGGCGCAGAATGGGTGCGGCCGGCTTTCTGGGAGCAAACGCGCCGGAGGAATACGGCGGCGGCGGGGTGGACTTTCTCTATGACGCAATCGTGATGGAGGAACTCGCCCGGGTGCGCGCCCACGGCCTGATGATGGGGCTGCACTCGGATATCTGCTTGCCTTATCTGACCACCTACGGCAGCGACGAGCAGAAGCGACGCTACCTGCCCAAGGCGATCGGGGGTGAGACGATCCTGGCAATCGCCATGACCGAGCCGAGTACCGGTTCGGATCTGGCGGCGGTTCGCACCAGCGCCAGGCGCGAGGGCGATCACTACGTTATCAACGGCTCGAAGATTTTCATCTCCAACGGGCAGCTCGCCGACCTGGTTATCGTGGTGACCAAGACCGATCCGAATGCGAAGCCTGCCCATCGCGGTATCAGCCTGATCCTGGTCGACGGCAACGCGCCGGGCTTCGTGCGCGGGCGCAAACTCGACAAACTCGGCTTCAAAGGCCAGGACACCAGCGAGTTGTTCTTCGAGGACTGTCGCGTTCCCGTCACCAACCTGCTCGGCGCGGAGGGGCAGGGATTCAAGATGCTGATGGAGAAGCTTCAGCAGGAACGGTTGGTCTGCGCGGTGGGCGCCATCGAGAGTGCCAGGCGCTGCCTCGAAGACACCATCGCATACACCAAGCAGCGGCGCGCATTCGGGCAGGCTATCTCATCCTTCCAGAACACGCAGTTCAAGCTCGCCGAGATGGCCACCGAGGTCGAAGTGGGACGCGCTTTTGTCGATCGCCTGATGGCCGCGCATGTTCGCCACGAAGACCTGGTGACCGAGGTGAGCATGGCGAAATGGTGGACGACGGAACTGCTCAAGAAGGTTTCCAGCCAGTGCCTGCAACTCTTTGGTGGCTATGGCTTCATGATGGAGTATCCCGTGGCGACCGACTACGCGGACGCCGCCGTGCAGGCTATCTACGCGGGTACCAACGAGATCATGAAGGTGATCATCGCGCGCAGAATGGGACTCGATGTCAGGGAGTGAAGCGCGGGCGAATCGACGCTCACCCTTGCCCAGGAACGGGGATGCCTATAGCCGGGGTCCGCTGCGACGGCTGCTTACCACGATTGGTAAACCACGGGAGGGAGCTATTGCGATGCTGCGGCGTTCGAGTCGAGCGGTGTAACCGGGGATCGGTTTCAGTTCGACGCGTGCGAGGATCTGGGCCAGAACGATTTTCATCTGATAGGTCGCGAAAGCCGCGCCGACACATCTGCGCGTTCCACCGCCGAACGGGAAGAATGCATAGGGGTCGATTCGGCTGCCCAAAAACCGCTCGGGTTGGAACTTCAGCGCATCTTCCCACAGGTCGCTGCGGCGATGGGTAAGGTAGATGCATGGCGCGACTACGACGCCGGCTGGAAGTTGACGGCCCGCGATAGTCACGGGAGCCTGCAGTTGGCGTCCCGCGTTCGGAATCACCGGGTCCAGGCGCATGGTCTCGTTGATGACCGCCTCCAGGTAGCGAAGCTTGTTCACATGCACTGCGCCGATTGGTTCTGCGCCGGTCACTGATCGGACCTCGCTGCGCGCGCGCTCGGCGACCTCGGGGTTTCCCAGCAGGCGATTGATGACCCACGACAACGACGCGGCGGTGGTTTCATGCCCGGCCAGTAACAGGGTCAACATTTCGTCGCGCAAGGCTTCCTGGTCGAGCGGCACGCCATTCTCGTCACGCGCCAGCAGCAGCATGGAGAGAATATCGCTGCGCGGCTCTGCGACCGTCTCGCGGCGCTCGCGAATGGTTGCGAACAAGAGCTGCGAAAATTCACCATGCAACCTGACCGCGCGCCCCCACGGGCTCAAGGGGCCGAGATCGATCCGTAGGGCAGGCAGGGCGAACAGGGTGCCAAAACCGCTGGCATATAAGGCGAATAACTTCGATAGGGTCTCGCGGATGAGCGCGGCGTTCGGGCTGTCCTGCAATCCGAACACGGCGCGCATAATAACTTCAAAGGTGATCGCGCGCATCGCCGGATGAATCGGGAATGGCTGCTCGATTGGCCATCGATCGATCTCGGCGTCGGCAACGGAGCGCATGATGTCGGCGTACGCCTGCATCCTCTCGCCATGAAAAGCGGGCAGGATTAGGCGGCGGTCGTGCAAATGCGCTGGACCATCCAGAAATAGCAGGGATCGCTCGCCCGTGAACGCGCCCAGCGGGCGGTTCGCTTTGCCTGCCAGAAAGATTGCGGGGTCGCCCTGGAAGATTTCTCGAATCGCGACGGGGTCGCTGGTGAAAACGAACGGCGCAACTCCGGGCACACGCAAGGTGAACCAGTCGCCATAGCGGCGCGCGCTATCATCGAGGAACCTGAACGGATTGCGGACAAAATTGAGGGTCGCGAAAAAGCCCGGCCCCGGGGCCAATTGCAACGGCTTGACGCCCGCAAGCGAGGTGTCGGCGACGGATGACAGGGGCGGTTTCTCCTTAGGCCTTGGAGCGAGAACTTCCGCTCGGCGGCTCAGTGAACCACAAAGGTGGCGTCGGAACAAAGACGTCGGCGGGCAGGAGGTCACAGGCGCGGGCGCGGCGGGTTGCTCGCACGGCGCACTCGGTGTGGCCGCTATCACCAAATTCGGGTTCTTTTAGAAGCGGCGTCTGGCCTGCTCGCCGAGCGCGTTTTTCCGTTCGAACTCGAAAATATGACGAGCCCCAAGTACGCGCTTTCAATCCAGGAGCAGGGACGCACCGGCGCCATTTCCTCCGGGCCACAAGACAAGGCACCGAGAATTGTTCCCGGTGCCTGGTCTGCCCGCCAGCTTGCCGGAAATCAGCCGACGTTGCGGCCCACCACGGATACGAAGCTGACGCAGCGACCGGGAGCGCCGCCCAGGTTGTGGGTCAGGCCGATCTTTGGATCCTTGATCTGCCGAGGGCCCGCCTCGCCGCGGAACTGAAGCCACATTTCGTACATCATGCGCAATCCGGAAGCGCCGATCGGATGGCCGAACGACTTCAGACCGCCATCAGGATTGACCGGCAGCTTGCCCTCGAGGTCGAAGAAACCCTCCAGCACATCCTGCCACGCGGTTCCGCGCGGACTGAAGCCGAGATCTTCGTAGAGCACCAGTTCGGTAGGGGTGAAGCAATCGTGCACTTCGGCCATGCTGATCTGTTCACGCGCGTTGGTGATGCCCGCCTGGCGGTAGGCATCGCGCGATGATGCTACGACTTCATTGAAGGTGGTGAAATCGTAATCCGGCGACAGCGGCCCTTCGGCCGGTCCAGCGACGAATGACAATGCCTTGATGTAAATTGGATTCTTGCAGTACTTGTGCGCGTCTGCAGCGCGGACCACGATCGCCGCCGCGGAGCCGTCGGAGACGCCCGAACAATCCATGATCCCCAGCGGGTCAGCAATTTTCGGCGAGTTCTTGATCGCTTCGATCGAAACTTCCTTTTGGAACTGCGCCTTGGGGTTGCGCGCGCCGTTGCGATGATTCTTCCACGCGATGCGCGACAGCACGTCCTTACCCTTTTCCGGATCGAGTCCGTACTTCTTGAAATACGCCGGCGCCAGGAGTGAGAACGATGCGGGAGCGGTCATGCTCCCTTCGGTACCGTCATTGGGAGGAGCATTTCCCACCAGTCCCGAATAGCCCGAGTCCTTGAGTTTCTCGACGCCGATCGCCATGGCAACGTCAAACGCGCCCGATGCGACCGCGTAGGCGGCCTGCCGCAGCGCTTCCGATCCGGTGGCACACATGTTCTCAACCCGCGTCACCGGCTTGTATTGAATCTTGAGCGGTTCGGAGAGAGTCAGTCCCGAGATTCCCGAACCCATCGTGCCAAGCCAGTAGGCATCCACGTCATCCGGACCGATACCGGCCGACTCGTAGGCCTGGTAGGCGGCATCCACCAGCAGATCCTCGGCGCCTTTGTCCCAATGCTCGCCGAACTTGGTGCAGCCCATTCCGACGATCGCAACACGATCCTTGATGCCTTTGCTTGCCATGGTCTCCCTCCGCTCCTAACTCTTATCTCTCCGCGAATTGCGAGAGAAGATTTGGAAAGGCGGTCAGCCTATCGTTTTGGCCTCGCCTTCCAGAAATAGTTGTGCACGCCATCGGCGGTAAAGAGACGGCGAAAGGTCATTTCAACCTCGTCACCGATGGCAACTTTCTCGGGTTCGCAATCAGTCATTTCGCCCAGGAACCGTCCGCCGCCGTCGAAATCGATGACCACGTTGATGGTTGGCGGATTAAGCGAGAACGCCAGCCGATCGATCGCGTAGGTCGCGATCCGCGCGGTCCGGTCCGCGAATGGATACGGCTCCATCTTATCACGGGCCCGGCACTTCACACAGACGCGCTGGGGCGGAAGCTGGGGGGTGCCGCAGTTGGTGCACTTGCTGCCGACAAAGCCGAATTTCCATTGCTCGGCACGAAACATCGGCGGGCCGGCAGGGCGGTCGGGATCCGGCCGGCGCGGTGGCTCGGTGGGAAGAATCTCGCGCCACTTGAGATAGCTGCCGTACGACACGTCGCCCTTCGACTCGATCATCCTGCCGACCGAGCGCAGCGGTTTGAATTCGGCGATCGCCGGGGTGGCGCGCAGCACCATCGCGTCGGCGCCATCCGCCACGGATGCGACCAGCACCCGCTCGCCGGGCTTCAAGCTCGGTAACACGCTCGCCAGCATCAGCCCCACGTGGGCCGCGCCGGTTTGTCCGACCGTCAGTGCAAACGAATCGGATACCTTGGCCGGCTCGATCTTCAATCCGCGCAGGGTCTCTTCGACCGCGCGTTGATTGGGGGCATCGATGACGACCTTGGCGAGATCTCCGGGCGAGACCTTGGCCCGCGCCAGCACGTCCTGGATGGTTTTGCTGAGGAGGGGGGCGTGGGCCTGCGTGAGTGAAAAGCGCTCTTCCCAGGAGTGCGCGAATTGCTCGCCCGGCGCGCGCCAGGTGTCGAGAAACTCGCGGGTCTGCGAGGAGCTTGCTTCGCACTCCGCGATGACGTGATCGGTTCCCAGCACGAAAGCCGCCGCGCCATCACCGTTTTGCTGCTCGGCCTTGCCCTCCGGAGCGCCGAGCCGCGCATCGGCCATCGCCACGACGGCCAGAGAGCGAGAGCCGGCAGCCGCATCGATCCCTTGCAGGAGAGAGGTGAGGCCGGCCCGGACCGATCCGGTCACATCCATCGCGCGGATGGAGCTTGGCAGGCGGGCGGCTGCGCCGACCACGGTGGCGTTGAGCTTTTCGCCGTAGGGCGGCGTGGTGGTTGCGAACAGCAGCGTGCCGATGGTGCCAATGGGCGCGGCCTTGAGGGCGTCGCGGACCGCCTCCACCGCCATCGAGGCGCTGTCTTCATCAAAACTTGCTACCGCGCGTTCGCCTTTGCTGGCGACCACGCCAAGCACCTGTGCAATAGCAGCCCGCTTGAGCCGCCGGTATGGGACGTATGAGCCATAAGCAACAATTCCAGCCATGGCCGTGATTAAACGCTGATACGACGTGCGAGGTCAAACCACTCGGTGGTCCGGATTCGATGAATTATCCGGCGCGAGAAGTCCCTGACTTCCGAAGGCTCGCTTCAGGCACGGGGAAGACCGGACGGGTCGGGCACGGGTTCCTTGCCAGGCTCGGATGATCCAATCTCACGGTTCAATAGGAAGCCCCTGTTGCTGGAGAGGGCGGATTGGCAGGGCGTGCTGGTCCTTGAACCCTTTGACGGTGACCACTGCGGTCTGCCCGGTCCGAAACGGACGCAGGGGATCGCGATCATCGAGCACAATTCGCACCGGGAACCGTTGCGACAGGCGCACCCAGTTGAGGGTTGGCTCGACCGCGGGAAGGCCCTCCACCGTCGCTCCGTTCTGCTGATAGAGGGCCCAGCCAACCCCCTGCACGCGGCCGCGAAAACGCTTTTCCGGATAGCTCAGCAGGTAGACATCGACGCTCATGCCGGGGCGAATGTGATCGAGGAAGTTTTCACGAAAATTCGCCACCACGTACCAGGTGCGATCGTCGACCAGGCTCAGCACGTCTTTTCCTTCGTTGGCGTACTGCCCGACCGAAATATTGAGATTCGTGACCAAGCCGTCAAACGGCGCGTGCACGTAACAGTAGTTGACGTTCAAGCGCGCATCTTCCACCGCGGCCTCGACCTCTTTGCGGCGTGCGTTGATATCACCGAGTTGCCCGAGATTGTTTTGCGCGCGGCGCACCTCAGAGCGCGCGTTGTCCACCGCGGCCTCCGCCGCGTGAACGCGTGATCGCGCATCAAAGACGTCATTGGCCGTCACAAAATGTCTGGCGAGCAGCGGCTCGATGCGTCCCAGGTATTGCTTGTCATAGGCAAGGTCGGCTTCCCGTCGTTTCTGCTCGGCCTCCGCCGCGTTGATCGCGTCGGTGTAGGCTCTGATCTCGAGATTGGTCAGCGCGAGTTTCGCGGTGAGCTGATCGAGCGCGGCTCGGTAGGGACGTGGATCGACGACGAACAACAGCGCACCTTGCTTTACGTACTGGTTGTCGACGATTGGAAGTTGCACGATGGGTCCGCTGACGTGCGGCGCAACCGCGATCATGTTGGCGCGGACGTAAGCGTCGTCGGTGCGCGGATAGACGTAGTAGATGCGGGTCACATAAAGCGCGGCGACGATCGCCGCCAGCATAATTGCCGCGCTCAAGGTCGGGCCAACGACGCGAAGCGCAGTGTCGCGGGCGGGTTGAACGCCCGAAGGTAACGGTGCTGCCATCAGATTCGAAAGAAAGTCAGATAAACGATGCAGGCGGCCAGCACGGCGACGGCTATGTAGACGGCTGGCAGCGGCCACAGATACGGTTCGATACCAAGTGTGACAAAGATCGGCCGCGATGCAATCGCGACGATTCCACCCACGATTGCGCAAAACAGCCAGGCGGGGAAATTGGCCCCCGCGATATTAATGATCGGGTCGCATCCGGCGCATGCGCACAGCAGCATCAGGCCAGCAAGTGATAACGGCGAGGGTTTGCGCATCGAAACACCCCGATTGTGCCCAACCATCTGGTCGGTTTCAATTCAAGTCGCGGCCGGGGCGGGGCTGAGGCGGCGCCAAAAGACTCTTAGACGGAAACAGGGCGGAAAACATCTATGGAAATCAGTGGCGGGGAACAGAAACGGAAGGTGCGGAAAATCGGAGCCGGGTGGCTTTTGCGACGCAGGCTCATCACCCGCGAAATCGCGTTGGCCGCGGTCGCGCTGCTGGTGGCGACCTTTGCAGGTTGTACCTATTTCCGGGAGCAACCGGAAATCCAACCCGATCGGTTCGCCCCACCGGCGCCCGACCGATCGTGGATAGAGGCCCGCAGCCTGCGCGAGGAGTATGCGGTACCGCCAGCGCCCCAGAGACGCGGTGCGGGGGTGACGGTTATTCCCTCGCCCGCCAACCCGCCGATGCCGACCGGAGAACGCCAGAGTCTTGCCACCCTCATCGATATCTCCCTGACCAACAATCCCGACACCCGTCGTAGTTGGGAGAATGCCCGTGCGGCGGCCGCTGCCTATGGCGCATCGAGAGCGCCCTACTACCCGCTGGTCAACACCAGCGGCGACGCCGGCTATCAGCGAATTCTGTTTCAGGCGTTGCCCCGCACCGCCGCGATTCAGCAATGGCAAGTCGAGCCGATGATCAGTCTCACCTATACGCTGGCCGATTTTGGGCGGCGCAGTTCGGAAGCGGAAATCGCGCGGCAGCAGCTGGCGGCGGCGAACTTCACATTCAACCGGGTCATGCAGAACGTGGTCTTCGGCGTACAACGGTCGTTTTATGCGCTCGCCGCCGCGAAAGCCGCCGTGCAGGCCGCGCAAGAGAACGTGGAACTTGCCAGGACCGACCTCGAGGCGGTTCAGCAGCGGCTCGACCTGGGACTCGCAACGCAACCCGCCTTGCTGCTGGCGCGTGAGCGCAAGGCGCAGTCGGAGTTCGAACTCGAGAATGCGAAAACCCTGGTCAACGATGCGCGCGCCGCGCTCGCGGTGGCGATCGGGGTTCCGGCCAATCAGCCGCTCGACGTCGAACCCCTGCAGAACCAGGCGGTCCCAAAAACGCTCGGGCAGGAGGTCGATGAATTGATCGCCACCGGGGTGCGTGAACGGCCCGATTTGTCCGCAGAGGTCGCGCGGCTTCGCCAGAGTGAGGCGGAGCAGGCGCGGGCGCGCGCCGACTGGTTCCCGGTGCTCGGAGTGAGCGCCAACTACACCCAGTCCAACTGGTGGTACAACTTCCAGGCTGCACCCGTGAATTTCACCAGCCAGCCGCAGTACGCGGCGTTGGTCGGCTTTCACTGGGATCTGTTCACCGGGTTTCGGCGCTTGAATGACGATCGTCGAACGGAGGCGGACCGCGCCGCCCAGCGGCAGTCGGTGCGCTCGCTCGAGTTGCAGACCATCGCCGAGGTGTGGCGCTCGTACTACGACTTTCAGACCGCGGTCAAACGCTACGAATTCGCGCAGGCATTGCTGGCGGCCGCCCAGGAAGCCTACGACGACAACATCGAAACCTATCGCCAGGGGCTGAGCACGATCGTCGAGCTACTGACCGCCGACCGCGACCTGGCCAACGCGCGCTTCACCATGATCCAGTCGACTGCCGATGTGCTGACGTCCTCGGCGGCGGTCGCGAACGCGGTCGGTGCAGTCACTCCAGGGCGGTGACTCCGGACCGCACCCCGACCACCAGGGCGCCAGGCGAGCAGGATCGCGCACCTTAAGTGCCAGTCCTGTCGCCTGTCGGCCCCGGCATCTTCCTATTCGAGCTTCACCAGCAGACCCCGGTTTTGCGCAGCCGCGAAGACTATCCTGAACACCCCGATCGCGAACAAGAAGTAGAAGACGTTAAGCACCAGGCCGCACCAAAAGTGGTACGGGTTGAATCCGCCTCCGGCCAGCAACTGGCGCATGCCTTCGAACGAATGCGTGGTCGGCAACGTCCACGCAATCCCGCGCAGCCACGGCGGCAATGACTTCACCGGGTACAGCACGCACGAAATCGGGGCCAGCAACCCGGCAAAGCTCCACGCCAGCGACTGGATCTTGGTGGTGTACCGGAAAATCAACCCGGTGATCATGATGCCGAGTGCAAACGCAAACAGGATCAGGTTGATCAGGTAGGGCACGAAGCCCGGCAACCACGGAAAGATGTTGAAGTGATAGGCCGCCAGAGCCAGCAGCGAAGCCGCGCCAACACCGACCATGGCCTTGGCCACGTTCACGCAGATGAGCCCCGTCATGTACTCCGAGATGGTCAGGGGCGTCGAGAACAGGTTGATCAGATTGCGCGCCCACAACTCGTCCAGGAAGCCCACCGCGAGGTCGCGCTGAAACGAGTAGAACAGTCCCCAGATGATGATCGCGCTCAACACGAACTTGATGACCTCCGGCTGCATACCGAGGCCGTGGCCGAGGTAGGTAGTGAAAAAACCCCACATCACGACGTCGAGCACCGGCCAATAGACCATGTCGGTAACGCGATCGACGTTGCGCCGCGCTTCGTAGGCATGGCGCGCCATCACCGCGACTATTCGGTGTGCTTTCATCCGCGAGCCTCCCGTGCCACGCGCAGGAACACTTCCTCCAGCGCGGGTTCATCACGCTCTTCCTTTAGGATCGCGTGAGTTATTTCGATCGGGCTGCCGATCGCGATCACCCGGCCGTGATTGAGAAATACAATTCGACTGCATAGCTGCTCGACCTCGGCCATGTTGTGCGAGGTGTAGAGAATCGTCATGCCGCGATCGCGATTCGCTGCCAGCAGCTGCTCTTTCACCTGGCGGGCGATCTCGGGGTCGAGGTACGCGGTCGGCTCATCGAGCAGCAGCAGTTCCGGATCATTGAGCATCGCCTTGGCAAGCCCGATGCGCGTATTCTCGCCCGACGAAAGCCGCGCGATCGGCTTGTCGCGCAACCTTGCGACATCGAACCGTTCCAGCCATTCGCCGATCCGCCTTTGCGGCTCCTTGATCCCGTACAGGCGCGCGAACACGCTGAGATTCTCGTGCACCGTCATCCGGAACGGGAAAGCGACGTAGGGCGAGGTGAAATTCATCCGCTGCAGAATTTCCTCGCGATGCGTCGCCAGGGACTTGCCGAAGATCCGGATCGCGCCCGAGGTCGGGGTGATAAGTCCCAGGATCATCTGGATCGTGGTGGTCTTGCCGGCCCCGTTGGGCCCGAGCATCCCGACGATCTCGCCCCGCTCGATCCGGAACGACACGCCGTTGACCGCCGTGAAGGTGTCGAAGCGCTTGGTTAGATTTTCTACCTGGACCAGCATCGCGGATTCCTTTCCACTCTCACCCGGGCCCATTCGGGCCGCGGAAAAAAAAACGGCGGCCGGCGGATTCACTCTGTGTGGACCCGCGGTCGCCGAACTATGACCGATGTCTGCTGTTACCTAATGCGCAGGCGGCGGGCACAACGCGCGTACACGGGCTTTGGCCGTGTCGATGTCAAGAGGACTCATAGTTTCGCGTTGCGCCTCCAGAGAACGTAAGCACAATAGCACATTCCGGCGCACGCTTGCTACGAGTCGCCGCGGCGCTGGTCTGGCGTGCATGAAGACCCATACTGCGTGGTCGGCTCTTGGTGTAGCCGCAATTTGCCCACCCCGGCGGGCGCTGGGCGGCGAAGTGCAGTGTCCCGCGACAATCGCTGTGGCAGAAGATTACCCACACCCCGGCCGGATGGACCCGCGGCTACGACGGCTTCACGAAAGCTGGCCCGCGTGACCGTAGACGGTGGACCGCCCGAGCAGGCCGCTCCGCTGGTGTACAGCGATGAAAAGACCGGCGCTGGCAGTGTCACGCAAACCTGCCAACTGGCCCCCGCTGACCGCGGCAACTGGAACCTGCGGTTTCGAATGCCTCAGCGCAGCTCACCCAGAAAATCCCCGCCGACGTGATCCGGTGTGAGGCCACGTTCGAACGCAATGTCAGCATCGGCGACGGAAAGCCATCCCGTGCGCAAGGTCCTCTGCGCTGCGACTGACCCGCACGCGGCCCGCAAAGATTAACGTGCGTTAAGCTTAACGTCCGTTAAGTATTTGAAATCGCGATCGTTTTTGCACGTTTCGGGATAGACCAAAACGCCAATCGGGCTAGAACTTGGGACGCAAGAAGGACTCTTTTAGCGAGCTGCACACGAATTTCGACGTCGGTAAGGCTGGCACTTCCTATGCTTCATCAGTCAAGCGAGAGAAGTTCGGAGGTAAGGACGATGACGTCGAACAGAATCTTCAAACGGCTGATTCCAATGGTGTTGGCGGGCGCTGCGATGCTGGTGCTGGCGATGCCGATGACGGCGAGCGCACGTGATTGGGATCATGATAACGGTCGCCACAACGGATGGGTCCACCGGGACCGCGACGACTTCCACCATAAGGGGTGGGTGGATCACGATCGTGACTATTTTCGCCCTGCGCCGAGGGCTTACTACCCGAACAACTACTACGGGTACGCGCCCGCCTACGGCAGGGGCTACGCTGGAGGGTGTGGCAACCTGAGCCGCTTGCAAAACGTCTATCGCCAGGATCTCGCGACCGGCCATCCGGCTGCAGCCAATGACGTGGCGCGCCAGATGCGGACCTGTGGCGGAGTGTCCTCGGCCTATCCATACCCCGGCTACTTCGGGCAGAACGGCTCGGTGTTCGCACCTCTGCTGGGTAACTTCCGCGCCTGGTAGCTTTCTCGACCTTCGCTAAGCAAAAAAAACTGACAACCAGGGCGTGCCCCAAACGGGACGCGCCCTTTTTTTTGACCAAGGCTAGCGCCAGAATGGGCGGGCTCGATCGAACCTCGCTGAGCCAGAAATGAAACCAGACAGCCGGGGACTCGCAGTCACCACCGATTCGGACCAGGCCATCGCCGCGCTCAATCGCTTTACGGACGCGGCCGTTTCCTTGAAGCCCGGTATGGCCGAGATTACCGCGGCAGCTCGGCGCGAACCCGAATGTGCGATGCTCCAGATCTGTGCGGCCGTGCTCCACGCACTGTCGCAGTCAAATCTGGAGGCGCGGCGCGGGGTTCGCTACCTGGATCTCGCGCGCCAGCGTCGCGCGGACTTGAACGAGCGGGAGCAGAACTTCATCAATGCAGTTGCTGCCGGATGCGACGGAGACTTCGATCGGGCGATCGGCGTGTACCAGCGGATCGTCGAACGCTGGCCGAGGGACATTCTGGCCGCCAAGCTGGCGGAGTTCCACTGCTTCCAGAGCGGTGACGCCGGACGCCAGCTGCAAATCATGGAGAACCTGGCGGGCGCCAATGGTGACTCGCCGCACGCGCTTGCCATGTACGCGTTCGCCCTGGAACTCAACGGCCGCCGTGAAAACGCCGAGCAAACTTCGCGTGCCGCGCTGCGGCTGGACCCGGATTCGATGTGGGCGCAGCATTGCCTGGCCCACGTTTACGGCGAGCAGGGGCGGGTGAGCGAGGGGATCGCGGCGCTGGAAGACTACGCTCCCCGGTGGAAAACCTTCGGCCAGTACATCCAGTCGCACAACTGGTTCCACCTGGCGTCCTTGTATCTGATGCAACTCGACTTCGATCGCGCGCTCGATGCCTACCGCAACCACATCTGGGGATTTCAATCCGACGAGGTCGTCGAACACACCGATGCGATCCTGCTCCTCTGGTACGTCGAGCTCGCAGGCGGCAAGGTGCAGGAGCGCTGGAGCGAAATAGCGCCGCACATCCGGGCCAAGGCGCACGAGCAGGTGTTCCCATTCCTGACCACCATCTACCTCTATGCGCTGGAGCGGGCCGGGCAGTCGGCGGAAGTCGACAGTGCGCTGGCCGAGATGGAAGAGTATGCGCGTTCGCAAACCGGCCGCGCCGCCTACGTCTGGAACGAAATCGGCCTGAAGCAGGCGCGTGGCTCGGTCGCGTTCGCCCGCGCCGACTTCGACCAAGCGGCTGCGCTGCTCGGCGGCGCGCTCGGCGATATTGCATGTGCCGGTGGCAGCGACGAGCAGCGCGCGGTGTTTGCGCAATCACACTTCCTGAGCTTGAGCCGCGCGGGCCTCACCCAGCAGGCGCAGCAGGCCCTGCACGACTACCTTGCGGGGCGATCATCTACTGCGCTCTCCCGGCGGTGGCGCGCAGAGATCGGCGGATGATCGCGCGTCTTCCGCACGCCACATTGCTTCTCGCCATTTCCTTGCTGCTCGCGGGTCTCGCACCGCAGGCCCCTGCAACCGAGGTCCAGACCGATCCGGGCGCCAGCCTGTTGAAACTGGCGGAACAAAAATTTGCCGCGCTGAACCGGGCCGAGCAGTTGCTGGTCAGGGGCGCGGCGCTCCGCAACCTGGTGTGGCTCGGTCCCAGCACCGATCCCGGCGACCCGTCGAATTCGGTTGCGCATGCCGACCGGTGGGGCCCCGAGCGGAGCGTACGCGCGGAGATCATCCGCTGGCTTGCTTCCGACCCCGCGGCCGCCGCCTTCGTGCATCCGAGCGGTCCGGGCTTTGCCGGAGCCCGCGTGACTGGCCAGATCGATTTTTCCTATCTGGTCCTGACCCGTCCAATCACCATCCTTGCCTGCTACATTCCGGACGGCATCGACCTCACCTATGCGCGCACCCAGGGGATCGATCTGCGCCGCAGTTCAACCGGAACCATTGATGCTGACTCCGCGACCATCGACGGGGACCTGTCGATGTTAAACGGGCATTACGCCGCGGTGAGTATGTTTCGCACCCACCTGACCGGCAACCTCGATTTCGTCGGCGCGCAGGTATCGAGTCCGGGTGAAGATTCGATTCTCGCGACGGAAGCTACCATCGGGGGGGACGCAGATTTTCACCAGGGGTTCACCACCGACGGCCTCATCGATTTTCGCTTCGCGAAAGTGGGACATTCGCTGAGCTTCAACGATGCGCACTTCCGCGGTGCCCGTGACAACGGACTGAACGCGCAACGAGCTGCGGTCGCCGGCATGATCTACTGGGTGAATGTCAGCCTCACATCACGAACCATCCTTGATCTGACTGAGGCGCGCGCCGGGGGGCTAGGCGACGATGCGCTGAGCTGGCCCGCGCCCGGGAATCTGAATCTCGACGGATTCGTCTACGGGTCAATCGTCGACGGTCCCACGGACGCGGCCGCACGTTTGCGATGGTTGGGCCGCCAAGCGCCTGGTTACCGGCCCCAGCCGTACGAGCAACTCGCCAGCGTGCTGACCTCCGACGGGGACATGGGCGGCGCTACCGAGGTGCTGATCGCGCAGCGCCGGGCGCAACGTGAGTTCGGCAATCTGGGCCGCCTGGAGCGGATGTGGAATCTGCTGCTCCAGATCACGATCGGTTACGGCTATCGGCCGCTGCGTGCGCTCTGGTGGATTCTCGGTTTCGTTCTGTTCGGCACCGCCCTGTTCGGCGCCGGATATCGGATGAGAATCATCACTCCAACTGAGGCCAACGCCTTTGGCCAGTTCGCCGCGAGCGGCATTGCGCCCGGGCACTATCCGCCCTTCAATGCCTTCGTATATTCGTTGGAAAATTTCTTGCCGGTGGTCGATCTGCATCAGGGAGAGTACTGGCGGCCAAATCCTCGCCAGCCCGAGTCAGGCACCATCTCTGCGTCACTGCTTCGCTGGTATTTGTGGCTGCACATCCTGGCCGGGTGGACCCTGACCCCACTGATGTTCGCCGGACTGTCGGGCCTCATCCGCCCCGCGTAACCTTGGTCGTTGTGCCATCCGGGGCTGGGCCCGCTACCTTCAGGGCTCGATTGTAGCCGGCGTCCCAACGCACAGCCCTTTGGGGAGAAAGGCGAATCCCGAGAGAAACCGCGCGCTATCGGTTTCACTCGCGATCGTTGCAACTCCAGTCGTACCGAACTCGTCCACTTCTTCTCGCTTGCGCTACGACCGAACTGGTTCGTCCCCGTGCCGGTCAGAAACCAATAATGATCAGGCGAGCCGACCGGCCAGGGCGTATGCTTGATGTGAAGTTCTGAGATGATTCGCGTTAAGCCCTGGCTCGTGTTTTTTCTCGTGCTCGGTGTTGCAGTGCCGGCTTCGGCACAAACCAGCCTGGAAATTCCGCAGACCCAGTCGCAGAATCCGGCGCCCGTCCCCAGCTTCACACCGCACTCGGTTCGGTCGGGTGGGCAAGAGGGCGAGGGCGGTACGTTGCAAATCGCGCCGGCTCCCACGGCTACGCCGCAGAGTCCCCAGCAGGTTGCGCCCGCCCCGCAAACTCTCGATCCCGCGGTCGCTGCGGCAGCCGCCGCTGCGGCTGCCCTGAACTCCCTGCTGGTGGCCCAGCCCACTCCCGGGACGCTGCCCAAGGGGAGTGTTCCCACGCCGGGACCACCGCCCGCGTCGTCATCCCTCACGTTGCAGGCGGAGCCCAAGCTGCCGCAGGTTTTCCGCGGATGCTGGGAGGGCGAGGTCGTCATGGTGGATGAGCTGGAGCGGTTACCCGGAGCGCACAAGGTTGGCTACTGGACGCCCAAGACCTATCGACTCTGCTATCAGCGCATCGGTGAAGGACCCTTTCATCTGACTTTCAGCCAAACCGGCGTGGTTCCCAATGAACAAATCAAGAACCCGCGCGGGCACGTCGATGCGGTGGCGACGGACGGACGCGCGCATGCGAAGATGCGCTCCGATCTTCGGTTCGATGAGGATCACGTCGAGCCAGACCTGCGCGGCAGCACCTTCGCAGTCGACGAAGTCACAATGCTCGACTGCAGGATCAGCGACGATGCGATGACGGTAAGTGCGGGAGTGTACGGAACTCGCGACGGCGAACCATGGTTCAAAGCCCGCTGGCACGCCGACTTCCGCCATGTTCCCGAGTGAGCGCGCGGCGACCTCTTGGCGCAAAGCCTGGGCGCTTGAAAGTGGCTACGAGCAGGCGCTGGAGCCGTGGGCGCTGTGCCGGTCTTCCCTGGCTTGGGGGCGTTGACTGGCGTGCACGCCTTAACGTGACAGGCGTGTCGCGCCGCCAACTGCCGGTTGCTATCGTCCATCTCAATGGGTCAGCACGAACACCATGAGCACTTCCGTAGCCCCGCTCGATCCGCTGCCGCAACCGTGAAGGACCCGGTCTGTGGCATGAACGTTGATCCCGCTACCGCGGCAGGTTCGATCGAACGTCACGGCACGACCTACTACTTCTGCAGTCAGAGGTGTCTCGCGAAGTTCCAGCAAAACCCGGGAAAGTTCGTCGGTGATTCGCCGAAATCGGTGATCCAACCCGCCGCCGGTCCGAGCGCTCCACCTGTCGTGCAGTACACCTGCCCAATGCATCCAGAGATCGTCCGCGATGGGCCGGGCGCCTGCCCGATCTGTGGTATGGCGCTGGAGCCGATCGCGCCGCAGGTGGAGAGCGCGGACGCCGATCCAGAACTGCGCGGCATGACCCGCCGCTTCTGGATCGGACTTGCCCTCACGACTCCGATCCTTGTGGAGATGGTACTACCCGAGCGCATCGTGACGGCGATGATGGCTCCCGCCGCGGTGCAAACGATGACGCTCATTCTGGCAACTCCTGTGGTGTTGTGGGCGGGGTGGCCGTTCCTTGAGCGCGGTTACCAGTCGCTGAAGACTCTCAATCTCAATATGTTCACGCTCATCGCAAGCGGCGTCAGTGTTGCCTACGTGTACAGTGTGCTGGCAACTCTCGCGCCGCAGATTTTCCCGGTCTCGCTTCGCGACGCGGACGGCCTGATTCCGGCATATTTCGAGGCGGCCGCCGCCATCGTGGTGCTGGTCCTGCTCGGACAGGTACTGGAACTCCGTGCGCGCAGCCAGACCAGTGGAGCGATTCGCGCGCTGCTGGAACTCGCGCCCAAGACCGCACGCCGTATCGGCGGCGACGGTCACGATTCAGATGTGCCGCTGGACGAGGTACGGCCGGGAGACACGCTTCGGGTTCGGCCCGGGGAGAAGGTCCCGGTCGACGGCTCGGTAATCGAGGGCGCCAGCGCGATTGACGAAGCGATGGTCACCGGAGAGCCGGTGCCGGTCGCAAAGAAGCCCGGCGATCGGGTGATCGGCGGCACCGTTAACACCACGGGGGGCATCGTAATGCGCGCCGAACGCGTCGGCACGCAAACGCTGCTCGCGCAGATCGTGCAGATGGTAAGTGCCGCGCAAAGGAGCCGCGCGCCGATTCAGCGTCTGGCCGATCGGGTAAGCGCCTATTTCGTGCCCGCGGTGATGGTGGCCGCGATGGTGACCTTTGTTGTTTGGCTGGGAGTCGGTGCGGGACTGGGACGCGCGGTGGTAAACGCGGTGGCCGTGTTGATCATCGCGTGCCCGTGTGCCCTGGGTCTTGCAACCCCGATGGCGATCATGGTCGGAACCGGACGTGGGGCGCGCGAGGGTGTGCTGGTGCGTAACGCCGAGGCGCTGGAAATTCTCGAACGGGTCGACACTTTGCTCGCAGACAAAACCGGGACCCTGACCGAAGGAAAACCGCGCCTGGTTTCGGTCACCCCGGTCGATCCGACGAGCGAGCGCGAGATTCTCGTCTATGCAGCGGCCCTGGAGCGTGCCAGTGAGCATCCGCTCGCTGCAGCAATCGTAGCCGGGGCGGAGGCCAGAGGTGTGGCGCCGCCTCAGGTGAAAGACTTCAGGTCGATTGCGGGAAAAGGAGTGACCGGAATCGTCCATGATCATTCAATCGCCCTCGGCAACGAGTCGCTCTTTGCTGACCTCGGTATCGAGTACTTAAGCGTCGCAACTCTGGCCGAGCAACTTGGCGGTGACGGACAAACCGTGATGCTGGTGGCCGTCGACGGACGCGTTGCGGGAACGATCGGAGTCGCCGACCCGATCAAGTCCTCCACCCCGGACGCGGTGCAGGCGCTGCACGACGAAGGCGTACGCATCGTCATGCTGACCGGAGATAGCCGCGCAACCGCCGCCGTGGTAGCGGCAAAACTCGGAATCGACGAGGTGCGCGCGCAAGTGCTCCCGGCCGCCAAAGCGGAAGAAGTGAAGCGGCTCCAGGCCCAAGGGCGAATCGTCGCGATGGCGGGCGACGGAATCAACGATGCCCCAGCGCTCGCCGCCGCCCAGGTGGGAATTGCGATGGGCACCGGCACCGATGTCGCGATGGAAAGCGCCGGTGTCACGCTGGTGAAGGGTGACTTGCGCAGTATCGCGAAGGCGCGACGCCTGTCTCGCGCGACCATGCGCAACATCCGCCAGAACCTGTTTTTCGCCTTCTTCTACAACGTGCTCGGGGTGCCGATCGCGGCGGGCGTCCTGTACCCGTTCCTGGGTCTGCTGCTGAGTCCGATAATCGCGAGCGCGGCTATGAGCCTGAGTTCAGTCTCGGTAGTGACCAACGCGCTACGCCTCCGCCACGTGCGCCTGTGAGCCGCCTGAACCGGACGGATGTACCGTTTCGGCGGCGTGGTTGTTTGGACTTCGGGTTTTTCTTCCTGGGTCCTTTGTGGTGAATTACTAGGAATCCGATTTCCGCGAGGTGATTTGACGATGGCTGTGGCGCTCGACCCACAAATGAAGGCGATGCTTGATTTCGCGAACGCTTCCGGGCCGATGTTTCTGCGCGCGGAAACCCCCGAGCAGGCGCGCGCGAAGATGCAGGCGCTGTTGGAAGCGCGCACCGTCGAGCCGCCCGCGGTCTACCGCGTTGAGGATCGGCACATTCCCGGACCGCATGGGCCGGTTCCGGTAAGGATCTACACCTCGGAGGGCAGGGTCCCAAAGGGCGTGCTCGTGTATTTCCACGGCGGCGGATGGGTGCTTGGCAGTATCACGACGCACGACGTACTTTGCCGCTCGCTGGCCAACGCCGCCGGATGCATCGTGGTGTCGGTGGATTACCGGTTGGCGCCCGAGCACAAATTTCCCGCCGCGCCGGAGGACTGCTACGCGGCAACCCAATGGGTCGCCGCCAACGCCGCGTCGTTTGGAGGTGATCCGAATCGAGTCGCGGTTGGAGGTGACAGCGCCGGTGGCAACCTCGCCACCGTGTGCGCCCTGATGGCGCGCGACCGCGGAGGTCCCAAGCTGGTTTTTCAGTTGCTCTTCTATCCGGCGATATCGGCCGCCAACGACACTCCATCGCAAAAGCAATTCTCCGACGATGGGTTCGTACTGTCCCGCGCCGACATGGAATGGTTCTGGACTCACTACCTCAACGAAGCGGCAGACGCGGCCAATCCACTGGCCTGTCCGAACAAAGCGAACGACCTCGCGGGGCTGCCTCCGGTGCTGGTGGAGACCGCGAGTCACGACCCGTTGCGCGATGAGGGCGAGCGCTACGCGGAGCAGATGAAAGGGGCCGGCGTCAGGGTTACGCTCACGCGCTACGAGGGGGTTACCCACGGCTTCGTGAGCTTCGCCGACGCACTGGACCAGGGCAAGGCAGGAATCAAGCAAGCCGGCGACGCCCTGCGCGGCGCCTTCGGAAAGTAGCCGCGACCTTTCCGAGGAGGTGGCTAAAGCCAGCTGGCGTTCCTTGGCGGCCCGCAAAAGCGGACGGGCCAGTTGATTTGCGCCGCAGCGCCGAGCGAAACACCCTAAAGCGCAGTCGCCACTGGCGGTGAGCCAATCCCGCCAAGTGTATATTCTTCAGCCATGGCCGAAGACCGATCGCAGTCTAGCCAGAGTGTTGGCGGTCGCCCCGCAACCCCCTTTCAAGATCTCTACCACTACCTGGTTCGCTCGCCGTGGCCGATCCTGCTGATGCTGGTGCTGGGCGCGTTTACCGCTGCCAACGCACTGTTCGCCCTGGCCTACTGGCTCGACGGAGGGGTGCAGGGTTCACGGCCCCACTCCTACCCCGACATGTTCTTCTTCAGCGTACAGACCATGTCGACCATCGGGTACGGTGTGCTGCATCCGACCACGTTTTTCGCCAACGCGTTGGCTTCGCTCGAAGCGTTGATGGGTCTGGTCGGACTTGCCGTGATGACCGGGCTGGTGTTCGCCAAGTTCTCGCTTCCGACCGCCCGCGTGCGGTTCAGCCGCTATGCGGTGATTTCGAGGCGCGACGGTGTTCCGAGTCTGATGTTCAGGACGGCGAATCTGCGCGAGAGCCATATTCTCGAAGCACAGATCCATCTGGTCTTTTCGCGTGTTGAGGTTACCGCCGAGGGCGAACGGCTGCGCCGATTTTACGATCTCCGATTGCAACGCGAGCGCAGCGCGTTGTTTACCCTGAGCTGGACCGTGGTTCATCAAATCTTGCCCGATAGTCCGCTCACGGGCCAGACGCCCGAGTCGCTCAGGGACTCGGGCGTGATGGTCGTCGTCTCTTTGACGGGACTTGAGCAGACTTTTTCGCAGACCGTAAACGCGCGACAGTTCTACGGTGCTGAAGACATACTGTGGGGCAAGCGCCTGGCCGACATCACCGTCTTCCGAGGCGACGAAACACCGGTGCTGGACTATTCGCGCTTCGACGACGTGGTCGACGCGCCGCTGTAACCGGGTTGCTCCTGGATGGTGACCGGGCCGCCCCAACGGCGTCGCGTCAGGGCGTAGGCCGGCCACACCCCGAGCGCCAGCAATAGCGCGATCGTGAAGTCGCGTTTACCGTCGCCAGTGGATACCGCGAGTCCGAAGGTTGCCGACCAGGTCAGCAGGGGCAATATCACCGTCAGCACGAGGCCAACTCTTCCCCCGCCGACAGTGAACAAACCCGCACGGTCGGGAACCAGCTGCCGCAGCCTGACCAGCGCCGCCATCTCGAGGGCGAGCGCCGCCATATAGAAGAAGACGTCGAGAACCACCAGCGCGAGAAAGCCCATCGGAACCAGCAGGGTGAAGATGACGCAGCACCAGATGATCGATCTGCGGGGCGTGGCCGTGGTGGCCCAGATTTCCCGGAGCGCTGCCGGCAAATAACCTTCGCGCGCGAGCACGTAAGGCATCCGCGAGACCCACAGCATCGCGGCTTGAAAGACTGCAAACGACATGACGCTGCCGCCGATTGCGATCGCCCCGCCGAGCGTTGGGCCGCCGAGTTCACTGCCGACCTCGGAGAACCAGCCTTCCCGCCAGTGCGCGCCGTTGGTGGCGCCGCTCAAGGAAACCATCAGGGGCAGAAGGTAAGCCGCCGCCACCAGGGGGACCGCGACCGCGATCGCACGGACGTAGTTGCGGCGCGGGTTTTCTATTTCCGCGGAGACCACGCTCAGATTTTCCCATCCGCCGAAGTTCCAGATGAGGACGGTTAGCCCCGCGCCCAGCGCCCCCAACGG
>JAFAHS010000389.1 GCA_019237115.1 Deltaproteobacteria bacterium
AAATCCAGGTGGCGGGCGGCATCGTCCTCAAGTTGCAGACGTCCTTCGGCCAGCGCCTTCATCAGGTAGATCCGTCCGCGCGGCGAATCCATCTCGGCCCTGGTCACCGCGTAGGTCGGGCACGACTCCAGGCACAGCCCACAGTGAACGCAGTCGAACAGCAGCTCGTAGTCGACCACATCGCGGACCGAAGTCGCGGGAGGCGCGGCCATCAAATTCCTCCCACGAAGCATCCCGGGTTGAACACACCTGCCGGGTCGAAGGCAGCC
Source organism: Deltaproteobacteria bacterium (assembly GCA_019237115.1). Taxonomy (GTDB): domain Bacteria; phylum Desulfobacterota; class Binatia; order Binatales; family Binataceae; genus JAFAHS01. The sequence goes on from JAFAHS010000389.1 coordinate 270, forward strand.
TTGAGCCGGTGCATCAGCTTGAGCGCCCCCTCATTGGGCAGGTCGAAGAACTCGACCGACCTGCGCAGCGACCGGTCGGCGTGCAACACTCGCAGATGGCCGCCCGCGCGCCGCGCTGCCTGGCGCCAGCGGTCAACCGCGACGCGACCGTCCGCCGGGGGCTCGACCAAAAACAGCGTCGCCACCCCGCTGCCCAGGTGAGCCAGATACTGTGCCTCGGTGGCCGCGAGGATCGATGAAAGCTGTGCGGGCGCCACGGCTATCCGTGCGGCGAGCGCCCATGCGCTCGCATCGAAATCACGCAAGCGCGCGTATGCGCTCAGCGCCTCGTCGCCTTCCACGAAAGCTGCGCCCGGCGCAGCACCCCGCGTAATCGCGGCGCGCAGCGCAGCAACCTCGGAGACACTCCCCGAGATACCCGCCACCAGCAGAAATCTGGCGGGAGAACCGCACGCGCCGGCGGCAGCGGAACTCAGGCCCTCGAGATGAGCGAGTGGAAGTGAGTCGTGCAATTCGCGCGCGGCCGCGAAAAGTTCCTCCGCTCGATCGAAGCCCACACTCGCCAGCGCATATCGTTCGGCGAGGGGCCGGACTTTGAAGGTTGCCTCGGTAACGATACCGAGGGTGCCGAACGAACCGCCCAGCACCTTCATCAGATCGTAACCCGCCACGTTCTTCACCACCCGGCCGCCGCCGTGAACGCTGCGGCCCAGGTGGCCGACATAGCGGAGCCCGATCAGCAAATCACGCGCCGTTCCCTCCGAGAGCCGTAGCGGGCCCGCGTGGGCGGCGGCGATCAGCGCGCCCACCGTGGTCGCGTCGGGATCGCACGGATCAACCGGGAGGCGCTGTCGCGCGGGCGCCAGCACCCGGTTGAGCGCGCCGACGCTCAGGCCGGCTTCCACGGTGATCGTCATATCTTCCGGTTCGTACGCCACCACCCGCGCGAGCCTGCTCAACGACACGCCGAGCGCGACCGGTTGCGGCCGGATCTGAGACAGGGTTCGGGCCGCTCCCAGCGGTGCGAGCGCGATGTGATCGGTCTCGCAGGCCCGCACCACTTCAGCCAGTTCTGCCGCGTTGCCGGGTTCGACCAGGATCTTCGCGGCGTCAGCCGCGCGGCCCTGCGCCGCACCCACCTGCCCGGCTATTGAGCTGACGCGCCGGGCGATTTCGTCCGTCGACAAGTTGTCTACCGGGGATGAAGACGCGGTCAAATCGGTACTTGGCGGTGCGGCGCGGCGACTTCCACACACGAGCCGGGCCGCGGAATGACTTTGTTGGGATTCGAGCGGTCCAGCGGGTCGAACACGTGGCGCAGCTCGGTCATCGCGATGAGGTCCTCGGGAGAAAACAGCAACGGCATCTCGCCCTGCTTTTCAACCCCGATGCCGTGCTCACCGGTCAGGCTGCCGCCCATCTCGACACAGGCGGCGAGAATCTCGCGGCCCGCTGCAATCGCCTTGCGGACCTCCTCGGGTTTGCGCTCGTCGTACAGGACAATCGGGTGAATGTTGCCGTCGCCGGCGTGAAAGACGTTGCCGATGCCGACCCCGTATTTTCGACTGATCGCCTGGATCGCGCGCAGAATATCCGGCAGACGCGTGCGTGGCACCACACCATCCTGGGTGGCGTAGTTGGGCGCGAGCCTGCCCACCGCGCCGAACGCGCGCTTGCGCGCTTTCCACAACCCGGCGCGTTCGGCTTCGTCACGCGCCAGTCTCACCTCGGATGCGCCGCTGCGGCGCGCGATGCTGGTTGCCCGCGAGGCAAGCTCATCGAGGCCCGCGCCAAGCCCGTCGAGCTCGATGATCAGCACGGCACCCGCGTCGGCGGGCAGGCCGACATGAAAGGCGTCCTCGACCGCGCGGATGATGAGCTGGTCCATCATCTCGATCGCGCCCGGAACGATTCCCGATGCCATGATCGCTGACACCGCGTGCGTGGCAGCCTCGACGTCAGCAAAGGTTGCCAACAGGGTTCGATATCCCTCCGGTTCGCGGATGATTTTGAGAACCGCTCGGGTGACGATTCCCGCGGTTCCTTCCGCCCCGACCACCGCTCCCACCAGGTCGTAGCCGCAGCGTTCTTCAGCCGGTCCACCCAATTCGACGATTTCTCCATCGGCAAGGACCAGGGTAACCCCGAGAACGTGGTTGGTGGTGACCCCGTACTTGAGGGTATGAGGACCACCGGAATTTTCCGCGATATTACCGCCGATGGTGCAGGCCTGCTGCGACGATGGATCCGGCGCGTACAGGTAGCGGTCGCGTTTCACCGCGTTGGTGACGTGCAGATTCACCACCCCGCTTTCGACTTCCACCCGCCGATTGGCGAGGTCGATGGCGAGGATCCGGTTCATTTTTGAGGTACAGATCATCACCGGTGCCTTGACCGGCAGCGCACCGCCCGACAGCCCGGTGCCGGCCCCGCGCGGCACGAACGCGAGTTCGCGTCGCCACAGCGCCCGCAAAACCGCGCTTACCTGCTCGGTCGTGCGGGGCATGACCAGGAGGTCGGGGCTGCATTTCTCGATGGTCCACCCGTCGCACTCGTAGACTTTCAGCTCCGCGGACCGTGAAACGATCCCGTCGCTGCCAACGATGGCCGCCAGTTCGGCGACCAGGGTCGGGTCGAGAGCGGCGGCTTGGGCGGTGCCGTTGTGGCTCACGTGGTGAACAATAGCACAGCCCCTGCGCGCGCGGCATTTTCCGCCAGCCCGGGACGGGCAATAATAGGCGGATTCCCGCGCCTGCCGAATCGAGCGCGGTTTGGGGCGCGTCAGAAGGGGAAGGATATTGACGGAACAATTTGCCGAGCTTAGGCCGACCGCGCGTATCCTGTTGGGACCGGGGCCCTCCAACGTTCATCCGCGCGTGATGAAGGCGATGATGTCGCCGGTGATCGGACACCTCGATCCCGATTTCGTGAAAGTGATGGAGGACCTCAAGCGTCTGCAGCGCGCCGTCTTCCGAACCCAGAACGAGATGACGTTTCCGGCTTCCGGCACCGGCTCCTCCGGAATGGAGATGATCGCAGCCAACCTGATTGAAGATGGCGACCAGGTCATCGTCGGCGTGAACGGCGCGTTTGGCACACGCTTCGCCGACTGCGCCGAGCGACAGGGTGCCAGGGTTCACAAGGTGGAGGCGGAATGGGGGCGAATCATCGAACCCGACACGGTCAAGCGGGCGCTCGCCAGCGTGTCCAATCCGAAGCTCGTCGTGATCGTCCACGCGGAGACCTCGACCGGCGTCCATCAGCCAATTGAAGAGATCTCGGCGCTGGCCCGCACTCACGGCGCGCTACTGGTCGTCGACGCGGTAACCTCGCTTGCCTGCGTCCCCCTGGAAACCGACCGGTGGGGAATCGATGCCTGCTTCAGTTGCACGCAGAAGGGACTGAGTGCGCCCCCCGGGCTCGCACCGGTAACCTTCAGCGCCCGCGCGATGGAGGCGATACGGCGGCGCAAGTCCAAGTGCCGCTCCTGGTACCTCGATGTCGCTGCGATTGGCAGCTACTGGGGCTCCGAGCGCGTGTATCATCACACCGCCCCGATCACGATGATCTATGCTCTCTACGAAGCGCTGCGGGTGGTGATGGAAGAAGGCCTCGAGCAACGGTGGCTGCGCCACCGCAGCAACGCCGCCGCGCTGCACGCCGGTCTGGGCGCACTCGGGCTCAAGCTCGCCGCGCAGGAGGGCCGCCGCCTCCCGCAGCTCACCACGGTCGAGGTGCCGCCGGGGGTCGATGAGGCGCGGGTGCGCGCGGAATTGCTGCAGCAGTTTAACATCGAGATCGCCGCAGGCCTGGGACCGCTGCGCGGCAAAGTCTGGCGAATAGGCCTCATGGGCGAGAGCTCGCGGCGCGAGAACGTGACCCTGGTGCTGGGCGCCCTCGAGCAAATTCTGGCGGGAGCAGGATTCGAGCTTTCCAGGGGCAAGGCGCTGGCCGCGGCACAAGCTGCCTGGGCGACCGGGTAAGCCAGGGAATTACCCCTCTTCGCTGTCCGCCCCGTTACCGTTGGCTTCGTCGTCTTCCTTCTCGGCGAGACCCGCCAGTGCGCGCACGCGCTCGTCGTGGTCCAGCCGCACCAGATGGACCCCTTGTGCGTTGCGCCCGGTAATCCGGACGTCCTTGACGTTGAGCCGGATTACCTTGCCGCCGTCGGTTATCAGCATCACCTGTTCGTCAGTGCCGACCTGGCGTACCGCGACCACCTTGCCGGTTTTTTCGGTGACGTTCATGGTTATGACGCCCTTGCCGCCGCGATGCGTCAGCCGGTACTCCTCGGCAGGCGTGCGCTTGCCGAGTCCCAGTTCCGAAACGGTAAGCAGGGTCTCGTCGTCGCGGACGGTCGACAGCGAAACCACTTCATCCTCGACCAGGGTAACGGTCTTGCCCTCTTTGACGGTGTAGGATTCCAGCTCCATCCCGGTGACGCCGCCGGTTGCGCGGCCCATCGGGCGCGACTCGGCTTCCTTGAAGCGGATGGCCTGTCCTTCGCGGGTGGAGAGCACGATTTGCTGATTGCCATCGGTGATGCGCACGTCCACCAGTGAGTCGCCATCTTCGAGGTTAATCGCGATGATGCCGGTTGAGCGGATGTTGGCATACTCCTGGAGTTCGGTTTTTTTCACCCGGCCGCGCTTGGTCGCAAAGAACACGAACTTGCCCGCGACCTCGCGTGGGACCGGCATGAATGCCTGCAAGGTCTCCTGGTCGCCCAGGTTCAGCAGATTGGCGACCGAACGACCCTTGGCGGCACGGCCACCCTCGGGCAGTTCGTAGGCCTTCAACTGATACACCTTGCCCGCGCTGGTGAAGAACATCAGCGGGTCGTGGGTCGAGACCCGCTCGAGCCGCTCGACGAAGTCTTCCTCGCTGGTGGTCGCACCGATCTTGCCGCGTCCGCCCCGCCGCTGGGTGCGGTACAACGACAGCGGCGTGCGCTTGATGTAGCCGCCGTGGGTCACGGTCACGAGCACGTCTTCTTCGACGATCAGGTCTTCAACCGAGAAATCGCCTTCCGCCTCGATTATCTGGGTGCGGCGCGCATCGCCGAATTCCTTTTTGATCTCTTCCAGTTCGCCCGCGATCAATTTCATCAGCTCGCGTTCGTCGGCCAGGATCTGCTTGAGCCGCTTGATGGTCTCGCTGGTTTCCTTGTGCTCGGTCTCGATCTTTTCGCGTTCCAGCCCGGTCAGACGGCGCAGCGTCAGGTCCAGGATGGCCTGGGCCTGGAGCTGGCTTAGGCTGAACTGCTTCATCAGCCCGGAGCGCGCCGCCTCGGCATCCTTGGAAGCGCGGATCAGCTTGATCACCGCGTCGAGGTTTTTCAGCGCGATGAGCAAGCCTTCCAGGATGTGCAGCCGTGCTTCAGACTCGCGCAGTTCGAACTGGGTGCGACGGGTCAGAACCAGCTTACGATGGTCGACAAATGCGAGCAGGATGTCGCGCAGGCCCATCTCGCGCGGGCGCCCTTCATGGATGCCGAGCATGATGAGCCCGTAGCCCTGCTGCATCTGGGTGAGCTTGTACAGCTGGTTCAGCACCACGCGCGGATCGGTGTCGCGCTTGAGCTCGATTACGATCCGCATGCCGTCGCGGTCGGATTCGTCGCGCAGATCGCTGATACCGTCGAGACGCCGCTCGTTGACCAGCTCCGCGATCCGCTCGATCAGACGCGACTTGTTCACCTGGTAGGGAATCTCGCGCACGATAATAGACGCCCGACCCGACCGTTTGTCGGTCTCGATGGCGGCCAGCGCGCGCATCATCAGGGTGCCGCGTCCGGTCAGATATGCCTGGCGAATCGCCTGCCGGCCGAGCAGCTGCCCGCCGGTCGGGAAGTCGGGGCCTGGAATGATGTCGAGAATTTTCTCCAGCGGCAGGTCCGGCTTGTCGATCAGCGCAAGCAGCGCGTTGGTGACCTCGGTGAGATTGTGCGGCGGAATGTTGGTGGCCATCCCGACCGCGATACCGTCCGACCCGTTGATGAGCAGGTTGGGAATCTGTGCGGGGAGGATCTCCGGCTCTTCCTGCGAACCGTCAAAGTTGGGAATGAAATCGACGGTCTCCTTGTCGATGTCCGCGAGCAGCCGTTCGGCCAGCCGGGTCAATTTGCATTCGGTGTAGCGATAGGCCGCCGGCGGGTCACCATCGATCGAGCCAAAGTTGCCTTGTCCGTCGATCAGCGGGTAACGCATGCTGAAGGGCTGCGCCATCCGTGCCAGCGCGTCGTACACCGCCATGTCGCCGTGCGGGTGGTACTTGGCCAGCACCTCGCCGACCACGCCGGCACACTTGGTATAGCGGCGGTTGGCGAGCAGGCCCATGCGGAACATCGCGTAGAGAATCCGGCGATGGACCGGCTTGAGGCCGTCACGCACTACCGGCAGCGCGCGTCCGATATTCACCGACATGGCGTAGTCCAGGTAGGACTGCCGCATGTCGTCTTCGATGTTCAGCAGCGCGGGTTCGTTATGGATCGGTTCGTTGCCGTTCGTCTCAGCCATCTAAACCTGGCACTCCGCTTTCGGGGACGTTGGTTGGTGAAATCACCCGCCTGCGCTCTGCGTGGTTGCTATCCATTGGTTGATTCGCTCAAGCAGCCGCTCGCGATGTCGTTCGCGGCGATGCCAGAGCAGGTCGGTGTCAAAGGCATCCTCGGGATGAGCGATGTCTCCGAGGTCCAGCTCGATGCCGCGCTGCTGCTGTGCGTCGCGCGCATCGCGATCGCATACCGCGCACTCGGTCACCATCGCGCGGATTTCCTGCTGGAGCCTCGCCCCGGGTTCCATTGCCTCAGGGTCGAATCGTCGAACGACGGGTCCAGGTTGCCGTGGTGGGGCATCGGCGCAGAAGGGTGCTGCTCAGATATCGAGGTTGCGCACGTTGAGCGCGTTTTCCTCGATGAACTGGCGACGCGGTTCGACCTGATCGCCCATCAACTTGGTGAAAATTTCCTCCGCTTCCTCGACCGACGAGATCTGAACCTTGAGCATGGAACGGGTCTCGGGGTTCATGGTGGTGTCCCAGAGCTGCGAGGCGTTCATCTCGCCGAGGCCCTTGTAGCGCGAAATGTCCACCCCCCGCTTGCCCGCTTCGAGGACCGCTTCGGCGACCGCTTTGAGCGTGGGCACGATGCTTTCGGCGTCGCCGGTCCGGATCTTGAGTGGCGAGCTGATCGCGTCGATTTCCGCTTCCAGGCGCCGGATTTCGCGCAGCTCGCCCGAATGGAAGAGCACCAGATCGACCACCGTGGGCGGCTTGGAGCCATTATGACTGTGCCCGACCACCACCGACCATCGTTCCCCGGCTTCCTCGCGAACCGTCGCGGTCAGATTGTCGTCCTTGATGACCTTGCGCAGCGCCTCGGCCATTTGCCTGGCACCCTTCTCGGATTCGAAGTTGGCATCGGTGAGGGTCTTGTCGGCGGAAAGCCTGGCCACCGCCGCCACGATGGGTCGTTCCTTGGAGCGGCGTTCGAGGGCTTCGTACATGCGGTCGTAGTAGAGCGCCTTGCGCACCAGCATCTTCAGGGCGGCTCCCTTGAACTCGCGCGCATCCTTGCCCTTGCCGGTCTCCAGCGTCACCGCCTCCGAGCCGAGATCGCTCAGGTAGTCCTCGAGCGCGTTCTCATCCTTGAGATAGCGTTCACTCTTGCCCTTTTTCGCCCGAAACAGGGGCGGCTGCGCCACGTACAGGTAGCCGTTCTCGATGATCTCGATGAACTGGCGAAAAAAGAACGTGAGCAGCAGAGTGCGGATGTGCGATCCGTCGACGTCCGCGTCGGTCATGATGACGATGCGATGGTAGCGGAGCTTGGAGAGGTCCTTGTCCTTGCCGATGCCCATTCCGAGCGCCGTAATCAGCACGCGCAACTCGGTCGAGGACAGCATCTTGTCGATTCGCGCGCGCTCCACGTTGAGGATTTTGCCGCGCAGCGGCAGAATCGCCATGGTCTTGCGATCGCGGCCCTCCTTGGCGGTCCCGCCTGCGGATTGGCCCTCGACCAGGAACAGCTCGCTGCGCGCGGGGTCTCGTTCGGAGCAATCGGCCAGTTTGCCGGGGAGCTGGCCCGAGTCGAGCGCGCCCTTGCGCCGCACCAGTTCCTTGGCCTTGCGGGCGGCCTCGCGGGCCGCGGCCGCTTCCAGAGCGCGATTGGTAATCTTCTTTGCGACCGAAGGATTTTCCTCCAGATACTCGCCCAGCTTGTCATTGACCAGCGCGGCAACGATGCCCTCGACCTCCGAGTTGCCCAGCTTGGTTTTGGTCTGCCCTTCGAACTGCGGTTCGGGAATCTTGAGGCTGACTATGGCGACCAGACCCTCGCGCGTGTCGTCACCCTCCAGCCGGGTTTCCTTGGTTTTGAACAGTCCGTTTTTCTGCGCGTAGAAATTGAGGGTGCGGGTCAACGCCGACTTGAGTCCGGACAGGTGGGTTCCGCCCTCGATGGTGTGGATGTTGTTGGCGTAGCTGAAGGTCACCTCGTGCAGCGAATCAGTCCACAAGAGCGCAACCTCGGTCTCGATCCCGTCCTTGGAACCCTTGAAGAAAATCGTGTCATGCAGCGACTCGTTGCCCTCGGCCAGCGATTCGACAAACTGCGCGATGCCGCCTTCGTAGTGAAATTCTTCCTGCTTGCCCGTGCGCTCGTCGCGCAGCTTGAGCTTGAGCCCGCCGTTTAAGTAGGCGATTTCGCGCAAGTAGCGCGCGATCAGTTCATACTTGAACTTGACTTCGTTGAAGATCTTCTCGTCGGGCGAAAACGTGGTCTTGGTCCCGGTGCTCTTGGTGCTGCCGCGCTGTTCGACCTTGGATTTCGGGATTCCGCGTTCGTAGCGCTGGAAATAGATTTTGCCATCGCGGTGGACTTCAACCTCAAAATCCTCGCTCAAGGCATTCACCACCGAGGCGCCGACCCCGTGCAATCCACCGGAAACCTTGTACACGCTACGCTCGAATTTGCCGCCCGCGTGCAGCACGGTATGTACGACCTCGAGTGCCGAGCGCTTCTCGGTCGGGTGCATATCGACCGGAATGCCGCGGCCGTTGTCCTCGATCGAGATGCGGTCGTCGCCCAGAATCACCACGCTGATTTCGGTACAGAAACCAGCCAGTGCCTCATCCACCGAGTTGTCGACTATTTCGTTGACCAGGTGATGCAGCCCGCGCTCGGCCGTATCCCCGATGTACATTCCGGGCCGCTTGCGGACCGCTTCGAGCCCTTCCAGAACCTTGATCGACTCGGCGCCGTAATCGTCAGAACCCTGCTTTTGTGCCATAAATCAAAGCGCGGCTGGGACCGTCCCCTCCTGCCCATCAGCCTGCTTCATGATACGCGTTCCGCCCATTGAAGGCAAGGAACTCACGAGCCGGACGAGACAATAATCAAACGCAGTTTTTATTTATGAGGCGGCTCAAGATAATGTCCATTTATTGGGCATTATTGGTGTGCGAAAAAATGGCGTAAACGAGCGTCCCAGGATAAGTTTTCTTCCGCCGAAATAAAACTCCATTCTGCATCGCCGGGAGCATGCCAATTGGCAGGTAAATGCGCCGGTCAACGATCCGTTGGAAGCTAAATTCTCGGCAAAAATTATCCGCACGCGCGCTCGATACCGTCAAAGAACTGCCACCACAGATCGAGCGAACGGTTTACTGCGCCGCGTATCTTTTCGCGCTCGAAATCGCCGAGCGTCATGTGGCTTAAGATGTTGTCGCCTACGTCGCTGTGATCGCGATCGGCCAGTTCGTGCACGTCGAAGAATGCGACCTGATCGCGGTTGAGGCCGTAGTGTTTTTCCAACGCCCGCGCAAACGGACCGAAATTGGTGACCACCTGCCCCTCCGCGGCGACGTTGATTGCGCCGACACCCTCGGCAAAGGAGCGGTCCTTGGTGGAAAGTTCGAACCAATCGATCAGCGAAGCGGTCGAGGGCAGCGGGGTCGCTTCGGTTAAATCCTCCCGGTTCATCCCCAGTCCGGTTCCGAAGCGGATGAACAACTCCGGATGCGGTGCGCTGCCGGAAATCTTGCCGGTCTCCTCTTCGTACAGGCTCTCGGCCAGCTTGAGACGTTCGGCGCCGTCGTAGCAGCGCGAATGCAGCGCGCTTACCGCGCGGGGAAATTCTCTCACCTGCAGAAAGAACTGCGCTGCAAAAATCTTCATCCCATCGTGCGCGACCTTACCCTCGCCGATCCTGCGCCACAACGGATGCCGTCCAAAGGAGCGGCGCTCCTTGACCATCGCGAATAGGTCTTTGACGAAACGCTCGCTGGTTGCTGCCATGACCGACCTCGCCCACGTGGAAAGTACCAAGGGTGGCGTGAAAAAAGAATCCGCGTCCCGAGCCGATTGCCCGGGTGGGACTTGGCTATCTCCAGGGTCGGTGCCTGTCTTACCAGTTCCTGCGGTCGAATTCGCTTTTGCACAGCGCTTCGTAGTCGCGCCTGCTCTGCTCGACAATCTGCTCGCGCTCGGCCGCCTTGAGACCGCTCAGCAGCGCCATTGGCTCGTAGGAGTTCGGGACGTAACTGAGGTGGGAAACCAGACCATAGCCGGGGTCCCACACGTGAAGCTGAATGGCGCGCGGCTCCATGATGAACTCGAAACCATCGCCGCCGAACTCCAGCGCCACCTGGTGGCAGGTACTGGGCGCGGTCGAGGCGATTGTTCCCGCCCACGCGACGTGAATCGGCCGATGGACATGGCCGCAGGCCACCCGGACGACCTGCGGGTGCCGGGACACCACCAGTTCCAGCTCGCGGCCCCCGTGCAGTCCGGCCGAGTCCATCCAGCGGATGCCGGTGCGGAACGGCGGGTGATGCATGAAAATCAGGGTCGGGGCATCGGGCCGTCCGCTGAGAGTCCCCTCCAGCCATCGCAGCCGCTGCGCGCACAACTCTCCGTGATGGTGACCCGGAACGCTGGTATCGAGTCCGATGAGTCGAATTGGATAGTCATCGATCACGTAGTTTACGAACGGTGACCCGGTTGGCGGCATATAGTCCTGGTCGGCGAAGGATTTGAGCAGTGCCTCGCGGCTGTCGTGGTTGCCCGGAATCACAAACACCGGAACCTTCAGTGGCGACAGGAGTTCCCGCAAGGCCGAATATTCCTCATCGCCGCCGTGATCGGTCAGGTCGCCGGACGCGATGACCGCGTCGGGCGACGGCTTGAGATTGTTGAGGTGCGCAACCGCCTGGCGGACTTGCTGGTTGGTTGGCACCTGGCCGTAGCACAACCGATCTCTGGCGACGACGTGGAGATCGCTAATCTGCGCAAGACGCATCAACTTCCACCTCGGGAGGATTCTCGATCCGAGTGCGGATTGGCGCAATCGCGCGATCCCTTCAGTCGATGCGGCGGAGGTCGGCCAGGAATTCGTCCGACCCGATATAACCCACCTTTTGGACCTGCACCCGGCCGGAGGAATCAATCATAACCGTCGTCGGCACGCCCTGAATCTGGAACTTGCTCATCAGGTCCTGGTTGGTCTTGTCCTGGTGGGTCAGATCGGCTCGCAGCCTGACAAAACGCGAAGCCTCTTTGACCACCAACGGGTTCAGGAACGTGGAGTGCTCCATCTCGCGGCACGGGATACACCAGTCGGCCGAGAAATCGATCAACACCGGTGTGCGGGTCTGGCCGGCGGACGCGAGCAGCGAGGTATCAAATGGCTCGAACATAAGAGGTTTAGGCATGGCGCGCGGAATCGCGAAGTAGATAAGCGCTGCCACCGCCGCCGCGCCCATCACCACGCGAAAGACCAGGAACGGGCGCCACGCGCGTCCTGCGCGCGTGCCAAATCCCAGCCAGATTCCTGCGCCGGCCGCGTAGAAGGGCAGAATCCGGCCCATCAGGTGGCCAGGCACGACCGGGTCGAGAAAATAGATTGCGAGGCCAATCAGGACAAACCCGAACAGTTGCTCGACCCATGCGAGCCATTCACCGGAACGCGGAAGCTGCCGGATACTACCCGCCGCCAGCGCGAGCGCGACGTAGGGCAGACCCAGACCGACCGCGAGCGTAAAGAACAGGGCGAATCCGAAGAGCGGATTTCCGCTCCGCTCGACCATGAGCAGCAGTCCCAACACGATCGGCCCGATGCATGGCGCCGCGACCACGCCCATACCCAGCCCCATCAGCAGCGCACCCGCGTAACCGGGGCGCGCAACTCCGGCGCGATTCATCAACCATTGCGGCGGCTGCAGCACGAACACGCCAAAACTCGAGAGCGCCAGCGCGACCAGCATCGCGGCAATTGCCGAGAGCACCAGCGGATTCTGCATCGCGGCCCCGAACAATCCCCCGGAAAGTGCGACCGCCACTCCAACCGCCGAGAACATCAGCGCGATTCCGAGGACGTATGCGACTGCCAGCGCAAAGACCCGTCGCGGACCGCCGCCCTGGTTGCCGAAGTACGCGATAGTGACCCCGATTAGCGGGTAGACGCACGGCGTCAGATTTAAAGCCAGTCCGCCAAGCAAAACCGCGAGAAAACCGAGCACCCATCCGTGATGGGCAAAGACGTTCTCGACCACACCGGTCGGCGCGCTCGCGGAGGTCCCGGTGCCGACAGGCCCGGCACCCGTGGTTGCGCCGGCCGTGGCGCCTTGTAGTGCGGTGAGTGCGATTGTCGCGCTGACCGTGGTGGGCCTCAGGCATTGCAGGTTGTCACACGCCTGGTAATCGATGGAAACCGTCAAGTCACCCGCGGGCGTGAAATTCACCACCGCGGTGAGCGGGACCGAGAGCATCAGGATGCCCGAAAAGACCGAGAGCTGGTCGCCACCGGAGAACTGGAGTGCTACCTCCTCGGCCTTGGGGTATTGCACTGGGCCAGCGCTAACCGAAGCGGGTCCCGTGACTCGCACCACCGTCGGAATGTACTCGTCGCTGAGCGGATGATTCGAGTTGATATGCCAGCCTGCCATGACACTTGCGTCGACGAGCAAATTGCTCGTCCCGCCAGGTGCCAGTGGATGGTCGAGCTTCAGCCCGGCAATCTGCACAACTTCATTTGCCTTGGGCAGTGCAAACGCGGGTGCAGCGAACGCGAAAACTGCGCACAGCGCCCAGATCAGCGCCACCCAGCTTCTCGGCTTGTCCCAGTCAGGGAGCGCGCGGCGAAACCTCGACGGCCACTTCAATGTCCAGTTGGTCGCTGGCCGTAGGGAGGGCGCACCGGCGCTGCTGACCGATCCCAGCGTTGGGCAAACGCGGGAGGCCGTCCCACGGGTCCTATTTGCGCGGTACATGATCTGGTACAACCCTTCCCGCAACTTGGGGGTTCCGCGACCCTAGTTGCTGGAAGTGACGACCGGCTTGCCATTGGGCACGGTGAGCGGCACCGAACCCACGATCTCCAGTCCATATCCGGGCAGGTTGGCAAGGCGGGGAGTAGCATCGGACATGACGATCATCTTGCGCACCCCGACGTCGCGCACGATCTGCGCCCCAATGCCGTAGTCGCGGAAGTCCGCCTCGGTGGTCCCATAGCGGGTGCTGGGCCGATGTCCGCCGCGCCCGTTCGATCCAAGCTCCGCGGCGATCGCGTTGGATTCGCGCTTCAGGTAGAGCAGCACGCCCTCGCCTTTTTCCGCGATGCGTTCCATCGCCGCGCGGAGCAGATTGCGGGTGGGGCGCGCCGCATAGCCGAATACGTCGCCGGGAAGATACTCGCGATGCACCCTCACCAGAATGGGTTTCTGCGGATCGACGCTGCCCATCACCAGCACCAGGTGCT
>JAFAHS010000242.1 GCA_019237115.1 Deltaproteobacteria bacterium
GCAGCTCGTCCGGGCTGGTGTAAACCAGCAAGATCATCCGTGCTTTGAGCGTCTCGTGGAAGCGCTCGATCTTGCCATTGGTCTGGGGATGGTGCGGAGCGCAGTAGATGTGGCGGATTTCGAGCATGCGCAGGTACTCCTCGAAGGCTCGCGCCAGGTAGCCTGAGCCGCGGTCGCTGAGCAACTTGGTGCGATCCTCGACCGGTATCTGCCGCATGCCGGTGAAGGCGACCGCCTGTTCCAGCACCTCGCTGATGGAGTCGGCCGTCATGTCCGGTTTCAGGTCGCTGGCCAGCACGAAGCGGGAGAAGTCGTCCAGCACTTCGATGGAGTAGTACCAGCCCCAGCCCACCACGAAGTAGTAACTGGCATCAGACTGCCACAGCTGATTCGACGCCGTGGTCTTCACGCGAAACTCCTTGCTGGCGGGGAACCCCACCAAGGGGATAGTTCGGTTGAGGCCATGCCGCTTCAGCACGCGGTATACAGTGGCTTCTGACACGGTGAACCCGGCATGGTCGGTGACCTGGCAGGCCACCTCGCGCGGGCTCAGATCGGGCAACTGGAGCGCAGTTTCCAGGATCACGGTCTGTTCCTGCGGCCGCAGCCGGTTCCACACCGCCCCCGGCTCCGGCTTACGGTCCATCAGCCCGGCTTCGCCCTGATCGCGATAGCGACGCTGCCAACGATAGAACGTCGAACGCGACAGTCCCAACTCGGCAATCGTCCGACGCTTGGGCTGCGGCGCCCGTCGCACTAGCTCGATCACCTCGCGTTTCTTCTCTGCACTCACCCGCCCATACCTCCGTCGTTCCAGCAGCCCTAACTCTGGCTTTTTTTGAGCAGCAGGTTAGCCACGCTCAGATCGGCCACCAGCTGTTTCAGTCGCTCGTTCTCCCGGCGCAGGGCCTTGACCTCGTCACTGGTGGCCTCGCGCAGCGTGTCGCCGCGCATGCGTGCTTTGCCGGCCTCCATGAAGTCTTTGAGCCACTTGTAATAGATCGTGGGGTGGATGCCTTCACGGCGGCACGGTTCCGCCACCGATACCTCCCCGCGCACCCCTTCCATCACGATGCGAATTTTCTCTTCGGTGGGGAAACGGCGCCGGGTGGCGCGTTTGGTTTTACGGATCAGAGCGCGGGCGGTCTCGGCGGAGCGGGTCGCGCCCGTCATTTCGCTAGAGAGAGTTTCGACTTTGCTTTCTTCCGGCATGTTCACCCTTCCGGCCCGGTCGAGGGCCGCCGGAGTAGACTGCCGGCTCCAGCACCCCAGCCAGCCAAACGCGGGCTGGCTGGGGCGCCGCTGTCGCCGCCAGTCTACTCCCTGTTTTGGGTGAACTGAATCTCAGAGGTGTAGCTTAACTTCCGATCTCACACTGTCCCACTTCCGCTGACGTGGGACAGGTCTACGCGGGCGAGAACGACCTTGCACGACCTTGGTCAAAACGCCCGGAAACCGTTCTCCACGATTTTCAAGAGTTCGTAGAGTTGGTACAGGGACAACTGCCGACCACATGGATTTATTTCGTGTCGGTGAAGCCGACGCCGCGACGGTGGAGTCTGCGAGAAAAACAGCTACGGACAAACCAACTGATCGAGGATTTCTGTCGGACTCAGCCACAGGCGCAGTTCGTGGATGTGAGCACGGCTATGCTCGATTCAAATGGGAAACCTCGCCGCGACCTCTTCAAATGGGATGGTCTCCACCCCAGTGCGGGGTGCTACGCGCTGTGGACGTCTATCATCCGTCCCATTCTCATGGAGCGGTTCGGCGCTAAGGAGTCGAGGGCACCGAATGACGCCCAACTTTTCCACAAAAATTGAACTTGAGGCAAAGCAAGAAACGCTGCCAAACGAATCTTGGTCGGCTAGACTATCAGGAGAGGTCTCCGACGATGACAACCCCAGCCAATGCCATCAGAGATGAAGTGTGGGAACTAATTGACGATCAAATTGACAGTCTTCAGGCGATCCTCCCGCTTAACGTCCTCCGAACTCAGCGAGTGTCACTGTCGCGCCGAAAGGATTAAGCAGCTTGGTCAAGAGCTTGATCAGATGGGCAGAGCAGCCATTCTGGAGAAGAAGTTTGGGAGGGCGGCATAGTGGCGCTCGATAGCAGACGCGCAGACATGGCTACTTTGTGGTCGCAAACCGCCTGATGTCTTCCGCATAGCTCTCCATCACGGGCATCGAAACGCCAAGATCGTGCCCCGTTGCTATGAGGTCGTCGTAGAACGTCTTGACCTCAACGGGATCACCAATGGCATGAGCGGAACATCGCT
>JAFAHS010000406.1 GCA_019237115.1 Deltaproteobacteria bacterium
GATGAAAGGAACTATGGAGAATTCGATCGCTTTTCTCAGGATGGATCGATTTGTGGACAAAAACAGATTACGGGCAAGCTGCTGTTCAATGGTGGACGCGCCCAGGTTGCGTCGATCTGCGATGTCTTCGCTGATCGCGTGACCAAGGTCGTGCCAGGCGATGCCGTAGTTCCGGTAAAAGCCCGCATCCTCGGCGGCGATGACGGCGCGTTGTAACTCCAGCGAGATGCGCGACAGGGGAACGAAATGGTAGCGCTTCGTGTAAGGAGTGCGTGAAACAAGCGCGTGGACACGGCGCTCCATTTGAACCGCTGTGGTCGGTGGGTTGACGAAGCGAAGGGAAAATGTGGCAACCGCGATTAAGGAATAAAAGGCGGCGGTGAGCAGGAGAGCCAGGAGTGCCAAGCGGCGCCATGCAGAGGAACGCGGTTTTCTTTTAGAAGGCAAGTACCAGGATAGAGAGTTGGCATATCCTGACGTGATGGGAACGGATCTATCGCTCGAAACTGCTCGCACTGCTCCGCTGGCGATGGATGCCAAACAGGGATCGTCTCAATCTATTCGAAGCCGCGTCAAATCGTCTCTGCAGTATCAAAAGCTCTTTCAGGGTGAGTCCCGCGAATTGAGCTCGACCCACAGCCGGCGACGAAGTTTGGTTGTATACTAACGCCTGCCAGGGTGATAGTCAGTCTGTAGATCCTGATCAGTCGTCCTCACAATTCCTATGCACGCACAAGGTCAAGAGCACGATCATCCTCATCAGGCCGTCCCGTCCGATCCGGCGCTGCGAACCAAGGCGCTGGAATCGTTGCTGGTCGAGAAAGGCTTGGTGGACCCAGCCGCACTGGACGCCTTAGTGGATGCCTACGAAAACAAGATTGGGCCGCGCAATGGCGCCCGCGTTGTCGCACGTGCGTGGGTAGATCCCGCATATAAGGAGCAACTGCTGAAGGATGGCGGCGAGGCGATCGCAGAGCTAGGTTACGTCGGGGCGCAGGGCGAACATATGATCGTGCTGGAGAACAGTGCGCAGGTACATAACCTGGTTGTTTGTACGCTATGTTCCTGTTATCCGTGGCCAGTCCTGGGTTTGCCGCCGGTCTGGTATAAGTCGGCGCCGTATCGATCACGCGCCGTCATCGATCCACGTGGTGTTCTTCGCGAATTCGGGCTGGATTTGCCGGAAGATATCGAGGTTCGGGTGTGGGATAGCACTGCGGAGATACGGTACCTCGTTCTGCCGGAACGGCCGAGCGGCACTGAAAGGATGACCGAAGAGGAACTTGCCGCACTGGTCACACGTGACGCCATGATCGGCGTCGCCAGAGTCACGTTACCACAAGGCGGAAAGGCATGATCGGAATCCACGATATGGGCGGGATGCACGGCATGGGCGTTGTCCGGCCCGAAAAGGATGAGCCCGTTTTTCATGAAACCTGGGAAGGCCGTGTGTACGCGATGACTCGCGCGATCGCCCCCTGGCGTAAGTGGAACATCGATGCAGGTCGCCATACTATCGAACTACTCCCGCCGGCTGATTACCTGCGCATGAGTTACTACGAGAAATGGTTGGCGCGCGATATTGAACTGCTGGTGAAGCATCAGTTAGTGACGCGAGAAGAAATTGAAAGCGGCAAGGCTGCGATCGGATCGCCGAAGGCAACGCCGCCTCTTAGCGCAGCCGCCGTGCCCGCCATGTCGGCGAACCGTGGTAGTTACATGCGGCCGGCGGCGCAAGCCGAAGCTCGTTTCAAAGTCGGCGAGCATGTCCGCGCCCGAAAGATGAATCCGGCCGGCCATACGCGTCTTCCTCGTTACGCTCGAGGCAGACAGGGCACGATCGCCCGCCACCATGGCATATTCGTCTTTCCGGACTCAAACGCGCATTTTCTCGGCGAGCAGCCTCAGCACTTATATTCAGTGCGTTTTACCGCGCAGGAGTTGTGGGGCGATGCCGCCTCACCGCGAGATTCTGTTTATCTCGACATGTGGGACAGCTACCTTGAGCACGTCTGATTCGCAGTACGATTCCGAGGGAATTGCATCGTTGCCTTCACTCCCTCGTGACCGCGACGGTCCCGTTTTTGCGGAGCCCTGGCAAGCGCAAGCCTTTGCACTCGCGGTGCAGCTTTCAGCAATGGGCTATTTCAGTTGGAAGGAGTGGGCCTCGGTCCTCGCCGAGGAACTCAAGTCCGCCGCCGATCGGGGCCACCCGGACGACGGC
>JAFAHS010000353.1 GCA_019237115.1 Deltaproteobacteria bacterium
CCCGTTGCCAGCCGGCATTGGACGGGCCTTGCTCGGCCAGCAATTGTCGGATTATCAAGCTTTGGCGGTAATCGTCCAGCGCTTCGGGGAGCTTGCCTTGGGCCTCGAGCACGCCGCCCACCTTTTCGTACCCCACCGAGAGGTCCCGTTGCCAGCTTGCATTGGACGGGTCTTGCCCGGCGAGCCATTGGAGGATCGCCAGCTCTTGGCGGTAATCATCCAGCGCTTCGGAAAGCTTGCCTTGGGCCCCGAGCACGCCGCCCACCTTTTCGAACCCCACCGAGAGGTCCCGTTGCCAGCCGGCGTTGGACGGGTCTTGCTCGGCGAGCCGTTGGAGGATCGCCAGCTTTTGGCGGTAATCATCCAACGCTTCGGAAAGCTTGCCTTGGGCCTCGAGCACGCCGCCCACCTTTTCATAACCCACCGAAAGGTTGCGCTGCCAGTCGGCGTTGGCAGGGTCTTGCCCGGCGAGCCGTTGGAGGATCGCCAGCGCTTGGCGGTAATCATCCAGCGCTTCGGAGAGCTTGCCCTGCGCCTCCAGGGTGTTGCCGACCCTTTCGTAAGTCGCCGAGAGGTCCCGTTGCCAACCGGCGTTGGCAGGGTCTTGCCCGGTGAGCCGTTGGAGGATCGCCAGCGCTTGGCGGTAATCATCCAGCGCTTCGGAGAGCTTGCCCTGCGCCCCCAGAGCGTTGCCGACCCTTTCGTAACTCGCCGAGAGGTCCCGTTGCCAATCGGCGTTAGATTTTTCTTGGTCGGCGAGCCGTTTTGTCATCGCCAAGGCTTGTTGGTAGACCTCCATGGCTTCCGGGAGTTTGGCCTGCAGAACCAAGACGTCACCAAGGTTGCGCAGCATGATTTCTTTCTCTCGCAGACGCCGGCCGTTGAGCACATTTTTGGGTAGCCTGTCCAAGTACTCTTTCGCCTTCTTGGCGACACCGTCGAGAATGTTTAACCGACCAATCGGCCACAATTTGTCACGCAAGTCGAACAGCATGAAGTTGATCAGTCCGTCTGCCTGATCGCGCGCCTGTTCCGCTGCGGTATGAGCCGACTCACTCCGACGCCACATTACGAGTGATACAATGAGAAGAACCAACGCTGTGACCGCTGCTCCGCCGAGCGTGGCGGCAAATCGTCGCACTTGCGCCAGCTCCTTTTCCTGCCGCCTTTTTTCCGCATGCTCGAGTCGCGCGCGCAGCTCCCAACCCGCAGTGATGAACTTGCGCTCCTGGTCCGAAAGATCCTGGCTTCGCTGATCAAACCACTTTTGCGCTTCGATTAGCAGCGGTCCTCGCGGCAGTGCTTCGTCGCTCTCTTGTACTCGCTCCCACTCGGTCAGTAACATCCCAAGCCGCTCGCGCCACAGCAAAAATTCACGATCCTCGTTTACCCAGGAGCGCAAGGTGCCCCAATTGGAAATCAAGGCTTCGTGCGCTAACTCCACGGTTTGTTCCGACCTGCTCGGGGCTTGATTGGTCACCAACAAGCGCTGGTCGGCCAGCTGCAGAACGAGCTGTGCCGCTTCGAGGGGCAGTTCGGTCAAAGGTGCGCGTCGGCGCGTGTCTTCGCCGCCACCTTCAGAGGGGCGCACAATCCGCAGAAAAATGCGTTGAAGGATCTTTTGATCTGCTGAAGAAAGGCCGTTGAAAAACTTGTCCGCCTTTTTCGCCACCGCTCCGTTGAGGCCCCCTATGTCATCATAGGTTTCGTTAAGCAAGCACGGGCCTCGCCGGCCCTCCCAAAGCTCCTTTAGTACAAACTCCAACAATGGAAGGTTGCCAGGTTCGTCCCCTACGTCGTTGAGAATGCGTTCCACTAATCCTGATTCAAATTTCAGCTCGACTTTCTCCGCGGGTTTCCGGATGGCGCAAGCTAGCTCTTCTTGGGTCATAGGTCCGAGATTCACCTGGGCGCCCTGTAATCGATCACTCAAAGGTCGATACGCAAAAGCCTTGCCTACGAAGTCTCCGCGCAACGTTAAGGCGATTGTTGCCTTAACGTCACGTCCCAAACTGGCCGTCAGAAGTTCATTCATAAAGCGACGGCGGGCATCGTCGTCTGAAGTCAAGGTGTAAAGCTCTTCAAATTGATCGACAACAATCAGCACCCGATCGGTGCCAGCCTGCTTTTCGAGAATGCGCCCAATGATATCATAAAGGGAAATGGTACCCGAACGGAAGTGTTCGGCGAGCTTGGCCGCTTCCGCGAGGCGGTCCACCTCGCTTATCGTTGGCTCCAGCAACGGTACAAGGGCCCTGGCGAGGGCCTTCAGCGGCTGATCGGTGGGAACCAGAATCACGGTCTCCCACGCCACTTCGCGGTCGCTCCGCAATCGCGGGACAAGGCCGGCGCGCACGACCGATGATTTGCCACTACCGGACGCGCCTACGACTGCCACAAACGATTCGCTTTGGACTGCATTGAACAGTTTGTGAATGGCGGCTTCGCGGCCATAGAAAAAGGGGGCATCCTCCTCGCGAAAGTGGAGCAATCCGCGGTATGGGCAGATAGAGGCACGAACAGAATCCAAGTCTTTCTGCAGGTCCGGACCGGGTGGCTCCCCGCGAGCGGCTTTGCCCAGAATTACTATTCCACGGTCGAGCGTTTGGGCCCTCAGATCTACCCAAGTCAATTGACGAAGAAAGCCTAGCGGGGGCTCACACCCAGGTAGTAACACCGGTATAACGGCGAAATTCGAGCTTCTACTCTGCAGGTCGAGTGCAACGTCGACCTCTCGCTGTTGCCAGGAGCCCATCTCACCCGGCCCAACAAAAATTGCGACCGCCTTACACGAGCTCAGGGTTTGTTCGAGCTTGGGACGCCAGCGCGCACCAGGAGAAAGATACCAGCGGTCAAAGAACGGTTCTAATCCTTTATCACGCAGCCTGTGTGCAATGTCCTCCACCAGACCATGGTCAGCTGAGTTATAGCTCAGGAAGACGTCGTAGCTTGGTTCGGCTGTGAATGCTTTTGCAGCCACGGAGCGTTCGCCTTTTCTTCCAGATATTTAGCACACGGCACGTTTGTGGAAAGCACCTTCTCGGGCCAAACAACTGTCTAATTGGCGCTTCGAGTATATTGAAAAGTCGGGGGATTCGATTCAACTGTAGTCCGGTCGCGCCAGCGATTTCGGGGAAGGCCAGCTCGACAAGCTGGCCGGTCACCGTTCGGAAGCGTTGGTCTGCCGGACGTTTGCCAGTCCATCTTGCCGCTCGCAACGGGGTAAATCCAAAACCGTCATTTCGCCCGTGGGTGCCGGTGGGCGACCCCGATTTCTCGTGAGCTTTGAGTCTGATTAGACTGGCCGGTATTGGCACCAGCACTTAGGCCAGTAAGACCGCTCGGCTGTCGAACGGTCTGGCCACGGTCCCCCTGATCAGCACCACCAGGAACGGCTCCACCTTCTCGAATTTTCTGAGTGAGTTGCCCTAGTTCGGCATCCAGCGAACGTCGAAACGCTATCTCATCCGAGGTTCTGGATTCCGCGAGCCGAACGCTATTGATTTTCCGAAAGGAAGAAAGCTTCTTGAACGCAGTGATATAGTCGCCCTGTCGATCGGCTTTATAGCCCTCCTGATACAAGTCCAAGCCGATCCAACCCTTGATACGCGATTCCTGGGCGAGTTCTGGGAGAGGCAAAGCGCAGATAGCCACGATCAAAACCAACAGGCACGCAGGGTTGATGACTCTCATAACCTGTAAGGTTTACACATGCGAGCTAGAAGTTAAATTACACTTTCGGGTTAGCAGGTGGCTGGCATCCAGAAATCTGAATATTTTATGAGCACGGTTTCGCTAGAGCAGCATTGCGAACGCCAGCGGCGGTACAATCGCATGGCTGAGCGGGTGTCAGGATGCCTGCTCCATCGGCACCACATTCTCGGCTGTGCGGGCCGGGAAAGTGTTCCAGTATCGCTCGGCGTCTTGTGGCGTCACCAGCTCGCGG
>JAFAHS010000424.1 GCA_019237115.1 Deltaproteobacteria bacterium
GGCCCTCGACGACTACCCAGTCGTCCGGCTTAAGGCCCTCTTCAATCACCACTCCTTCTCCGACCTGCGCGCCTGTATTTACTCCGCGCCGTTTGACCCGGTTCTCGCTGTCGACGATCAATACGTACTCGCCCTGCTGGTCAAAGCTGACGGCGTCGCCTGGCACGATCAGGGCACCACGACGCTCGGCGGTTGGCACCCGGACCCGCACGAACAGCCCCGGCAACAACCTGAGCTCGGCATTCGGAATCGTTGCGCGGAGCTGCAAAGTGCCGGTCGTGGGTTGGACGGTCAGCGACGCAAAGTTTAGCAATCCGTTGTGCGGAAACCCTTGTTCGTTCATCAGACCATAGTCAATCGGCACCGCCTGATTCGAGAGCGGGCGCTGGGGGCGGCCAAGGCGCAGCAGGTCGCGCTCGCTGATCGTGAAGTAAACGTAGAGTGTATCCAGCCGATCGATCCACGCCAGGGCTGTTAGTTCGCCACCCGACCCCACCACATTACCGGGATCCACCAAGTGACGACCGAGGCGGCCATCGAATGGCGCCTTCACGACTGTGTAGCTAAGGTTGAGCTGCGCGATTGATACCTGCGCCTCGGCGCTCTTTACACCAGCTTCCGCCGCTTCCTTCTCAAAACGCCAGTGATCGACCTCGGTCTGCGTCGCCGCGTCTTGCTGCAGCAAGTGGCCGTAGCGTTTGAACTCGGTCTGAGCGTGCCATAGCGAGGCGCGTTGCGCGGCGAGCTGTGCCTGCGCTTGTTGCAATTGTGCCCTGTAAGGTTGCTGTTGAATGGTAAATAGTGTGTCGCCCTTCTTGACCCTCGCGCCATCGACGAAATGCTGTTGGTCGAGATAGCCCTCCACTCGCGCGACCAGTTTGACCGAATCGCTCGCGGCAGTGTTGCCAGTAAACGTTAGGTAGTCGGTTACGTTGCGGACGCTTGGGTGAGCGACCGTGACCTCGGGTATCGGCTCCGTCGCGACGGGATGGCTTCGGCAGCCGAAGCTCCCCAACACCGCCGCCAGCCAGAGTGCTATGACAGTTGTGGATTTGTGCGTGCTCGTTCTCAAGCGCATCGCATAATTTTTCTGGGTTTATTCGTCATACGGTCCGTCACTCTGGCAGCCTGATCAGGGGACCGGTGTCGCTCGCCGACGGCAGCCCGGGCGCTTGCGGCCTTAATAACTGTGGCGCCAGGAGTTGACCCCAGTTGGTCCGCTTGGCCATCTCGTTGCGGGTACCGGCAGGCACAAAGTCATGACCTTCGCGCAACTGCCATCCGCCGCCCATCGCCCGATAGGTTGCTATTACTCCCAACGGCACCATTCCCTGAGCAAGCGCGCGGCTATTCTCGGCCGCATACAGATTCTGTTCCGCCAGCAACACGGTGGTGAAATCCATCGTGCCCTCTTTGTATTGGATCAGGGCGATTCGGAGCGCACCCTGCGCAGCGCTTACGCTCTGGGTCAGAAATACCACTTCCGACCGCGACTGTGTGAAGAGTGCGATACCATTTTCCACGTCTTGCTGCGCCTTCAGCACCGTGTTCTCGTAATCGACGAGAAGCGCCTGGAAATTTGCATCTTGCGCTCGTACGTTATTCGTAATCTGCCCGTAGTTCAGGATGTTCCATTGCACAGTTGGACCGGTAATGAACGTCAGGGAAGCCGCTGAGAAGACGCCGCTGAGGCGCGAGCTGCCGATATCTGTCGCCAACGTTCCCACCAAGCCAGATAGACTGAACGTTGGAAACAAGTCCGCCTTCGCGATTCCTATTTGTGCGCACTGCGCCGCGGCCATCAGCTCGGCTTTGCGTATATCAGGACGCCGACGCAGTAACTCGGCAGGAATTCCAACCGCCACCTCGGCAGGTGCGGTCGGGATCTCTGAGGCGCCAGCTAGCAGGGCCTCCAGGCGCCCTGGCTCCATCCCGAGCAGCACGCTAAGCGCGTTCTTCGACTGGTCGAGTTGAATCGTCAGTTGCGGAATGGCGGCCTCAGTTGAGCCGAGGACATTGGTCGCCTGGTACACGTCACGCTTGGTAGCCGCACCACCCTCGTAGCGTGCTCGCGCTATTTGGACCGCGAGCCGCTGCTTTTCGATGTTGTCGCGCGCTATGACGATCTGTTTCTGCGTTGTACGAATCTGAACGTAGGTCGAAGCGACGTCTCCCGTCAGTGAGACCAGCACGTCGTCGTAATTCGCTACCGACGCCAGGAAGGCGTCGTCCGCTGACTCGACTCCACGCCTGAGCTTGCCCCATACGTCGATTTCCCAGGTCGACTGCACGGCGAAAACATCGCTCCAGTAGGTACTCGCGATCACAGGGCTTTGTGTCGCAGGTGTCCGAATGTATGAGACTGAGGACGTAAATTGTTGTTGCTGGGGATAGAGTTCGCCGATCGCAATTCCGAGCCGCGCGCGCGCCTCGAGCACGCGGACGCCTGCGCTCCGCAGGGTCAAGTTTTGCTCGTACGCGATTTCTATTAACCTAGAGAGGACCGGATCGTTGAACAGGCTCCACCAATCACGGTACTCAGTTCGGCCGGTATCCACGGCCGCATTAGCAGCTTCCTGCCAGCGCGATGCGACTTGAGTTGCGGGCTGATGGTAATCTGGTCCAAGCACGCAGCCGCCCGTGATCAGCGCGAGCGATGCGGCGATCAATCTAAATCTCACTTCTGCGAAGCGCGACCTCATAGCCTGGCTACCATCCTGTATGTAAGGTCAGGTCCGTTTTGAGACCTGCCGAATCGGGGCCCGTTCCAGTGTCATTCCCGAATTCGCGAGCAGCAAATGATTCGGTGAACCAGACTGTGCGATCGCCCAGTTCAACCGCCGGTTGGACCTGCTCAATACACTGCTCATACAAACTTTTAACCATAGCCCGCGATGCGAAGTTCGTCGAGTTCGTCAGTGAGCTCTCCATTCTCGTATTTCTGAATCCACTGGCGGATGAGATCCATGAGTTGCCCAACTCAGACAGCGACGCAAATTCAAAGCAATGCCCACGCGCTGGCGGTGTTTCTCTAATTCAGGAGCGAGTGTCTTACCTGCGAATGATACTCCCCTATTGATAGTAAACGGATTCGGGAATCGCCGGGCGTGCCGAGTTGCGCGCCGGCAGCTGCCCGCGCGGATGCATCGTCGCAAGAAAGGCAACGATAGCGTTGACCTCTGCGGGCGAGAGATTACTGCCGTAAGCCGGCATGTTACCGCCACCCTGGAGTATCTGACGTACCATCTGGCCCCGCGTCAGGCGGGTCGCGGTCGTGTCGAGCGCGGGGCCACGCATCCCGCCTCGGCCGCCGAGCGAATGGCAGTTGCGACATTGCTTGCTTTGCACCAGCAGCGCGCCCTGGAGTTCAAGCGGCGTGCGGCCTTTGACATACTCGATGGGGGTGGCCACGGCGCTCCATGCGTTCATGTGCGGCGACCACGGCGAGAACGTCCCGAGCCAGGTGAGACTGCCGATCGTCGTGACTACCAGGATGACAATCACCACCGAGAAGGGACGGCGCCGCCAGCTCTTCTCGCCGACCCCCGAAATGAATGGCAGTACAAAGAGAAGTCCGAGCGCCAGGACCGGACCGGTGAGCATCAAAACGGTTTCCGTCCAGGGCGGCAACAATGCGAATACCGAGAACAGCCACAAAAAGAAGAAATCCGGGCGCGGAACGGTCTGAATGATTGTAGGATTAGGCGGCCCGTTAGGACCGATCGGCCCCGCGATCGCCGCTACCACGAGCAAGCTCACGATGATTAGCCCGGCGAAGACGAGATCTTTCTGCGCCGCGTAGGGCATGAACGGCTCACCGCCGGCCTGTACCAACTCCTCGTACTGCCTTCGGTAGGTGGCCCGGCTCACTAGGCGACCCGGCATTGGCCATTCGTTGATGCCTAGTCTAAACACTAGGAACACATGCAAGCCGACAAAGCCGATCAATAATGCCGGGATGACAAACACGTGCAGCGCGAAGAAGCGCGACAGCGTTTCGCCGGCGATGATCGGTCCACCGAGAATCAGGTCGACGATCTTGGAACCAAGGATCGGGGTTCGCCCCGCAATCGCGGCTCCGATGCCGAGTCCCCAGTACGCGTCCTGATCGAAGCGAAGAACCTGTCCGGTGAATGCCATGCCAAGCGTGCACAAGAGCAAAAAACACCCTGCCACCCAGGTGAGCTCGCGCGGGTACTTGTGGGCACCGAACAGAAAGACCTGGATCATGTGAATGAGCATGAGGGCTACCATGAAATTGGAGCCCCAACCGTGCAACGCGCGCAGATACCATCCGAGCGGCTGCTGGTAGTTGAGGTAAATCAGGCTGTCCCATGCGCGGTCGGCGGCGGGCGTGTAAACAGTCGCGAGGCAAATGCCGGTGAGCACTTGCAGAATAAAAACCGTCAGGGTCGCGCTGCCGAAAACGTACAACCAGCTGGCCGAGCTGCGGGGCACCGGATGCTCGGCTGCGCTTGCGATCGCATCACCGACCTGCAGGCGCGCGTCGAACCACCGCCCCAGCCGTGTGAGCTGCTCGTTCATACCTGGGGATGGCCTAGGGTCGGGAGTTCACCGGCGTAAATCCAGAGCTTATCTGCCTCGACTTTGTATTTGTATTGATACAGC
This sequence comes from Deltaproteobacteria bacterium, assembly GCA_019237115.1. Lineage (GTDB taxonomy): Bacteria > Desulfobacterota > Binatia > Binatales > Binataceae > JAFAHS01. The sequence continues at coordinate 4,630 of JAFAHS010000424.1, forward strand.
GGGCGCGGCGGAGGACCCGAAGCGTGCCTGCCGTCGGAGTAGTACACCCCGCCGTGGCACGGGCACATGAAGAGTCCGGACTCGGCGAACCAGCGCACCGGACAGCCGAGGTGCGTGCAATTGATCGCGAAGACCTGAAATTGGGTGCCGGTCAGGCGTCGTACCCAGCAGGGTATTTTTGCGGTTTCACCGTCCCACTTCTTCTTAAACGGACTTACATATTCCGCCAGGCGGGTCTCATTCTCCGGATAGTCGCTTAACGGGCCAAGCGGTATCCAGTCGAGCCAGGTAAAGCGCCGTGCGGGTGACAGCAGGTAGCCAACGATCGGTATGGCGAATAGCACAGCTCCGATCGCGTTGATCGCTATTCCGACCTGAAACAGGAAGTGGCGCCGCGTGGTCTTGTCAGTGGATGAATCCATTTCGACCAGTCATTTTCAATCGTTTGCCGCTAGGGGCGTGGGACGTTTCGATGCTATCCATGCGACTACATCGGAGACTTGGGCAGGGGTTAACGGCTGCCCCGAGGCATCATGCTTCCAATCGGGGTGGCCGAGCTCGGGGCGTCCCGCAATCACGATGGTGCGCAGGTACTGATTGCTAACTAGCGAGAGATAAGAAGGATCGACGACCGAACCTGCCATAGATCCGCCTTGACCGTCGGGGCCGTGACAGGATTGGCAACTGGCGGCATAAACCTGCGCGCCGTTCTCGAGATTTCCACTCACCGTGCTGGAGTAAGGGGGAGCGCCGGCGCCCGAATCCTCCGCACCGGCCCAGCTCTTGTAAATGCCGGCGACCACCAGGTCAATCTGGCGGTCGGTCAGAGAACCGCCGGCGCTTTGTGCAAATGCTGGCATGGCCGTGCCAGAAACTCCCCCGGCAATCACCCGGCGCATTGTGGCGTGGTCGATAATCGCGAGATAAACCGCATTGTTCATCGCGACGGCGGCACCGAACCTTCCGTCAACGCCATGGCAGCCTGCACAGTTTTCGCGATACAAGGTCGCGAAGTCAGTCACCTCGCTAGGTCGTAGCGGAATCTCCGTCTGCGAGGGGCGACCGGGAAGTGAATCGCATCCCGCGAGCAGGATCGCGGCCAGTGCCACAATCGCGACAAGCGATCTGCTGGAGCGCGTGCTCAATTGCGGTCCTCACCACTGTTGACGAGGCCCGGCGTCTCGATACCCGTACGAGCCGCAAATGGCATGTGCTGCAGGGTATGAACCTGCTCGGTGAGGTTAACCACGAATCCAGCGACGGCGCCAAATGCTATCTGACAGAAAATGAACCAGCCCCATTCGATGCGCGCCTGCAGCACGGGATTAATCACGCTGAGCGATGCCCACAACAGACCGGTCCACAACAGTGGAGCGATGATCGCCGCCCACAAGGCCGGATAACGCGGGAACATCGGAAGCATCACGC
>JAFAHS010000434.1 GCA_019237115.1 Deltaproteobacteria bacterium
ATTCCCGTTGGCGCTACCAAAAATTATCTACTTGCATCAGGCTGCGCTGATCTACACGAACCAACGGACTCCATTGTACCTCGTGGTCGTATTGACAGCGTACTGTCAATACGGTAGCGTTCAGGCATGTCGCAGGCAAAAGTTGAAGCGATCACGGCTCTTGTATTAGAAACATTCCGCCTCAACGGTCGTCTGCTAGCTGCGGGTGAAGCCCTCGTCGCCGACATTGGCTTGACAAGCGCGCGTTGGCAGGTGTTGGGCGCGGTAGCTTTGTCTCCAACGCCTCTACCCGTGGCGCACATCGCCCGCAACATGGGCTTGACCCGGCAAGCCGTGCAGCGACTGGTGAACGAGATGGAACGCGATGGGCTGGTGCGCTTCGGGGCCAATCCACATCATCGACGGGCGAAGCTCGTCTTATTTACGCCGAAGGGCAAGTTGACGTTCGATGCAGCGATGAAACGACAGCGTCCGTGGGCGATGCGGATCGCCAGCCGCCTCAGTACAACGCAGATTAAGAGTGCGACCGCGGTCCTGAGCGACCTTCGGGAGCACATCGGCGAGGCGTAGCACATGGTTCGCTTCCAATATTGACAATATATTACCATGATGGTAGTATACTGACGCATTGGGGAACGCCGCCCGGATTGGGTAGTGGCCCCTTGCGCTCAGCCGGAAAAACGAAGGGAAAAATAGTGAACTCCGAACCGGTGGTTTTGATCAATGCGTTCGAGGTACCCGAAAGAGAAGATGAGGCCTTCATCGCGGGCTGGGAGCGAGCCCGTGCGTTTCTGAGCACGCAACCAGGCTACATCTCCACGTGCCTTCACCGGAGCCTGTCGCCAAGCGCCGAGTTCCGCTTTGTTAACGTTGCCCTTTGGCAGTCAGCGCGGGCCTTCCAGGACGCTACCTCTCAACCCCAATTTGCAGACATGGCAATCCCCTACAAGTTTCACCCCACGCTGTACGCCGTCGTGCGTGAGGGATGACAAGCATCGCCGCATGGCGTGTTGCCGCGATCACTCAACGTTCCGCACCGAATCGCAGACGCTTCGGCGGTCCTCGATACGCATAGCCGCTATGTACGAATAGGTGCTCGCAAACTCGAACCAGAACTCTAGCTTATTCGAAGGCTCGGGCTTTTCCATGTTACGTGCCTCCCTCCCCACGTTTAGCGTTAACCCGCTTTCGCCGAGAAGTGTGTCGCGACCGCGGTAGGGGCACCCTAGGGGCTTTTGATGAGAGGAGCATGGGAATGCGAACTGACCTGTCGACTTCAAATCTTTCCGATGGATGCTTGCGGGTGGGCGTCCATCCGCGTTGCATCGCGTTGTCCTCGCTGATCGAAGGCACGCGCATCGCGGGCCGGGCCGTCACGGTACGCCACGTGGGCAGCGTCGATGTCTTTCTCGAAGCGATCGGCAACGCACCTCGTGGTGCGATTCTCGTGATCGATAACGGCGGACGACTTGACCAAGCGTGCATTGGTGACCTGGTCGGGATCGAGGCGCAGTCTGCCGGATTGAATGGAATCGTCATTTGGGGCTTGCATCGCGATTCGCGCGAATTGCGCGAGTTGCGAATACCGGTATTCAGCCTTGGTGCCTTGGCCAACGGTCCCATGCAACTCGAGCCGCGGTTAGAGCCGACGTTCGGTCAAGCTCGGATGGGCGATTTTCTGGTCACCGACGGGGATGTCGTCGTCGCCGACGACGACGGTGTGTTGTTCTTTCCCGCCGAACGCTGCGACGAAATCGTCGCCGCCGCGGTCGGCGTTCGGGATATCGAAGCCGAGCAGGCGCGGCGCGTCAAAGTGGGTGTGACGCTGCGCGATCAATTCCGGTTCGCGGCGTATCTCGAGCGCCGCCGGTCGGATCCCGATCGCACGTTCCGAGACCATCTGCGCGATCTCGAGGGCGAGATCGAGGTGTGAGGGTCTACCCTGCGAACCGCCAGCCGGCGTGAGCGACGAAGGCAGGCTCCGCCGGCTGCTCCTTTCGACGCTCCGCCATGC
>JAFAHS010000042.1 GCA_019237115.1 Deltaproteobacteria bacterium
ATCGCCTGCACTTTCAGAAAAGAAGCGAGCGCGCATAGCAGAGAAGACAGACCGGCCTCCGGAATTGGTAGCGGTGATGCCTTTGAAGCCGGGGTGGAAGTGTCATCGTTGCGGCGGTACGGGCAGCTTGCTGGTCATGGAAGATCAAGGCCCCGCCTGCTTGCGATGTGTCGGCATGGATGACCTTGAGTTTGTCCAATCGGGTGATGCCCTTCTCACGCGGAGGCTTAAAGCAAGGAGCACCCGGGGCGCCGTCATTGTGCGTTTCAGCCGCTCCCGCAAGCGATATGAAAGGCAGGGAATACTAGTCGAGAACCAGATCCTTGCCGAAGTTCGAGAGCAATTGGCAAGGGAACGAGGGGAGGCCGAAAATACAGATTCATGAGTGTCGCTGGTTCGACGACGCGATGACGACCTTGCCTTATATCGGGCGATCTCGGGTGGAGGGATGCGGGATGAAGAGGTTAAGCCATGCCCCGAGGTGAGTCGTTTTTTCGGAATCATGTGCGCACGCAGAGGAAACCTGTGGGCGGTGGAGGTGGGCTACCAGCCCTGTCGCTGGTCAAAATTTCATCCCGCATGAGGAAGGCGCGCGAGTATGCTAACTGCAACGTCCCAGGTTGAGGTGGCCGACCGGAATCTTGCTTGCACTGCGGTCGGTGGTCGAAGCTAGTGCGTCGCGGGAGGCGGAGGTTCTAGCCCTGCGTCAACAGCTGCTGGTGTTGAGCCGCCGGCACCCGCGCGTCCGGTTGCGGAACATCGACCGTCTGATCCTAGTCTGGTTGTATCGAATTCCCATCGCGGTTGGACACCATGGTCATCGTAAAGTCCCGAGACGGTGCTCCGCCGGCACCGACGCGGCTTTCAAGCGTATTGGCGCTGGAAGTCTTGGTGGCAGACCCTGGATCGAGGGCGAACTCCGGACCCTGATCGGCCGGATGAGTCGGGAGAATCCGACGTGGGGAGCACCGCGGATCCATGGCGAAACTGCTGATGCTCGGCATCGATGTCAGCGGATCGACTGTCGGGCGATATACTAGCTACAACATCGATCCCGAGGACCTCACCACTCTCGGTCAATCAGCGGTGCCGAACATCAGCTCCCTATTTCGTTGGCAGACTTAAGATGGTCGGCGCAAGGATGAGCTGACCGGTCGCAAGGTCATGCTCAACTTTGCGCGCGCGCTGAAGAGCGGCGGGAGGAATCCGCGACTCGAGCTTGGGATTGTACACGAGACTCACCATCCCATCTTGCATCCCAAACACCAGCATTCCGGCATGAAAGCGCTTCTCTTTGACTTCGGTCGCGATTTTCAGGAACGCCAGCGCGTTTGATGTCACTGCACTGGCCAGGATCACGTCCGGGGCGACATCGCTCTGATTGTTGAACACCCCGAAGGAATAGGCGTGGGCTTGCTTGGCGGCGAGAAAAACGCCGAGCCCGGCCGCGTCGGCGTTGTGAATCAGCACATCAGCGCCCTGGCTGATTTGCGCAAGTGCTGCCTCCTTCGCGGCTCCGACATCATCGAAGTTGCCGGTATAGCTGATCAGGACGCGTCCTTTCGGGTTTACCGAAAGAAACCCGCGCTTGAAGCCCTCGAAGAATAACTTGACCGATGGCAGTTCGATACCGCCGACCGCGCCCACCACGCCGGTTTTCGATACCTCTGCCGCGAGCACGCCTTCGACATAGGTTGCCTGGTCGACGTCGAAGGTTATCGACGCAACATTTCTCGCGGATGTGCTGCCTGAGCTGACTACGAAGTAGGTGTTAGGAAAGCTGCGAGCTACTTCCATCGCGGAATCGGTATATTCGAACCCATGCGCAAAGATCAGATCGAAGCCGCGGGAGGCAAAATCGCGGAAAGCGTCCTCGAAGTCAGCGGGGGATTTGGTCTGCACCAGCGCAGTTTCGGCGCCGAGCTTGGTCTTGATGAGCTCTAGTCCTTGATATGCAGCGGCATTCCACCCCGCGTCACTGACAGGTCCAGGTGTGAGCAGTGCGACGCGAAAGGTATTGGATGCTTGCTTGGTGTTTGCAGCGGGACGGGAAGTGCAGGAGTCGAGAACACCCACCACCAGCATCGCCAGAACCCAGACCCAAAGTTTGCGCCAGCGATAGGTAAGCAGAGAGGTGGTTTCCATCCCTAAGGAACGCAACTGAGATAGAGGGTGCGATCGATGATGTCCGCCTGCCTGAAAGCTTTCCGACGCTCAAAACATTTGTTGCACTGGCCGCAGTGCCGAGAGTTCCTGGGAGCCATGCAGGTTAACGTTAGCTCGAGAGGCAGGTTTTGAAATCTCCTGATAATGTCCTCCTTATGAAGCCCTCGCATGGGTGCCTCGATGAGCACTGTTCGTCCTAATCCGGTGCTTAAGACTTGACCAAAAGCTTCGAAGAACTGGGGGCTGGCGTCCGGAAACGGATTTCCTCCAAGGGATCCGATAGCGACGCGTGAGACCTCATGCGTGCTTGCCCAAATTGCAGCTAGCGAAATCAACAAAATGTTGCGTCCCGGCAGATAGGTATTCTCGTCGGGCTCGTCCGCTGCCGGAACTTCCGCTCCAGTCACGCTCCAATGGGTTCCGTAAAGCGACGCGGCGGGGGCGGACAGCACTGTCATCGATTTTACATTCGCGTTGTTGAGCGCAGCGAGGAAAGACTGAAGGGCGTGAATCTCCTCTTCTTCCCAGGCGAAGCCGCATCGTACGTAAATCGGGAATACGGCGGCGTCCGATGCCATTTGCGCGATCAGAACCGAGCTATCGAGGCCGCCGCTCGCGAGTACTGCGATCTTGTCCACCCTGACTCCCTCACCGCTGGCGCGCCACCCTATCATGACGAAAGTACTGGGGCCATCCGTGTTCGTGACTCGACGTGGCCGATGGCTTGTGCGATCTTCAAGCGCTGGACGTGCGCGGGTCGAAAAATTTCCGCATCCGGCGCGGGTGAAGAAAGGGACGCGATGGCATCGCAAGGCTCCGCCTGGTACGTGGAGTTTTTTCGCGCCGACTATCTGAACGTCTACGGGCACATGTTCACCGACGAGCGCGCCGAGAAGGAAAGCTCCTTCGTGACTGGCGCACTCGATCTGAAAGCGGACGCGCAGGTATTGGATTTGTGTTGCGGCCAGGGACGTCATGCGGTGCAACTGGCGAAGCGCGGATTCAAAGTCACCGGTCTCGATTTGAATCCCGATTACGTCCAACTCGCGCAGCAGGCAGCAATAGCGAGCAACGTCTCGATTGAGACGGTGGCGGCCGACATGCGCGAGATTCCCTTCCACAACAAGTTCGACGCGATCGTCAATATGTATTCCTCGTTCGGCTACCTCGAGTCGGAGGCCGAGGATTTGAAGGTCCTGCAAGCTGCGGCGAAGGCTCTTAAGTCCGGCGGAATGCTCCTGCTCGATATGCTCAACCGCGAGTGGGCGATCGACAATTACATCCAGAACGACTGGCACACTGGGGCGGACAGAACCCTGTACCTCGAACGGCGCGATTTGGATCTCGCAGCCAGCCGCATGCATGTTCATTTCATCGTGGTCGATCCCAAAGGTGGCCGCCGGGAGTCCATCGGCCACAATATCCGGCTCTACACGCTGACCGAGATGACGCGGCTGCTGGAAGGAGTTGGCTTCCACCTGACGGCGGTATTCGGTGGATTCGAGCGCGAAGTCTATTCCATCGGAACCCGGCGGATGATCGTCATCGCTCGCAAGGGCTGAGCGCGCGTTCCGGCCAGATCACCGCCAACGATATTCCTGCGGCGACGGGAATCGCTCAAGTGCCGGTCCACGAGTTCGTCAAAGCCGAGGCGCTTGTCCAGCTCATGCACCAAAACTAATCCACCATCCGAGGTCACCCGTGAACCCTGGAAGTCGATTTTCCACGAGCTATTGAAGGAGCCGAATTAACCAAATGTGGTCACTTTGGCGGGGGTTCAATTTCCCCTAGCCTCCACCAAAATTCTCTAGGAAATTAGTGCCCTTTTCAGGAGACCCGAGGGTCGGCTCAGGGTCCGGTTCTTTGCGAAGCCCGCTAAAAACAACCGAATACCGTGCCGGGGCGGCTATTCCTGACCGTCAGCAGGTGTCGCCATTTTCGCGGCAACGAAGCCCTCCGAGTTGGCGTCAAACTGACCATTAAGGTTAGCTGCAATCCACCAGAATTTTTCCGTGACTTCCGCGGTCGGCTCTCAGCACCTCGAAAGCCTGCTGTATGTGCTCCAGCTCGTAGCACACCGAAATCAGCGGACGCACGTCCAGCTTTCGGGCCGGGATTACGTCTACAGCACGCCGAAAATCGATGTCGTTTGCCCAAAACGTCGCCACCAGGTCGAGTTCCTTAAGCACGGCGTTGTTGGCGTCAAGTTGAAGCTAATGGCAAAGCGCCAGTTTGTCATTGGCTTGGCTGCAGCCTTCAGAAGGCTTCGCCCTGTGCGCGTAGCCTTATCGTCAAGCGGCCCGCCGCCTTGAATAGAGCGGGCCAAGGCCGACGTCGGAATGATGTTCCTTTATCAACCTGCGACGGTGCGGGAAGATTGCGGCTGATGTTGTTAGGTAATCAAGCGGAGATGATACCCTCAATAATGCGATCAGGTTCTAATGATCAAGTTCCAATGCAGGAGGTGGTTTGGTGTCCCGCAAGCGACTGCCATTGCCTGCTTCTCTGTCAATTCTCGCCTTTCTCGTGGTTGGCCTTTCGGCGTGTGGGGTAAACAGACTCCCGACGCTCGATGAACAGGTGAAAGCCGCTTGGAGCGAGGTCTTGAACCAATATCAGCGTCGATCCGACCTTATTCCGAATCTTGTCGAAACGGTTAAGGGTTACGCTAAGCAGGAGCAGGCCACCCTTACGGCCGTGATCGAGGCGCGTGCGAAGGCGACCCAGATGACGATTCCCGCTGACATTCTGTCGAATCCGACTGCCTTCCACCAGTTGGAGCAGAATCAGGGCGCGCTCGGTAGCGCATTGGGCCGGCTTCTGGTGGTGAGTGAGAAATATCCGGAGCTTAAATCGAATCAAAACTTTCTCGCCTTGCAGTCGCAGCTCGAGGGTACCGAGAACCGGATCGCGATTGCGCGCCGCGACTACATCACTGCCGTGCAAACCTACAACACGGAGTTGCGGACAATTCCGGGCCGATGGGTAGCCGCATTGCTGTACCCCGACCTGAAGGTCCGCGAGACGTTCAACATATCCGAGCAAGCCAAAGAGGCACCCAAGGTCACCTTCTAATGCAGCGGTTTCGTCTCGCCAGCCAAAAATCGCTTGCACGCAGGAGCTGGTGGATGCTGGTGGTCGTTTTGCCGCTGGCAATTCCTGCTTTGGCGGCCGGGCCCGATTTTCCTCAGCTCACCGGACGCGTCGTCGATCAGGCGGGCATACTGTCGCCGGCGACCAGGGAAGGGCTGACTGAAATGCTGGCTCAGTTCGAACAAGCCACCGGGAAGCAGGTTGTGGTGGTTACCTTGAGGTCGCTGCAGGGCTATCCAATCGAGGATTTCGGCTATCAGCTGGGACGTAGGTGGGGCATTGGGCAGAAAGCTAAGAACACCGGTGCGCTTTTGATCGTCGCGCCGAATGAGCGCAAGGTTCGGATCGAGGTCGGCTATGGTCTTGAAGGGACACTCACCGACGCCGCCAGCCGCATCGTCATAGAGCGCGAGATCCTGCCCAATTTCCGCAACGGAGATTTTAACGGCGGCGTGGTCGCCGGTACCGCGGCGATCGTGACGCTATTGGGTGGTAACCCTTCCGCGACGGGTGTTTTGCCCAACGCGCAGCCCGCAAACGATTTCGAAGGGTCGCCGTGGACGCTACTGATCACGTTAGCCATCTTCATAATTGTTTTGAGCCTACGAAATCGCGTCGGGAAGCGATCGGCATTCGGGCGTGGAGTGGGCGTCTACCCTCCGGTGTTTCTTCCTGGCGGCGGATTTCCAAGTGGCCCGCGTGAAGGCGGCGGTGGCGGCTTCTCGGGCGGCGGGGGGTCGTTTGGGGGTGGTGGCGCTTCTGGAAGCTGGTGAATGTGAAAGCCACCTTCACGCTTGAGGAACGGCATCGGATTGACGGCGCGATCGCCTCGCTTAAACACAACGCCGCAACCGACCTGAGTCTCGTCGTGACGCCAGTCAGCGATCGGTACGCGTTCTACCCGCTGATTTGGGCGGGGCTCGTTGCCCTGATCGTGATGGCGGTCATCGCGCTTCTGCGGCCCGAGCTGCACGACCGGTTCACGGTCGTGATCGAGCTGTCGATCCTGTTGGTGTTGACGCTCCTATTTGACTGGCTGCCAGTTCGACTGGCACTTGTGCCCCGACGCATCAAACACGCACTCGCTCGCCAATTGGCTCATCGAGAATTCGCTGCCCACGGCGCCGGCCAGAATCAAAACCCTAGAAGAATCCTGCTGTTTGTGTCGCTCGGGGAGTGTTACGTCGAAGCCATCGCCGATCATGCGACTCATGCCATCGTGCCGGGGGAGGTCTGGGACAAAATGATTGCCGAGCTCGCCAGCGCGATAAGCGACGGTCACCTCGCCGAGGGTGCGGTAGCCGCAATTGAGTCATGCGAAGCCGCCCTCGCACGAGGTACTCGCGAACCAAACATGGACCGCATTTAACTCAGGCACCATTTTTGAGCTGCTCGTAGAGCAATCGCTAGCTCGAGTGCTCCCTGCGATGACCGGCATTGAGATTACACGAAACTCAATGCCCAATGCTGGTCGACATCTCGCGCTGGCCAATCCGGGAAACTCGGCGCGTTGCGTCAAGCCGAGAAAACGAAGCCGAGAGAGGGGCCCGCCTGTGGACCGGATCAGAGGTTCCAAGTCAAAACGCGGCCATCTCAAGGCCAATTTTGGTGAACTCTCCGGAACTCGAAAGGGACGCCGTGATCAAAAGAGGCGAAGCTATTCAGATTGAAAGTTTGTACAGGCGTGCGGCGTTGCGCCACAGGATCAGTTCGCGATCCGCCAGAGAGACTTCGGAGAAATTATTCTCAATCATGCGCATGGATTCGGGATAGGTCGATGCCGATCGTGGAAATTCTGATTCCCACAGTATGCGGTCCACTCCGACATAGTTGCGGTTTCGCAGCCCTACCCGTTCCCTCCACGTGGTGACGTAGCACTGTCGATGGAAAATCTCGGACGGGCGCTGGGTGAACCCTTCGTTCTCCACCAAACGTTGCCGTTCCCATTGATGATCTACGGCTTCCAGCGCGAATGGCACGTAATCAATCGAGCTGCCTGAGAATACCGGCTGCAGTTTAGGAAACCGGTACAAGATCCCCGACAGCACCATACCATTGACTAGCGCGGCGCTGCCGGCCGATTGGCGGACGTTGTCGAATGCGCGGGCGCCGGCTGAGTCGTAGGCCGGGCTAATCTCGAACATGACGCTGGGCGCGCTTCCGGCGTGGAAACACACGGGCACGTCCAGTTCCTGGATTGCAGCCCACAGCGGATCCCAATCGGGCTTGTATAGATGCGGCACCGCTGGATTTATTTGCGATGGCTGTGCCGGCATGATTAAGCCCTTATGACCGCGGGCAACGGCGCGCTGGGCTTCTTTCACCGCCCCTTCGACCGATCCCGCAGGCAGTATGGCTTGCGGAACGAAACGGGGGCTGGTCGCGGTCCAGACGTCGATAATCCAGTCATTGTAGACTCGCGCGCACTCGACTTGGAGATCGAGAGCTTTTATGGCGCAGATTGCCTCACCGCTGATGCCCGCCGCACACGGATAAAGCACGGAATAGTCGATCCCGTCGGCGTCCATCGCGGCCAGCCGCGCACGTGGATCGTAAACGCTCTGCGGAACCTGACTCCAGGCCTGAGGTTCCGTGCAGCGATCCTTCGCCAATGCGGCTGTTGGCGCCAAGGAACTGGTGGTACTTACTTGTCCTTCGATAACCCAGCGTTCTTTCCCGTCCGCCTGCACGGCAACGTGCGGAATGAGGTCGCCCCATTTTGACTGCGACATGCCCTGCACCCACAAGTCCGGCACTTCCACCACATGGTCGTCGACCGATATAACGCCAAATCGCAATGCCACGGCATCACCTTTCCAAAACGAGCGCGGACGAGGAACGCTGGCAGCCCGAAACCGCCAGCGTCTTTTTGCTTGGCTACAGCTTGTAGAGCCGCTTCGGATTCTCAACCAGGATCTTGTGCTGTTCCTCTTCCGGAACTCCCTCGAAGCTCCATTTCAGCCACTTGTCAGCCGCAGGCCAGATCGAGGTCGGATGCGGGAAGTCCGTTTCCCACAAGATTCGGTCGACGCCGATGTAATCACGCAGCTTGATGCCCGCCTGCTCGTACCAGAAGTCGACGTAGCATTGCTGGCGGAAGACATCGCTCGGCTTGCGCTTCAGACCGTTTTTGTAAAGCGCGTTGCGTTCCCATTCGTAGTCGCAGGCTTCAAGCACGTACGGAACCCAGCCGATGCCGCTTTCTGCGCCAACAAAGGTCAGCTTCGGAAAACGCTCAAGCACGCCGCCGAGCAAGAGATTGGCAAAAATCTGTGAAGAGAGGGCAAAGGAATTGGCACTACCCATTGCCAGCGTTTTCATGTCGCCGGCACCCGGTTCCAAGCCGAGGTTGAGCCGCTTGGCGCCAGCCACGTTGTGGAAATGCACCGGCATGTCGTGGTCCTGAGCCGCTGCCCACAGTGGATCCCAATAGCGTTCGGCAAACGCCGGCAGACGATACTGCTCGGTGGCGGCAATCATGAGAAAGCCGCGATGGCCGCGATTGGCGGCATGCTTCAGCTCGGCGACCGCGGCCTCCACAGTTGCAAGCGGCAGTTCAGCCAGCGTGATGAAGCGGTGCGGAGCGACATCGTAAAATTCCTCGGCCAGATAGTCGTTGTACGCCCGTACGCAGTCTTTCTGCAGCTCGGGATCCATTCTCATCATGAAAGCCTCTCCACCAACCCCCGCGGTGTTGGGGAAGAGCACCTGAGCAGAGACGCCGTCGCGATCCATTGCTCGCATCCGCCCGTCCGCCGTGTAGATCATCGACGGCACATCGCGCCAGTGGGTAGGCAGGCTTTTTCGATCAGGAATTACGCCATGACAAAGGGCAAGCCATCCGCCCATCATCATCCTGCCGTCGCACATCCAGTGCTCCCGGCCATCTTTCTCGATGATCTGTGGTATGCGGTCTCCCCACTTCGCTTTGGACATCCGGCTGGTCCATGCGTCAGGTTTCTCCTGGCAGTGACTGTCAGCGTCGATGCGCTTGTATTCGAAAGCCATCATCTAATTCTCCTTATGCAGCCGAATCTCTGATTGTCCCAAGCGATATCCCAAAAGCGCCTCACCCGTCTCAGATACGGTCCCCGACGCCGGGCAACCGGTTCGACCGACCGCCGAGAGAACCGACTATACCAATTCACCCGGGAAAATTTCACCCTTGGAACTACACACTGCTCCTTTACATTGTAAGGATGTCTGGCAAACGGATCGCGACTGGACGTATCGTTTTTGGCGGCTCGCTATTGCTTTTCCAAATGTGGCAGGAATCGTCGTCGATTGAGCGAGCATGAGCTACCAATGCCTCTCCAATCTGCAAGCGCAGAGCAGCATTGACCCCCCATTTACAGTTCTTTCGAGAAGGAACTACCGGACCCAGGCGAACTGTCGCTATCGAAGACTGCCACCGTTGACGGCAGAGATCGGTCGGTGGTACTCGGTGCGCTTCAGGAGAAGCACCAAACTGGTAAAGCGGGCTCGAGCTGGCTTACTCTAGAAGCGAAAGGGACGAAAGATATGCCCAAACAGTCCCCCATACCTAATGCGGTGGACAAGCCCTTCTACGACGCTTGCAATGAGGAGCGGCTGGTAGTCCAGTATTGCGCCAATTGCCGTAGGCATCAGTTCCCGCCGCGCCCGTCATGTAGCCGTTGTGGGAACGACGCGGTCGAGTGGCGGCAGGTGAGCGGCCGTGGCCGGATCATCAGCCGTGTGGTGGTGCATGACACCCCGACCTCCTCGCTGATTCCGGGACAGCCCTTCAACGTCGCAGCCATCGCACTGGATGAAGAGCCCGAGGTGATCATGTTGTCCCATCTCCCCGGGACGCCCGTGGATCAGGTACCAATCGGGGCTGCGGTCGAAGTGATCTTTGAAACGACCCCCGCGACGGGCCAAAAGGTCCCCGAATGGCGGGTGATAGGCTAGATCTTTTGGCAGGAAAGACACGACGGAAACGCGAAGCAGGGGGTAAACTATGCCGCATCCCGTAGTTCCTCGCAGCTGGTTTCGAAACAGAGATGGCATGGGGCTCTGGGAGGGCCGAGGTAAGGTTGTAGCTACTGGCATCGGAACGTCCCCCACCGCGCGGCGCTGGGACGAGAAACCCGAGACCAGCATGGGCGCCCTGACCATTGTTGCGGTCCGAAAGGCAATCGCGGACGCGGGGATTTCGCCGGATGAGATCGACGGACTCGTTCTGACTCCCGAGTCCACGACTGGGGTTTCCAACGATCCGAACACCCCTCCTCCTCCGGGCTGGGAGCAGCACTTCAAAATGGCGTCTTTTCCTCAGGCCGGCGTTACCCGGGGAGACATTGACTGGCTCCTCTTGAACACGCCGGAACTGAAGAACGTCAAGTTCATGATGAATGGCCCCATATGTATGTCCGTGTCCTTTGTCGCCGCTGCTGAGGCGGTCGTGCGAGGACTCACCAAGACCTGCCTGGTGGTTCGGGGCTGGCACAACCTGGCCGGCCGCTACTATGTGGGCGTGGGAGCTAGTGCGCTGAACACAGCTTCTGGTCGCGGCAAGTACGGCAGCATCTGGGGCATGCCGGCTTGCGGGACCACGGCTATGGTCTTCGAGGAGTACTGCCGGAATTACGGCAAGAGCCACGATCAGATGGCCAACTTCGTGGTGACGGAGCGCCGCAACGGCCTCATGAATCCGGACGGGTACTACAGCCAGCACCGGCCCGAGATGATAACCGTCGAGGACTACCTCACGGCGCGGTGGATCGCCAAGCCGGCGAACATCTACGACAATGACCTGCCAATCATGGCCGCCTTGGCCGTTGTGTTCACCACCCCGGAGCGAGCTAGGAACCATAAGCAGAGGCCCGTTTACATCTTGAGTCATGGCCAAACCCGGCCGGAATCACAGGGCGTCGCGCCCACCCTGGAGCAGTGGGAACAGAGCACCGACCGAATGGGGCGGATTCTCTACGAAGGCGCGGGGGTCAGCCCTGACG
>JAFAHS010000074.1 GCA_019237115.1 Deltaproteobacteria bacterium
GTTAGCCGATCGGATGGGTGCTTCCCATTCACTCAATACGCCTGAAGCCATCGTGTATCGCGGTCGGATCAATGTGGACGCTTTGCAGCGTGCGTTGCGCGCGTTGATCGAGCGTCACGAGTCACTGCGAACCGCATTCATTATCGTTAATGGTAAACCGCGTCAGAAGGTTTGTCCCGTACCCGAACTGCGCGTCCGCCAATTCGATCTTCGCGGCGAGTCGGACCCCGATTTTCGAGCAAAGGAGATCGCCCAGCGTGATGCGGTTCAACCCTTCGATTTGGCCCAACCCACACCGATGCGGGCAACACTGCTCCAACTGTCCGATGAGCGCGGGGTCTTCCTGCTCACAATGCATCATATCATCGGTGACGGCTGGTCGCGTCGTCTGTTTTACGAGGAGTTCGCAGAGCTCTACCGCGCCTTTATTCGGAATCTACCGAACCCGCTGAGACCCCTGTCGCTGCAATACAAGGACTACGCCGTATGGCACAACGCCTGCGACTTTGCCAGAGAAGAAAGCTACTGGATGCAACGGCTCACCGGCGTTCCCGAGGGTGTCGCGTTACCGTTCGACTTCTCGATTCGCCAGAAGCGCGAATTTCTCGGTGCCTCGGAATCACTGCGCTTTTCACCGGAGCTCACAAATGCTGTGCGCGAACTCGCACAGCGACACGGCACTTTAACATCCTACGTCATGCTGACATTCTTCAAATTGGTGCTCTACCATATGTCGCGCCAAAGTGATCTCTGCGTGGGTCTCAGTTGCGCGAATCGGGGTCATCCCGAGATCGAGCGCCTCATCGGATTTTTTGTAAATATCCTGCCGATCCGCACCCGCCTCTCCCACGAGATGGACTTTACCGAGTTGCTGTGCCAGGTAGTTGCAGCGACGACACAGGCACTCGAATACCAGGATTACCCCCTGGACTTGCTAATTCAGAAATTAAACCCACCCCGCCGATCGAATCGACCGCCGTTGATCAACGTCGTCTACGGTTTCCATGATTTCCTGGACCTGAAGCTCGATGCGGGCGCGAGTCCGACCGGCGCCGGTGATCCTGGCCGGTCACCCCACGATTTCGTGGTTGAGAGTGGATGGACGTTTTCCCATGAAACCGCCAAGTTCGATCTGACCTTGCTGGTCACCGATAACCAGACGAATCTGGATCTCTTGCTGGAGTACGACCGCACCCTGTTTCGTCCGGAAACCGCGCAGAACTGTCTTTCCACTCTGGAAGAACTAACTCGCACGGTAACTCAGCAGCGACCACCTAACAGACAGTAGCGACACTATCAAAAATGGAATTTTGCTGACGCACATCTATGAAACTCGCTGATCTCCTCATTACGGTCGGACCGACATCGGCGCCTGTCGACGACAGCATGCCCGTGCTCCAAAGCGCTCCCCAGCAGACCGTCCATGAACTCTTCCGCGCACAGGTGCGAGCCACTCCGAATGCCGTCGCCGTGGGATCGCCAGACGCCCAACTGACCTATGCACAGCTTGATTGGCAGTCCGACCAACTAGCGCTCAAGCTTCTGAAGTGTGGCGTGCAGAGCGAGGAATTCATTCTCCTGCTCATGAATCGTTCCCCGCGAATCGTGGTCGCCATGCTGGCCGTACTAAAGGCCGGTGCTGCGTATGTTCCGATTCTGCCGACAGACCCGCTTGAGCGCATTCAATACATCGCATGCGACACTCGCAGTAGAACCTTGATTTCCGAACTCAGCTTGCGCGGCTTGGTTGAGTCAGTCCGTCACGCAATGCCCAACCGTCCAACGATTTTGTTTTTCAACGACGGCCAAGTTTTTTTTGAGTCCGGATTAAACGAAACCGAAGCGCAGACCAACAGCTCAGAGGACATGACGCTGCTGAGTTTCGATACATTGCCCAGCGTTGCGGATTCTCCGGCTGACCAAGCCTCACCCACGACTTTGGCCTATGTGATGTATACCTCAGGTACATCCGGCCGCCCAAAGGGGGTTATGATTGAACATCGCAGCATCGTGCGGCTGGTCATTGAGGCCGGCTATATCGAAATCTGTTCCGACGATCGCATTCTGCAAACGGGTTCCCTGGCGTTTGATGCGGCGACTTTCGAAATATGGGGCGCGTTATTAAACGGCGCGTTGGTCTACCTCGCGCCAAGAGATGTATTCCTGCGTCCCGATGCACTCAAGGCGATTATACGACGCGAGCATATCACGATTCTGTTCCTGACAACCGTCCTGTTCAACCAGTTGACAGACGAATCGAGTAATGTTTTCGCAGGGATTCGCGTGCTACTCACGGGTGGTGAACGCGTATCGGCAGGTCACATCGCGCGCGTGCGGCGGCTCTATCCCGATCTCGAGTTACTTCATGTATACGGACCAACAGAGAATACCACGTTCTCGACCGCGTTCCGGGTCGACAGCGAATTTGAGCTCGATGTCCCGATTGGTTTGCCCATCGGTCACAGTACCGCCTTCGTCCTCAGTACCGATTTGCGACAACAACCAATCGGCGTGCCCGGCGAGTTGTGCACAGGCGGCTGGGGTCTTGCCCGAGGTTACCTCAACGACGCCGCGATGACCGCGGAAAAATTCATCCCGGACTCCGCGGGAAACGGCACACGCGTTTATCGGACCGGCGATCTTGTGCGATGGAGCCGCGAATACGGGCCCGAGCCCGTGTTGGAGTTCTGCGGACGAATCGATGACCAGGTGAAAGTCCGCGGTTTTCGTATTGAGCCAGGAGAAATCGAAGCGCGCCTGCGCGAAATCAACGGTGTCCATGACGCAACCGTTGTCACGCAGAGCGCAGAGCACGGCAGCGGGTCTTTGGTCGCATATTTGATCGGTGACGCCGGCCTCGATACTAAAATGGTTCGAAGAGTCTGCAGAGAAACGCTCCCCGATTACATGGTCCCGAGCGACTTTCTCGTACTGGATCACTTCCCACTGAACGTTAACGGGAAAATCGATCGGAACGCCCTTCCCCTGCCGAATCGAGAACCCGGGCGAGCCGCTCCAGGCGTTCCGCCTTCTACCGACTCGACCCTTAGCCAGTTGCGAGCCATCTGGGAAGAAGTCCTGAATCGCTCCGATTTTGACGAAGATGATGACTTCTTCGACTTGGGAGGGCACAGCCTCGCTGCCGTGCAGATGATTTCATTCGTTGCGGAACGCATGCAGGTTGAACTCCCGATAGACGCAGTCTTCGACGCGCCCACTTTACGCGCCTTGACGCAATACCTTTTGGATTCCGCTCGGTTCGGTGTCGCGGCTTTGGACGATGGGATGGTACTCATGGGCGGCGACCCGCAACGCGGCGCCCTCTTCGCGTTTCCTCCCGGCATGGCGGACTGCTTGGGTTACTCCGATCTTGCACGGGCATTGGACCCTTATGCGTTTTACGGTTTTACCTTTCTCGAGGGGGACGATCGCATCGTCCAATATGCCGATCTAATTCAGAGCACTCCAGCTGCCGAGCCTTATCTCTTATTCGGCTATTCGTCAGGCGGCAACCTGGCGTATCACGTTGCGCGCGAACTCGAGTCTCGCGGCAAGCGGGTTGCGTCGTTGATCATGCTCGACTCCGCACGTCACTTGGCTGAGCTGAACATACCTTTCGAGAAGGTGACGCAGGTCGCCAATGACTTTCTGTCCAGTGAAGTTGCCAGGCAATTCCTGACAAGCGCCGTGCTGCGCGATAAGGCGTTCCGGAATATCGCTCGCAACTTGGAGTACGTCTCGCGCTGCATCGATGCGCACACTGTCAAGGCGGATATCCATTTGGTTGGGTGCGATGATTCAGAAGACATCCACACAGACGATGCCGGAATCACGCTGGTCAGTAAGCCCGCTTGGGAAGTCGCTACGATCGGGCGCTTCCTTCGCTATCAGGGTGCCGGCGGTCATGATTACATGCTTCACCCACCGCATTTAGAGCAGAACGCAGCGTTGATCCGCGCCATCATCGAAGGTAGAGCCAAGCCGAATACCAAACCCACGGAGCTCTCACCTGAAACCGGCCTCCCGCTGCCGCCGGCCCTGCAAACTGAAGATAGGCTATCGGTCTTTGATCGGTTGGAATCGCGTGTGCGTTCATACTGCCGGTCGTTCCCTACCGTCTTCAAAAGAGCTCAGGGCGCCTGGCTCTACGACCGTGATGGGAAATCTTACATCGATTTTTTCTGCGGCGCAGGCTCACTCAACTATGGGCACAATCCGCCTGCCATGAAACGCGCTCTGTTGGACTATCTGGCATCCGACGGCGTCGCCCACGCACTCGATATGGCCACCGTCGCAAAGGAACGTTTTCTTATCGAATTCGAATCGACTATCCTGCGTCCACGGCATCTCGATTACCGCGTGCAATTTGTCGGTCCGACGGGCGCAAACGGAGTTGAGGCAAGTCTCAAGCTGGCGCGCAAGATCAAGCGCCGTGGCACCATTGTGGCGTTCACGAACGCTTACCACGGGCTCAGCAGTGGAGCGCTTTCGGTTACAGCCAACGCGTACTACCGTGACGAGTTTTATACTCAGCGGTCCAATGTCGCGTTTATGCCGTTCGACGGTTACTTGGGCGACGGCACCGATACGCTCGATTATTTTGAGCGTTGTTTATCGGACCGCGGCAGCGGGCTCGACAGTCCAGCTGCGGTCATCGCCGAGACCATCCAAGCCGAGGGCGGTGTTAATGTTGCTCGAGTCGAGTGGCTTCAGCGTCTCCAAGCGCTTTGCCGGCGCTTCGAAATGCTTTTGATTATTGACGACATCCAGATCGGCTGCGGACGCACGGGAACGTTTTTCAGTTTCGAACGAGCGGGACTGAATCCCGATATTGTAGTGCTCTCGAAATCGATCAGCGGCTTTGGTCTCCCGATGTCGCTGGTTTTATTGAAACCCGATCTGGATGTTTGGGAGGCCGGAGAGCACAGCGGCACGTTCCGCGGTAACAACCTGGCGTTTGTGACCGCGGCAGCCGCTTTGGAGTTTTGGCGCG
>JAFAHS010000109.1 GCA_019237115.1 Deltaproteobacteria bacterium
GCGCTATGCGCGCCGCGCGGACTCCCCGGAACTGGAAGGCACCACGCTGATGTACAAGGAGCTGACGCCGTGAGGTAATCAGCCCGTGGATTGCAGCTTGCCGAGAAACATCACGATGCGATTGTAGTTCACTCCGAGATCGCCGACTCCGTCACGCGATTTGGATCGCATCTCCACCAGACTCCCGCCGTTCGGCCCGGGCCGCACCTGGATTACGAAGTCGTCCTGGAAATGGAACAGCTGGGTGGTACACACACCCTCCAGCGTTTTGGTCTTGGGGTCGACATAGGTAATCTGCCAGTCGGGCATGGCCGCGACCAGAGTTTTCACGCGATCGAACACCGCCGCCGGGTCACCCGCGACCGTGGCCGGGGCAAGCGGAGGATATCCCTTCTGCTGGGCGGCCATGTATTTGTCGCGGTTATATTTCATGTCGCGGCCCTGATTGGCCGTGAGTTCCACCGCGTGGATGTATTCCGGCGGATTTGCGAAGTCGGTGGTGATGTCATTGATGGGCGGATACTTGGAGTGCGCCGCAAGCATCGCGAAGATCGGAAGCGCCACCCCCAAACCAAGCAAGGTACCCACTAGCGCGCGGGGCCGCGCGGCTCGGCGCGGCTCGGTCCTGGTCATCAGGATAGCAACGATGCCCAGAACCAGAGCGAGCAGGCTCAGCAGAAAGCCCAGGGCGACCAGCTGGAAACCAAAAAACGCAGGCGTCAAGTAGAAGTGCGCTCCGGTTACGCCGACCGTCACCAGCGTGACTGCAAGTAAGCCATCAAAGAAAGCCAGCCATGCCGCGATCATTTGCGACCCCCTCTCAAGGACTCATCTTCTTCATTCCGCGCACGACAAACTGCGGTAGTACGAACAGAAAGGTTCTCGCACCGATCGCTGCCTCGACCATCTTGAGCCAGCGCGCGGTCTCTTCGGCGCCCACCAGGCCCGAATCGCGTGCGTAGCGCGCCAGGCTTGCCGTGAGCATGGGCAGCGATCGCCCCACCACGTCGGCCCCGGCCAGGACCTCGGTCTTTACCTCGGTGAGACCCACCTTGGTGAAGATTCCGCGCAGGCGGCGTCCGATTCTGGGCTCCTTGATCGCGATCGATTTGGCGGCCGTGAGCACCCGGTCGCTCAGCTCGCGCCCTTCCTCGCCGATGTCGAGCGCCAGCATGTCCCAATCGCTGTCGGTGGCAACCACGGTTGCACCGGGCGCCGCGACCCGGGCCATTTCCGCGACCGTATCGACCGCCGAATCCACATACTCAAGTACGTTTTTGCAAAACACCCGGTCAAACGATGCGTCGGGAAAGGGCAACGGTGGAAAGCCGGCTTGTACAAATTCGGTGGTCACTGCGTGCTCGCGCGCGCGGGCCTTCGATCGCGCGATGAACTCGGCGTTGATGTCAACCCCGGTGACTCTTCCGCCCGGGCTGACCCGGCGGGCGAGCTCGAAAGTGGTGTGGCCCGGTCCGGAACCGACGTCCAGGACCCGCTGCCCGGGGCTCAGGTCGAGCGGCCGGATCAAGGGATCCATCGCGGGATGGAAGGCGAGGATCTGGTCGTAGGCCGCATGTCGCTCGGGCTCGATCTCGATCCAGTGCTGCTTGTAGTAGGCCTCGGCCATGAAAATCCCCCCGCAGACGGTTAGCGCAGATGCACCCAGATTACAAAGGACTGCATCTGCGGGTGTCCCCGGCGGGACAAAAATTGAATGAAGATCATCGCTACTATAATGTGAGAGTTCACCCGGTCGCGATCCTGGTTGTCCGATGGCTGCCGATGCAAACCGCATAAAGCTGCTCAAGGAACTCCTCGCCGAGCGTATCCTGGTGCTTGACGGCGCGTTCGGCACCTTCATCCTGGGCCATCATCTTTCGGCCGCCGACTACGGTGGGGCGAGCCTGGAGGGATGCAACGAAAACGTCGTTCGTACCCGCCCCGATCTGATTCGCGAAATGCACGCCGGGTTTCTGGAGGCGGGAGCTGACCTGATCGAGACTGCGAGCTTCGGCTCGACCCGGGTAGTGCTCGCCGAATACGGCCTGGAGGCAC
>JAFAHS010000301.1 GCA_019237115.1 Deltaproteobacteria bacterium
TGCTCGAAGACATCGCGATCCTCACCGGTGGCAAGCCGATCGCCGAAGAGCTCGGCATCAAGCTCGAGAACGTCACCTTGCAGGACCTCGGCCGCGCCAAGCGCCTGGTGGTGGACAAGGACAACACCACCATCATCGACGGCGCGGGCAAGAAGGCCGACATCGAGGCGCGCATCAAGCAGATTCGCGCGCAGATCGAAGAGACCACCTCTGATTACGATCGCGAGAAGCTCCAGGAGCGGCTGGCGAAACTGGTCGGCGGGGTCGCCGTCATCCGCGTGGGCGCAGCGACCGAAGTCGAAATGAAGGAAAAGAAGGCACGCGTCGAGGACGCGCTGCACGCGGGCCGCGCCGCAGTCGAAGAGGGAATGGTCCCCGGCGGTGGCGTGGCTCTGGTTCGCGCGGCGAACGCCCTGGACGGGTTGCGCGCCAGCGAAGGCGAAAAAGTCGGCATCGGGATCGTCAAGCGCGCGGTGGATGGGCCCGCCTGGTGGATCGCCACCAACTCCGGCTGGGAAGGCTCGGTGGTAGTGGACAAGATCAAGAACAACAAGGGCTCGTACGGATTCAACGCGGCCAGCGAGGAGTTCGAGGATCTCACCAAGGCCGGCATCATGGATCCGACCAAGGTCGTGCGAAGCGCGCTGCAGAATGCGGCGTCAGTCGCAAGCTTGCTGCTTACGACCGAATGCATGGTTGCGGAGAAGCCCGAGGAGAACAAGCCGGCCGGACCGGCGATGCCTCCGGGCGGGATGATGTAACCGGGACAGTCCTGGCACGTAGCAAAGCGGCGGGGTCTTAAGCGGGCTCCGCCGCTTTGGTTTTGCGGCCGCAGTGATTGCGCGCGCGCGGAAATCGAGGATGGGGTTTGATCGCGGCGGCTATTTTACGATCACCTGCTCGACCCGCAGCGGCTCGCCCGGGATGCACTCGACCCACGCGACCCAACCGGAATGGTCGCCGGAGTAAAGGGGGGCCGGGGTTCCGCAGTAAAACGCGCGGGTCGCGCCCTGTGATACGTCATTCCATACATGCACGTGCCCGAGCGCGATGTAGTGGTGGCCCGAGGCCACGATTTCTTGGGCGGTAATCGGCGAGGAGCGCTGCATGTCGCCATCTTCCATGAAGAATCCGTGCGCCAGCGCGATATTCCAGCTGCCCGGGTGCGGGGCTGGAATTCCGGACAGCGGACGGTAGTCGGGCGAATGCTCCACCATCGCGCGGCCCCACACCCGAGTGGCGAGGTGAGGCAAATCAATCAGTCGTCCCGCCGGCTCGAGGATCAGGTGCAGATTTTCGGGCACCGCCGACGGTGCGAGGGGGGCGTAAATCGATCGCTCGTCGTGCGCATCGTGGTTTCCAGGGATCATGACCACCGGCATCCGCGCCTTCGCGATGGTTCCCAACGCAAATGCGAGACCTTCCTCGCTAACCCGGCTCGAATCGAAGAGATCTCCCACGATCAACAGGAGGTCGGCGGCCCGCGCGTTCGCCAGCTCAATCACGCTCGTGAACGCCGCGCGGACCCGCTGGCGAAGCTCCTCGCCCCGCGGTCCGGCGCCGAACGTGTCGGTCTCCAGATGAACGTCGGAAGTATGCAGGAAACGCAGGGGACGATTGGGCAAATCAGGCACAGTTAACCGGTGTCCGAATCGGATTTCTCCACGCGCAAGACGTGCTATACACTCGTAAATACTAAACTTTTATGGCGCATTCCATCCGAGGGGCGAACCTTTGATAGTCGTACTCAAGCCGCACGTTACCGAGGAGCAGGTCGCGACCATCGTCAAGATGGTCGAGGAGCTCGACTACCGTGCGCACGTCATTCATGGGGTGGAACGAACCGTCGTCGCGTGCGTCGGCGAGGAACGCGGGGAACATCAGCTCGGGCATCTGGAAGCGCTGGCATTCGTGGATCGCGTCATGCCGGTGCTGCGGTCCTTCAAGCTCGCGGCGCGCGAGGTTCGCCCCGAAGGATCGCGGATCCGCGTCGATGGGGTCGAAATCGGCGGCAACCGGCTTGCCGTGATCGCCGGCCCGTGCGCGGTGGAGAGCCGGGAGCAGGTGGAGGCCGCGGCCGCGGGGGTCAAGCGGGGCGGAGCGCATCTGCTGCGCGGGGGCGCGTTCAAGCCTCGCACTTCTCCGTACGCGTTTCAGGGGATGGAGGACGAGGGCCTGCGGTTGCTGGAGGCGGCGGGGCGCAAGGTCGGGCTTCCGGTGGTGACGGAAATCATGGATCCGCACGACATCGATCTGGTGGTCGAACACGCGGATATGCTGCAGGTCGGCGCGCGCAATGCGCAGAATTTTTCGCTCCTGCGCAGGCTCGGCAGAATCAAGAAACCGGTTCTGCTGAAACGCGGAATGGCCACCAAGCTCGAGGAGTTTCTGATGGCCGCGGAGTATATCCTGAGCGAGGGTAACCCCAACGTCGTGTTGTGTGAGCGGGGAATCCGCACCTTCGAGACCGCGACGCGCAACACGCTCGACCTGAATGCGGTGCCACTGCTGAAGGAATGGACCCATCTCCCGGTGCTGGTCGATCCGAGCCACGGCACCGGCATATGGTCGCTGGTCACCCCGATGGCGCTGGCTTCGGTAGCAGCCGGCGCTGACGGATTGCTTATCGAGGTTCATCCGAATCCGTCGGCCGCCCGCTCCGACGGGCCCCAGCAGCTTAAACCCGAGCGCTTTGCCGACTTGATGAAGTCACTTGCCCCAGTCGCAGAAGCGCTTGGCCGATCGCTCTGAGCGAAGACAGCGCGGTGGGTCGCGCGGCCCTCCCTGACCGGCACGCGCTTCACAAACGCCGATAAGGTTCGCCCAGCGCCGATGGCGACGCGGCCTGGCCGCCCACCGCGGCCAGCACGACCAGGGTCAGCGCATACGGCAGCGCCAGGAAGATCTGATATGGGATCGTCGTGCCGAGAGCCTGCAGGCCGAACTGCAATGCCATCGCGGCACCAAAAAGGATTGATGCGGCGGCCAGCCCCCACGGTTTCCACCTCCCGAGGATGACCACCGCCAGAGCGACGTAGCCGCGGCCCGCCGAGATATTCTCAACGAAGGTACCCGCGTATGCGAGGGTGAGATAGGCGCCGCCCAGTCCGGTCAGAAGTCCCGCCACCAGCAGCGCCTGCCAGCGCAGTCGATAAACATCCAGGCCCAACGAATCCGCGGCTTCCGGACGCTCACCGGCTGCGCGCAGCGAAAGTCCATAGCGGGTCCGCCACAGCAAGTAGCCGGTGCTTGGTACCAATGCGAAGGCCAGGTACACCAGTATATTGTGGGTGAACAGCGCCCCACCCAGGATCGGAATGTCGGCTAGCCTCCCAAACTGCAGCTTGGGAATCAGCTTCACGATAAAGGCCTTGCCGGTAATCCCGAACAGCTTGCGATAGAAAACCCCGGTGACACCGACCGCGAAGATATCGAGCGCGGTGCCGGCGACTACCTGGTTGACCGCCAGATTGATCACCAGCAAGGCGAGAATCGCATTAATCGCAAGACCGGCGGACATTCCGGCCCCAAGCCCGAGCATGGTCGAGCCGGAGAAATACGCGACCGCGAGCGCGAAGAACGCACCGCACAGCATCGCGCCCTCGATGCCGACATTGATGATCCCCGATTCCTCGACCAGCAGCTCGCCCAGCGCGGCCAGCAAAATCGGCGTGGCCATCCCGATGCTCGAGCTGAGGAACGCCTCAAGCATTCGGTACCTCGGAGACCGCGCCCGGCGCGCCAACCTTGCTCCCACCCAGCGCGCTCCACAACTGGGCGACGACCGGAGTGTCGAAGGCCAGCAGGATCATGATGACCAACGCCTGGATCACCTGCACCAGTTCGGCGGAAACCCCCTGGGTCCGCTGCATCGCTTGCGATCCGTTGTCGAGCGCGCCGAACAGGAGCGCGGAAGCCACGATTCCTATCGGGTTGAGCCGCGCGATCAGCGCCACCGCGATCGCCTCGAAGCCCCACCCCGGTGACATTTTCTCGTAGAGACGATGAGTGATCGCCGACACCTGCACTGCCCCACCGATTCCGGCCAGTGCGCCCGACAGCGCCAGAATTGCGACCGTCAGCCGGGCGATGGGAATCCCAAAAAATGTTGCAGCACGCCGATTACGTCCCATGGCGCGCAACTGGAAGCCGATGGTGGTTTTAAACAGCAGCAGTGAACACGCGACCGCGAGCACGATTGCGATCACGATTCCCAGGTTCACGCGGCTGGGGGGAAAGAACATGTACATGTGCGCGCTCTCGGCGATCGGGGTGCTGGCGGGATAGGCGCGCGAGGATTCGATTAGCGGGCCATGGACCGACCAACTCAGCAATTGTGCTGCCACGAAATTCATCATGATGGTGCTGATGACTTCGTTGGTATCGCGATGCGCGCGAAGCCATCCGCAGATTCCGCCCCACACTGCGCCACCCACGGCCCCCGCGATCAAGATGATCGCGATCGCGAGGGGCTTCGGGCAGCCTTCGAGATGGGGCCCGATCGCGCCGGCCACCAGTGCGCCCACCACCAGCTGTCCATCCGCTCCGATGTTCCATAACGCGCCCGAAAAGGAGATTGAGATGGCCAGTCCGGTGAAAATCAGGGGCGTGGATTTGACCACCGTGTCGGTCAGCGCGTACCAATCGCCGAAGGCGCCCTGGGCCAGCGCCATGAACACCCCCGCCGGCGACGCCCCCAGCGCGAGTAGCACGCCGGCGAGAATCACACCGGCGAGCAGAATCGCGGCAACCGCACGAACGAGCGAGGACAGAATCACGCCGACCTCAAATCTTGTCCGCGCTTCCTGGTTGCGCTCGCAACCACCGAGGCGGACGACGTCTTAAACCCGCGAGCGAACATCAAATCAGGTCCAATTTCCCGCCATCAGCATGCCGAGCTTTTCCGCACTGCGCTCGCCTGAATCGGTTTCGCGCACGCGTCCAGAGCTGATCACCAACAGGCGCCCGCAAGTCTCAAGGAGTTCATCCAAATCGCTCGAGATCAGCAGCACCGCACCGCCGCCGGCGGCGAAATTGGCCAGAGTCTGGTGGACTTCGGCGGCCCCCGCCAGGTCGAGACCCCGACAGATGTTGTGCGCCACAATGACCTTGGGACCGGACGCGAGCGCACGCGCGACCGCCAGGCGCTGGCGGTTTCCTCCCGAGAGCGCGCCCGCCTGGGTCTCGGGCCCGGGCGCCCGGATCCGGAAGCGGCGCAGAAGCTCGGCGCACAGGTCTCTGGCGCGCGCGCGATCGAGCCATCCGCGATGGGAGGTCCGGTCGCGCAGCGGCTGTGCGAGGACCAGGTTCTCCCACAGGGTCATGTCGAGAATGAGGCCGACCAGGTCACGATTCTCGGGAATGACGGTGAGCTCGGCGCCCCCCATTTCGGTCCCGCCAACCTCGCCCGAGTCGGGACGCAGCACACCCGCCAATACCTCGACCAGTTCGGATTGCCCGTTCCCATCCACTCCCGCCAGCCCCGCGATCTCGCCCGCCCGCAACGACAGTGAAACCTGATCGAGAACTCTATGTCCGTCACGCTGCAGCGACACGTTGCGGATGGCGAGCGCGATGGCATTTCCTACCGACTGGGGCGCGACCGTAAGCTTGGGTGGAAGGTCGCCGATCATCGCGCGGGCCAACTCGTTCGCGTTCGTCTGGGTCGCGCTGGTGCGGGCGACGACCCGACCCCCTCGCAGGACGGTAATTCGATCGGCAACCGCCAACGCTTCGGCGAGTTTATGCGTAATCAGTACGATGATCCTGCCCTCGGCCCGCAGGCGTCGCAGGAGCTCGAGAAAGGCCGCCAGTTCATTTGGACCTAACACGCCGGTAGGCTCGTCGAGCATCAAGACCCGCGGCTTGAAGCTGAGTGCGCGCAGAACCTCGACTCGCACCCGTTCCGCCATCGAGCGCTCTTCGATCGTGCTGCGCGCTGGCGGCACCGCAAAGCCGAGACCCTGCGCAAGTTTTCGCGCCTCGGCGGCAATCGCCGCCAGCTCGAAACGGTCGCTGGCGAAGCCGCCAAAGGCCAGGTTTTCCTCCCAGGTCATTCGCTCGAAAAGCATCGGGCTTTGGTTTACCGCCGCGATTCCGGAGGTCAGGGCTGCCCGCGCAGAACCGACCCGGAGCGCGACCCCGTCCAGCACCGCGTCTCCGCCGTCGGGCCGCAGCCGTCCCGCGATGACGTTCATCAGAGTCGTCTTGCCGGCCCCGTTCTCACCGATCAGAGCGTGAATCTCGCCCGGATGCGCCTCGAAGTCGACGCGATCGAGCGCAACAGTCGCCCCGAACCGCTTGGTGATGTTCCTGGCCGCAAGCACCGTGGGAGACGAGATTATCAGGCGGGGTGGGGGGAATTGCCTGAGGGAGCGTAGTGGTTCAACACATATTCCACCGCCTGCTCGCGGCTCACCAGGGTGCCGTCGAGCTGCAGATCCTCGACTTCCTTGAGTATGGCCTTGAAGCGCGGGCCGGGCTTGAAGCCGAGTCCGATCAGGTCATTGCCGCCGATGAGCCGCGGGGGTCGAATCTCGGCCGGCGTCATGCTGTTCATTGCCCGTCGACAGAAATGCCAGAAGCCCAGGTACGACGAGGATGCGAACGCATCGAGGAACGCCACCTGCATCAGTTCAGCAAAGCCGTCTTCGGCCAGCATCCGCTTGAGCGTGGAGGGACGCATGCGAGGCGCCATGCACAGGCGCAGATGGTTGCGCACCAGGTAGGCAACCCGCTCCTGAACGAAGCGCGAGCGCCGGAGCCGCGCCATGATCTCAACTGCCATTTCGGCGCCCCGGTCGGTGTGTCCGTAGAAGGTGAACTTGCCATCGGCAGCGACCGCGCGACATTGAGGCTTGGCGATGTCATGCAGCAGAATTCCGAACGCCACCGTGTCGCTGCACCCCGGTGGCAGCATCGAGAGCGCAAGCCGCGTATGGCGGTAGACGTCGCCTTCGGGATGGAAGTTCTCCGGCTGGGTGCATCCGACCATCTCGAGGACCTCTGGAACCAGCGCCCCGAGTAATCCGCACTCGCGCATGATGTCGATTCCGCGCGCGGCCCCGCCCTCGGTCATGAGCATGACCATTTCTTCACCGACTCGCTCGGCGGCGATCATTTTGATCATCGGAGCAGCACGCTTCATCGCCACCCAGGTCGCGCCATCGATCGCAAAGTCCAAGCGCGCCGCAAAGCGCGCCGCACGAAGAATCCGCAGGTGATCCTCCGCGAAGCGGTCGTAGGGATTTCCAATCGCGCGGACCATGCCGGCGCGCAGGTCGCGCATGCCGCCGACCAGATCGATGAAGCGGTCTTCGGTCGGCTCGTAGTACATCCCACCGATCGTGAAGTCGCGGCGAAGCGCATCCTCTTCCAGGCTGCCAAACCGGATCGCCGAGGGCCGTCGCCCGTCGAGATAGGGGGCTTCGGCGCGAAAGGTGGTCACCTCGAAGGGGTCACCATCGACCACCACCATGATGACCCCGAAGGCCGCCCCGACCGCCACGGTATTGTCGAACAGCGACTGGACGACGTGGGGGCGGGCATCGGTCGCGATGTCGTAATCTTTGGGGGTCACCCCCAGGATTCGATCACGCACGCATCCACCGGCAAAAAAGGCCGCGAAGCCTTTCTCGCGCAGGCGACGAGCGATCGCGAGCGCTTTGCGCTCCTTTTTTGCGCCCTTCGAATCCATCACGCGAATTTTATAGCCGGGCGAAGCGGGCGCGCTATACGTCCTGAAGTGGGCACTGCCGGGACGGCCGCGTTCAAGCCGGCGGAATCTTTACTCGCCCGCGGGTCGTCCCAGCGTGATACCGCCGTCGACCGAGATAATCTGCCCGGTCACGTTGTTGGCGCGCTCGGAGCACAGCCACGATGTGGTCCTGCCGATGTCTTGTGCGGTCTGCTCGCGCCGCAGCGGAACCATCTGGTGCACCGCCGCCTCGAAAGTGGCGCGCGCCTTGGAATCTCCACCGCCCATCGCCGCGCCCAGGTTCTCCCAGACCCGCGTATAGATGAGGCCCGGGGCGACCGCATTTACGCGAATGCCGGCCGGACCGAGCTGCAGTGCCAGCGTCTTCGTATACGAAATCACGCCGGCTTTCGCCGCCGCGTACGCGGCAAGGAACGGGCTCGGAAGAATCCCGGCGATCGACGAGGTATTGCAGATAGCGGCGCCCGCGCGCATCCGCGGCACCACCTCGCGGCAAACGATATAGACCGAGTTCAAGTTGAGATCGACGTACTTGCGCCAGGTTTCGACGGAATCCCATCGGTTTTGGCGTCCGCTCTCAAACCAGGCGCGTTCGCCGCCGCCGGCGTTGTTGCACAACACATCGGGATGAGCACCGAAGCGTCTGGCGACCGCTTCGACCGCGTCATGCACCGACCTTTCGTCGGTAACGTCGGCCTGAAAACCTTCGACGTGTCCCGCGATGGCCGCTGGAGGAGGGGCCAGCTCCCGGTCAATGACCGCAACCTCATCAACGACCACTTCATCGAGCAGCGCGGTCACTATTCCCAGTCCGAGTCCGCGCGCTCCTCCGGTCACGATTGCGTATTTCATTGGAATCCTTTTTCTGCCGAGGGTTGGCCAACCGAAACGACCAGCGACAACTCTTTAGTCGAGGAAACGCTACTAGACCCCCGTTGTCTCAACAAGCGAATGCCCGCGGCGCGGGTTCGTCCAAATGGTTGAGAGCTCGAAGGTGCCGACCTTGCAAATGAGCCGGGCCGTGTTTCTCGGCGATCTAATGGTGGTTGCGGCAATTATCGCTTCCCTGTGGCTCGAGCGAAGTCTTGGGGTCAGTCGTGGCGTGGTGCTGGACTGGATACTCGTGGTAGCTGGGAGTTACGGCTTGGCAGCCTGGAGTTGGCCGCCTCCCCTCACGGGGAGCATGGCGCGCGGGCGGATCAAGCTTGCACGGAAGGCGGATGTGCCACTACTGGTCGAGTGCCCGCACAAGTGAGCTACGCTGCTTCCCGGCGACGATCTACGTAGGTCTTCTGATATACGCGCAACAGAGCGGCAAACACCGACATGACGGCGGGTCCGAGAAAGAGGCCCAGTGGTCCGTAAGCCTCCAGTCCCCCGGCGATCCCTAGAAACAGGGCCATGGTCGGCAGCCCGGTGCCGGACCTCATCAGTAGAGGCTTCACGAAATTGTCGATGATCGCGACTGCCAGCGAACACCACACCACCAGCACGATTCCCCAGAACAACCCCGAAGCGTAGGCGAGATATGCGGCCGCCGGCAGCCATACGATCGCCGTCCCGCCCAGGGGCAGCAGGCCCGCGCCGGCCGACAGGACCGCGAGAAATGCCCAGTACGGGACTCCGCAGACCAGCAGGCCGAGCCCGATCGTCACCCCCTGGAGCAGAGCGGTGAGCATCAATCCGCGCATTACCGAGGAGAGCGTGGAGCGCAGTGTTTCGTAGACGGTTTCCTTGTCTTCCTCGTGCAAAGGGGTAAGCCTGCGCAACGCCTCGTAGTAGCTCTCCCCGTCGCGGAGCAGATAGAAAAAAACCAGCAGGACTATTCCGAAGTCGATGACTGCAGTGAGCGCGTTTCGCGCAGCGCTGGAGAGATGCTTGGCCATGTACTCGCTGGCGATCTGCGCGGCCTGCAGGGCATATTTTGGAGCCTCGTCCTCGACCCTGATCCGATAGCCCAGCCGGCGATCCACCGACATCACCCAGTCCGAGTGCTTCATCCATTCGGTCGCATGTCCGATGCTGTTGCTGTCCAAGGCGGCCGAGGCATAGGCATAAAGGGTCTGTGCTTCGGTGGCGAGGCGTCCCGAGAGCCAGACCGCCGGGAGAATGATGCCGAGCGTGACCCCCAGGGTCAGGATGAAGGCGGACAGGCTGCGTCGCTTGAGGACGCGATCGAGCTCCAGCAGTAACGGATGCATTATGAAGGCGATGAGGATCGCCCATGCGATGGGAGTCATGAACGGGGCGAGCAGGACGAACAGCTCATATGCCATCAGCGCCAGGAAACCGAAGAAGAAGATCTGGATAATTCGTTCGCGGTCGAACATGGACGGGATCCCGCTGCTGCCCGCGGCAGTTTAGCAAAAAGCGACGGAGGTCGTCTTCAGCGCCGCCCTGCCGTGACGGTGGCTGGCGTCTGCGCCAATTCCGGCTTAGATTTTGTTCTGCAATCGCGCCGGGTCCCAGCTGTGTCTTTGTATGCGGAGTTGCGCCGGGTCAAAAGGCCGATCCGGTTTGGGTGCTAGTGCATCTCTTCCCGCGGGAGGCCTCGACCCTGCGCCCTGCCGCAACCTCTATCTCGAGGGCGAGGCGGGACGCGCCCAGCTTTTGATTTTTAAGGTGGTCAGTCGCGGGCTTTCGTTTTTCCGCTGGGCCGCGCATAAGCTGGTGGCGAATCGTGAGGGTCATGTTAACGATGCCGGGATTTGCGTGCTCACCAGAAGTCGCGCGGAGTTCGGTTCGTCCGCTTGCGCGAGGCTTGTGGGGGCCGAGAGAGTGACTTCGGTTGCCCGACTTGGGAATATCTGTTACGGGTTCCTGTTGCTTGCTACGGTTTTCCAAACTCAAACGATTCCAGGCACGTAGCTCAGTGGGAGAGCACTTCCCTGACACGGAAGGGGTCGGCGGTTCAAACCCGCCCGTGCCTACCATTCGGCTCACGCGCACGACCGTCCTCGCCTAGCTCTGACACCGTCGATGTATCACACGCCCGTGCTGTTACACTTCCTTAAATGAGTTCCGAACTGAGCGTCTCGGT
This sequence comes from Deltaproteobacteria bacterium, assembly GCA_019237115.1. GTDB lineage: Bacteria > Desulfobacterota > Binatia > Binatales > Binataceae > JAFAHS01. The sequence continues at coordinate 10,758 of JAFAHS010000301.1, forward strand.
GAAGGGAGAACGCCTGACTGTCGCTCGCGGCACGCGTGTCCGCGAAGTGCTGAACGGCATCCCGAGCAAGGACCTGGTGGCGGCCAGGGTGAACGACAAGGTCGTCGACCTCAGCCGCACGCTTGAGTCCGATGCGAACGTGGAGCCGGTCCTGGCCGACAGCCGGGACGGACTCGACGTCATCCGCCATTCGACGGCGCATCTGATGGCGATGGCGGTGCAGCAGCTCTACCCGGGAACCCAGGTAACCATCGGCCCGGTGATCGAGGACGGGTTCTACTACGACTTTGCGCCCAAGACGCCGTTTACGCTCGAGGACCTGCCGAAGATCGAAGCCCGGATGAAGGAGCTCGCCAAGGCGGACTTCAAGATCGAAAGGGTCGAGGTGTCGCGCTCCGAGGCGATCAAGACGTTCGACGCGATGGGCGAAAGGTACAAGGTCCGGATCATCGAGGAGAACATTCCCGAGTCGGACGTCGTCTCGATATACAAGGAAGGCGACTGGCTGGATTTGTGCCGTGGTCCGCACGTCCCATCGACGCGCTACCTGCGCGCATTCAAGCTGCTTTCGGTGGCGGGCGCATACTGGAAGGGCGATGAGCACAACGAGATGCTCTCGCGCATCTACGGCACCGCTTTCGCATCGAAGGAGGCGCTGGACGAGCATCTGAAGTTGCTCGAACTCGCGCGCACGCGGGACCATCGCAAAATCGGTCGCGAGATGGAGCTGTTTTTCTTCGATCCGATCTCGCCGGGTTGCCCGTTCTTCATGCCCAAGGGCACGATCATTCTCAACGAGTTGATCGACTACGTTCGCCGACTTTATCGGCGCTACGGCTACGGCGAAGTGGTCACGCCCCAGGTCTTCCGCAACCAGATGTTCAACACCTCAGGTCACTGGGACAACTTCCGCGAGAACATGTTTCTCTCGCCTGACCCGGAGGCGGAGGGCAGCGATGCGCACACGGTCGACACCGGGCCGGACGGATGGCGGCGTGGATACGGATTGAAGCCCATGAACTGCCCCGGGCACACCTTTGTGTATCGCGCGGAGAAGCGTTCGTATCGCGAACTGCCGATTCGGCTCGCCGAGTTCACGGGGCTGCATCGCGCCGAGCGCTCGGGCGTCTTGCACGGACTGTCCCGCGTCAGGTTGATGCATCAGGACGATGCGCACATCTTCTGCCGCGAGGATCAGATCGAGGACGAGTTCGCGCGCAACATCGAGATGGTGCGCGAGGTTTATTCGACGCTCGGCTTTGAGAAGGTCGAGTTCAAGCTGGCGACCATGCCGGACCAGCACCTCGGGACCGAGGCCAAATGGCATGAGGCAGAAGAGAAGCTTGCCAACGCCATGCGTCGTAATGAGATCCCGTTCGAGATCAATCCCAAGGAGGGGGCGTTCTACGGACCCAAGATCGAAATCTACGTTCCTGATGCGCTCAAGCGGAAGTGGCAGGTCGCGACCATCCAGCTTGATTACTTCCTGCCCGAGCGCTTCGGGCTGACCTACACCGCCAGCAGCGGCGGGGAAGAGCGCCCGGTCATGATCCATCGCGCGATCCTTGGATCGCTGGAGCGCTTCATCAGCGTGTTGCTCGAGCATACCGGCGGCGTGCTTCCGTTCTGGCTTGCGCCGGAACAAGTCCGGGTACTCTCGCTCAGCGAGAAGGTTGAGTCCTACGCGGTCGAATTGACCGGCATGCTGTGCAAGGCCGGCTATCGCGCGGAATCGGACATCCGTAACGAAAAGCTCGGGTTCAAAGTAAGAGAGGCGGAGCTTGCGAAAGTGCCGTATATGGTGGTTGTGGGGGAGCGCGAGGCTGCGGACCGCACCGTCTCGTTGCGCAAACTGCGTGGCGAGAAGAGCCAGGCCCTCACGGTTGAAAACTTAATAGAAATGATGCGAAAAGAGCCGTTGCCGGCCTAATCCAACAAGGGTCCGGCTGGTAAGCCGGAGGAGGTGTCATATTCGTCGAGATTTTAGAATCCCCCCATCGAGAGAGCCCGCGATCCGGGTCAATCGCCTGATTCGCGCACCTGAAGTTCGGGTAATTGATTCGGACGGCTCGCAAATCGGAATTCTTCCCGTCGCCGAAGCCCTCCGCACCGCCGAGAGCCGGGGTCTGGACCTGGTCGAGGTCTCCGCGACGGCAAAACCGCCGGTCTGCCGGATTACGGATTTTGACAAGTATCGGTACTCGCTGAAGAAGAAGCAGCACGACTCCAAGCGGCACTCCGGGGCCCACACCATCAAGGAAGTCAAGATGGGCGCGCGCACCGCCGAGCACGACGTGGGCTTCAAAGTTAAGCACATCCGACGCTTTGTTGAGGACGGCCAGCGTGTTAAGCTCTCGGTCTCGTTTCGCGGCCGCGAAATAACCCATCCTGAATTGGGGCGCACTCTCATCGACAAGGTTCTCCTCGAGGTGCAGGATGTGGCACAGCCGGACGGGGGAACCCGGATGGAAGGCCGGAACATGTCGGTCCTGCTGACGCCGCGATAGGAATTTGCAAGCAGAGCACAGCACCGATGCCTAAGATCAAAACCAACCGCGCAGCCGCCAAGCGTTTCAAGGTGACCAAAAGCGGCAAGGTCAAGTACAAGAAGGGCTATTCGCGCCACCACGCGTGGGCGAAGAACCGCGGTCGCAAACGAAGGCTGCGCATGCCCGGCGTTCTCAAGAAGACCGAGGGCGAAGTGGTGAAGACCTTGCTGCCTTACGCGTAAGGCGGCGGAGCGCCCAACTCCGTGGAATTCCAGGGAAGGATGTATCTCAAATGCCTCGCGCCAAGGGTGGCCCCAAGACTCGCCGCCGCCACAAACGCCAACTGAAACTCGCCTCCGGTTTCGTCGGGGGGCGCAAGCTCTATCGTCAGGCCCGCAGCACCTTCGAGAAGGGGTTGACCTACGCCTACCGCGACCGCAAGCAGAAGAAGCGGGTATTTCGCGCCCTGTGGGTGCAAAGAATCAATGCGCTGGCACGCGAGCATGGCATTTCCTACAGCAAGCTGATGGATGGGCTCAAGAAGGCGGGCGTGGTGGTCGATCGCAAACAGCTCGCGGCGCTTGCCAAGGACCGTGACGGATTGTTTACCGAGCTGGTGCGCGCCGCCAAGAACGCGCTCGGCCTCGAAGCAGCCTGAAGCCGCGCCGTTCGGGGGCACGCACCAAAAACCATGTGGAGTTCCACATGGTTTTTTGTTTTCCCACAGTCCGCCCGAGTTACGAGAGTGGAGTGAGCGAATGAAGGAGCAATTGGAGGGGATCCGACGGCGCGCACTCGCCGAGCTTTCCGATCATGCGACCGCGGAGGCGATCGAAGCGGTCCGGGTGCGCGTGCTCGGCCGTTCCGGCGAGCTCACCGAAATCATGCGCGGCCTGCGCGACCTCGCCCCGGCCGAACGGCCGCTGGTTGGAAAACTGGTCAACGAGATCAAAAGCGAAGTCGAAAGCCGGATCGCAGCGTTGCAAACCAATCTGCGCGGCCGCGAATTGGAACGCTCGCTCGGCGAGGCGAAACTGGACGTCACCCTGCCCGGCATGAAAATCCCGCGTGGCCGCATTCATCCAGTCACCCAGGTCATAGAGGAGATGCTGGATATTCTCGGCGAGATGGGCTTTGAGGTCGAGTACACGCAAGACGTCGAGGACGATTTCCACAACTTCGCGGCGCTGAACTTTGCCCCCGATCATCCGGCACGGGACACGCAGGACACCTTCTTTCTTCCCGGCGGGCTGCTGCTGCGCACCCACACCTCCAACGGACAGATCCGGGTGCTGGAGCGCCGCCGCCCTCCGCTCGCGGTGGTGTGTCCGGGGGGATGCTACCGGCGCGACGACCCGAGCGTACGCGCCTCGCCTGCCTTCAATCAGATCGAAGGCTTCATGATCGATCGGCATGGTCGCATAACCATGAGTCATCTGAAGGGTGTCCTAACGGAATTCGCCAACAGCTTCTATGGCGAGACCCCGGTCCGCTTTCGGAGCAGCTTCTTTCCCTTCACCGAACCAAGCGCGGAGCTCGATATCCACTGTCTGCTGTGCGCGGGGGCGGGGTGCCCGGTGTGCAAGCACAGCGGATGGACGGAGGTGCTGGGCTGCGGAATGATCCATCCCAACGTACTGCGGGCGGTGAAACTCGACCCCGCCGAATACCAGGGTTTCGCCTTCGGCATGGGCGTCGAGCGTACCGCACTGATGAAGCTTGGCATCGATGATATGCGGCTGTTTTTTGAAAACGATCTCCGGTTCCTCGCCCAGTTTCCATCGGTCAACGGGGGAGTGCGATGAAGCTGCCGCTGAGTTGGCTTGCCAAGTTCGTCCAGCTCGATGCAACCGCCAACCAGATCGCCGATCGGCTGAGCGCGGCCGGACTGGTGGTCGAGAACATCGAAAAAATCGAGCCCGCCTTCCAGGGCGTGGTGGTCGCCAAAGTGGTTGAGGTCGCCCGCCACCCCAATGCCGATCGCCTGAGCCTCTGCCAGGTCGATGCTGGTGCCAAAGGGCGCTTCAGCGTGATTTGCGGAGCGCCCAACGCCAGGTCCGGGATGACGGCGGCGCTGGCGATGGTCGGGGCTCGGCTTGCGGGGGCTGACAAGGGGCAGCACGGAGACGGAGTTCCCCGTCTCGAGGAACTTCCGGCGCTGGAGGCGGCCACCATTCGCGGCGTGCGTTCGGAGGGAATGCTCTGTTCGGAGCGCGAACTCAAACTTTCGGATGAGCACGCGGGAATTCTTGAACTGCCCGATGACGCGGCAGTCGGAACCGACCTGGCCCAGTTCCTTGTCCTGCCCGATGCCGTGCTGGACGTGGAAGTTACCCCAAACCGGGGCGACTGCTTGTCCATCATCGGCCTGGCCCGCGAAGTGGCGGCTGTCTTCGGTGTCCGGCTCAAGCTGCCGCGGCCACGTCCGATTCGCGGCCATTCCAAAACGGAGCGACCGGCACAGTTCGCGGTCGAAATCACGGCCCCGGACCTGTGTCCGCGGTACGCCGCGCTGGCGATGACCAACATCAAGATCGGGCCTTCGCCCATTCGGCTGCGCCGTCGCCTCGAGCTTTGCGGGATGCGCGCACTCAACAGTGTGGTCGACGCGACCAACTATGTAATGCTGGAGACCGGCCAGCCGCTGCACGCTTTTGATCTGAGCAAGATCGCCGAGGGAAAGATCGTGGTGCGGCGCGCCGCCGCAGATCGCGAATTTACCACCCTGGACAACCTCACGCGCGAGCTTCGGCCTGAGGACCTGTTGATTGCCGATCCGGCCAAGCCGCTGGCGATCGCCGGAGTGATGGGCGGACTGAACTCCGAGGTGAGCGAAGCTACCACCACCATCCTGCTCGAGAGCGCGTACTTTGAGCCCGCCACGGTGGCGCGGACCTCCCGACGTCTGCAACTCCAGAGCGAGGCGAGTTCCCGGTTTGCCCGCGCGATCGATCGCGCGGGGCAGACCACGGCGCTGGCTCGGGTCGCGGAGTTAATCAACCGCTTCTCGGGTGGCAGGCCCTCGGGCAGCCTGATGGATCTCGAACCGCGTCCGGCGGCGCTACGCAACATAAACCTCGATCTCGGGATGATGGAATCATTGATTGGGGTAGCGGTCGCTCCCGCCGAGAGCCGACGGCACCTGAGAGCTATCGGCGCCGAGGTCAAGTCGGCCGGTCGCGGGTCGTTTAACGTCGCGCCGCCGTCGTGGCGTGCCGATCTGAACGAGCCCGCCGACCTGGCGGAGGAAGTTGCACGGCTCAACGGCTTCGACCGTATTCCCAGCGCTCTGCCCGCGCGAATCGCGGCGCGACCCGGCCAGAGTCGGTTTCGCGCATTCCTTAAGAACACACGCGAAGTGATGCTGGGAGCGGGCCTCAACGAGGTGCGGACGCTGGCATTTACCAGCTCCGCCGATAACGCGAGGTATGCGGGCGTCACGCCGGAGGCCAGGCCGGTCGTGGTCCAGAATCCTCTGTCCGCGGAACTCGGCGAACTGCGGCTGAGTCTCCTGACCGGGCTGACCGGGGCATTACGCTTCAACCTCAATCGGCAGGCCTCCGCGGTCCACGCTTTCGAGATTGGAAAAATCTTCGCGCTGCGTGAGGGCAGCGCCGCCGAGACCCTGGTCTTGGCCGGGTTGAGTTACGGTCCCTATCTCATTGCGGCTCTCGGTCAGGATGGCGTGGGGAGCGGATTTTTTGCCATGAAAGGAATCCTCGAGGCGTGGTTGGCCGCGATGGATCTCCGCGAGCGAATTTCATTCGACGCAGCGGCGCCCTCCGAGGTACCGTTTCTGCATCCGGCCCGCGCCGCGAAGATCGCGTTTGAGGGTTCGCGGGTGGGCTATCTGGGTGAACTCCATCCCGGGGAAGCCCTACGGCTCGAGCTCGACGGGCCGTGCGCGGTGTTCGAACTTGACTTAACGAAATTCATTTCTTATGGTTTCACGCCGCGCAAAACGATCGAGGTACCCGCGCGTTTTCCCACGGTTAGACGCGACGTGGCACTGGTTCTCGAACGCGAGCTCCCGGCCGCCACGGTGATCGAGACCGTGAAGGAAGTTGCGCCGCCCTTGCTGGAGAGTGTCGAGATCTTCGATGTTTACGAAGGGCAAGGGATCGAGGCGGGGAGGAAGAGCGTTGCGCTGGCTTGTCGATACCGGGCGAAAGATCGCACGCTGACAGATGAGGAGGTAAACCGGGTCCATTCGGCGGTGGTCGAACGGGCAAGGACGCGCCTGGGAGCTGGGTTGCGGCAGTAAAGCGTGCTCGGTGCGAGTTGGTGGGGACCAATACGCCACAGGGCATGACCAAAGCGGACCTCGTGGATCTCATCTACGAGCGGGTAGGCTCTTCCAAGAAGGAAGCCTCTGCAGTGGTTGAGGCGGTTTTCGCGATCATCCGTGAAAGTCTGTGCGACGGAGATAAGGTCAAGATTTCCGGCTTTGGGACGTTCGTCGTCAATCACAAAAATGCCCGCCGCGGGCGCAACCCGCAGACCGGTGCCCCCATAACAATCGACTCGCGCCGCGTGCTATCCTTCAAGGCAAGCCAGGTTCTCAAGGATCGAATCAACGACGGCATTTCCACCCGGACATGACCCGCAAAACCCGCCCCGCCGCGCCCAAGCGTAACCAGCCCAAGGCCGCGGCGCCCGCGCGGAACGTGACTCAGCTGGTCGCGGGGATGCCGGAACGAGGTTTCAAGATTGGGGAAGCGGCCGAGGTATTAGGGGTGGAGACTTACGTGTTGCGCTTTTGGGAAACACAGTTTCCGTTTCTGAGACCGCGGCATTCAAGGACCAAGCATCGCTTCTACCACGACCACGACCTCGAGGTGCTGCGCCTGATAAAGCGGTTGTTACACCAGGAAGGCTTCACCATTGCCGGAGCCAACAAGTACATCCGCGAGAACGGGCTCGAGACTCTGTTGGCGAGCAAACCGACAACCGTCGTGCGGCCCGAACTAACCCCCTCCGCGGGCGAAGCCCACCCGAAATCGGCGGTCGATGGACAAACCCGCCGCGTGCTTTCCGATGTGCGGCGCGATCTCGAGTCGTTGCATAAGATGCTCGAGTAGCAACCCGATGTCTGATGCGCTCCTTATACGTTCCACCTTTCCGATGGCGCGCTGCATATCGTGTCAGAAGGATGTGCTGACCTGCGTCAAGTTCGACGATGCCGGCGCCGAATACCGCGCCTGCGCGCATTGCGACACGCCGATCGCAAGTGAACTGTCGTGGGTTAGTGCAGCAGAGCTGGAATCGACCGGTTACGAGATCGGTCAGCGCCGCGGCAAGACCGGTGGATGCGGCTGCGGCTCGGGCGGTTGCCGCATCCGCAGGCCCTGACCCGGATTTTCCCGGAACTCCGACCCGGCGGCTGCGAACTACTTCTCCCGCCGCTGCTTCGCCGCGCGCGGGCGTGCACCACCGACCCGCAAGCCCGTACCTCGGCTCAGTGCATCACTCGGGTCTGGCGCAGCGCTTCGTACACCACGATCGACACGGCGTTGGCGAGATTCAGGCTTCGCACTCGAGTTTCGAAAATCGGGATGCGGAAAGTGCAATCCGTTCGTTCGGCGATGAACTCCCTGCCGAGCCCCTTGGTCTCGCTCCCGAACACCAGGTAGTCGCCGCGGCCATAGTTGGCAATCAGGTAGCTCGGCTCGGCACGCGCGGAGAAAAATTTCGCCGTGATCTTTTGATTGGCCGCCGCGAACTGCTCCCATCCCGGATAGGTGCGGAGGTCGACCAGTGGCCAATAGTCCAGTCCCGCGCGCTTGAGGTAACGATCGGCGAGGGAAAAACCCAGCGGCCCCACCAGATGCAGGCGGGTCTTGGTGGCCGCCGCCAGACGTGCGATCGACCCCGTGTTTTGCGGGATCTCCGGGCGCACCAGCACGATGTGCAGCGCGGGCTGGTCGGTGCTCAAGCGGGAGGCGCGCTCGCGATCGGATACCGCACGCCGCCGAGATTCAGAAAGAATCTTCCGGTCTCGTCGGACTCGAGCCGATCCGCCAGGTGGTAGTAAGCGTTGCGCAGAAACCGCGCGCTGAGTTGGCCGCTCTTGACCCGCGCGTAGAGCGCGTTGTCCGCACCAACCTGCAGTGCGCAGGCGTCGAGGGGCTCACGGGTGTCGTCGTTGAGCAGCATCGTGAAGCCGCCAAGTCCGTCGTCCTCCAGCGTGCGCACGACATAGGGTGTATCTTCCACGCGGATCGGTGCCCGTTCATCGCCGACCTGCAGAAAAAACGTCCCGTCGGGATTGGATTGAATTGATTTGCTGAACAACGACGCGATGCGCGGATTGTCGATCCGCTCGTCATCGGTGTACCAGTTGCCGTCGCGCCGGAAGGAGATTTTTCCCGACTCGACCGCGTAAAAGCCCGCTCGCGCCATCGTTCTATTTGCGGTTGCGGCTGTCCAGGATGATCGTGACCGGACCCTCGTTGACCAGGTCGACTTCCATCCGGGCACCAAACTCTCCCGTCTCAACCTTAACATCGCGGTGGCGAACGAGCGAGATGAAGTGTTGGTAGAGGCGCTGCGCTTCCGCGGGTGGAGCCGCGCGAATGAACGAGGGACGGCGTCCCGACTCGGTATCCGCGAGCAGGGTGAATTGCGAAATCACCAGCAGCTGGCCACCGACCGCGCCGAGCGCCAGGTTCATTTTGCCGGCGTCATCCGCAAAGACCCGCAACCCCAGCGTCCGGTCCGCTATATAGGCCGCATCGGCTTCGGTATCGTTTCGGGCGATTCCCAGGAGCACCACCAGTCCGCGTGCGATACTTCCCCCAACGCGGCCGCCGATTCTGACCTCGGCCCGGCTGACCCGTTGAAGAATTGCCCGCACGATTGCGTCGTATATGGGGAGGGTACCTCATAGCAAGCGTTAAAACATGTTCCGTTCGACCTGCCAGCAAGCTTACTATAGTCTCAGCGCGCCATGATCCCGGTCCTTTTTCATATCGGACCCCTGTCCGTTTACAGCTATGGCATGATGATGGCACTGGGGTTTCTGGCCGCCGACTACGTCATCTCGCTTGAATGTCGACGGCGCGGGATCGTGACCGAGTACGCATCGTCGGCCGTGGTGTGGGCGGCGATCGCCGGGATAAGCTGCGCGCGGATTCTGGATATCCTCAACAATTTTTCCAGCTATTGGGCAGATCCGAAATCGATGATCCTGTCGGGCTCCGGGTTTGTCTGGTACGGCGGTCTGTTTGGTGGAATTTTCGGCGTCTATCTGGTCTCGCGCTACTACAAGATTGCGTTCTTAAAGACCATCGACATGTGTGCCCCCGCCCTGGCCATCGGACAGGCAATCGGACGGCTGGGTTGCCAGCTGTCCGGCGACGGTGATTGGGGTTTACCCTCAAAGCTGCCGTGGGCTATGGCGTATCCGCGCGCCATCGTCGGTTGGAACTCGCAGACCGTGCTCAAGCTGGACGCGCACGGTCAGCTGGTATCGGGCTTTTTTCCCGGCGTGCGGGTGCATCCGGCTCCCATCTATGAGACGCTACTATATACGGGGATTTTCGTGATCCTTTGGAGACTGCGCGCCAAGGGTTTGGCGGACGGTCGATTGTTTTTCCTGTACTTGATACTCGCGGGCGCCGCTCGTTTCATGGTTGAGTTCGTGCGCATCAATCCACGGGTGGCTATGGGCCTCAGCGAGGCGCAATTGATCGCAATTGGCATGATTTTCTTCGGGTCGGTGGCGTGGTTTCTGGTCGGGGCAAAACACGAGAGCGTGGCGGCCAAGCAGGCGATACACGCCTGAGAGTCATGAGAGCACGTAACAAACTGATTTATTCGCTCGCCGCGCTAATCGCACTGGTCGGGGTGGTGCTCCTGATCGCCGGCCAGATGCGCGACCATCGCCGCACCCCCAACGCCGGCGAAGAACAGGCCTCCACCCATCAGGAGGAACAAGAATCGCCGCCGGTCGCCGCGGGAGACAAGGCCGCGAATTTCAAGCTCGAGGCGCTCGATGGCAGCACGGTGTCGCTGGAGCAGCTCAAGGGTAAGGTGGTGTTTCTCAATGTCTGGGCCACCTGGTGCGGTCCCTGCCGCGAGGAAATGCCGTCAATGGAGACCCTGTACGATGAGCTCCGGAACAACCGCGACTTCGTGATGCTGGCGGTCAGCCAGGATACCAAGGGGCGTTTGGTGGTCGCACCCTATGTCGAGAAAAACGGTTACCACTTCAAAGTTCTGCTCGACCCGGAAAACAAGGTCGGCGAGGCATACGATGTCAGCGGCGTGCCGGAAACCTTCATTATCGATCGCGAGGGCCGGATCGTCGCCCACCACATGGGCGCTTTCGACTGGTCTCGTCCCGATGTCAAAGATGCGCTCAAGCAACTTCTGGAGTCCAAACCAAGCTGATTCACGGAGCAAGAATCCCGGTGCATCAGAACCGTGGTTCTGCTTAAATTGAGGAACTCTGCAATGGCCGGTGTCGCATGGCGGTAATAAAGCGCAATCGTTGGGCAATAACTTTGGCGATCTTTGTGATCGCCTCTTTCCTGGGACTGGGTTCGGTGGCGGTGCGCCGCGCGCAAGCGCTGCCCAACGACACGTACCAGGAGCTGGAGACGTTCGCGAACGTGCTCGCGATCGTCCAGAAAAACTACGTCGAGCCGGTTACCACCAAACGTCTCATCGACGGTGCGATAACCGGGATGCTGTCATCACTCGACCCGCACAGCGCCTATCTCACGCCCGAGCTGTATCGGGACCTGGAAGTGGAAACGCGCGGCAGCTTCGGGGGACTCGGAATAGAGATAACCATCAAGAACGGCATCCTCACCGTAATGTCGCCCATCGATGACACCCCGGCCTATCGGGCGGGGATCAAGTCGGGCGATCAGATCATCAAGATCGACAACGACTTCACCAAGGACATGACGCTGAACGAAGCGGTCAAGCGGATGCGTGGGCCCAAGGGGTCGAAGATCAAGTTGACCATCCACCGCCAGAATGTCCCGGAACTTTTCACGGTGGCGATCGCGCGGGATGTAATCAAGATTCCGTCGGTCAAGGCCAAGAAACTGGATGACGGCTTCGACTACGTCCGGGTCAGTACCTTCCAGGAGAACACCGACGAGGCGGTGCAGAAGGCGCTCGACGACTTCGAGAAGGAACACCAGGGTCACATCAAGGGACTGGTCCTCGACCTGCGCGACGATCCCGGTGGCCTGCTGCAGCAGGCAGTGAAAGTCTCGGATGAATTCCTCGACGGCGGCATGATCGTTTACACCCTGGGTCGTCGGGAAGACCAGGAACAGAAATTCTTCTCACACAAGAAGTCGGATTTTGACGACTATCCGTTGGTCGTACTGGTGAACGGCGGGACCGCGAGCGCCAGCGAGATCGTGGCCGGCGCGCTGCAGGACCAGCGCCGCGCGGTCGTGGTGGGCACCCAGACTTTCGGCAAGGGCTCGGTTCAGACCATCCTTCCGCTCGACGATCATTCGGCGCTGCGCCTGACCACCGCGCGTTACTTCACTCCCAATGGACGCTCGATTCAGGCGGTAGGTATCACACCGGACGTTGACGTGGAGCCACCGAAACCAACCCTGGCGGCGCTCGAAATTCCGGGAGCCGAAGTGGACGAGAACCCGGAGATTCACGAGAGCGACCTGCCGCATCACTTCCAGAACGGGCAATCGCACAAAGACAGCGAAGGAGCGGCCGCGCCGGCGCCTCAATCCAGTGCCAGCCCGTCGGCCAGCAAGCCCGCGGACAAGTCCGCCAAGGCCCAGAAGGCTGAAAAGGAAGAGAAGGAAAAGGACGTCCAGCTCGAGAAGGCCATCGATATTCTCAAGCATTGGAATTCATTCAAGCTGCAGCTCGCCAAAGGCGACGTGCAGCAGAGCGTTTCTCCAAACGGTCAGCAATAGCCGAGCGAGCTCGGTCCGGAATTGCACTGCACTGCGGCGGCCCGGAAACGGGCCGCCGCAGTGTTTTGAGGCGCTCAGAATCAGGGGCCGCGAACCCGCCGGTCACAGGCGCGCCTCGATCACGCTCGACCCTGTGCGTTTATCGCACCGCGAGCGAGTAAGGCTTCATGCTGCGCTTCCAGACGCCGCAGGATATCGATCATCACCTCGTCCTGTTGTTCGAGATGCTCCATGATGGACTTCACCTCTTGCTCGGCTTTCGTGTTGATCTCAAAGTCGTGTTCCGCCATCAGCCGGTCTTTGTCGGCCTGCCGGTTCTGGGACATCATGATGATCGGTGCTGCATAGGCGGCCTGAAAGCTCAATGCCAGTTCAGCAGGATGAACGGATACGGATCCCAGTGGTGTATGTAGGCTAAGGCGTTGAGGGTGATCCACCCGCACAGGATCAGCGACTGGATGATGATGAAGGTCCAGCTGCCCATTATCTCCGCAAAACGGTCGGCGATTCGCTCGCCCGCGGTGAGCGCATCGTCGTGCCTGCGGTTTATGTTCAGTACCGGCGGGTGGTCGTGGATATGCCTGACCCGCACGCGTTCCCATTTCCCGGCCACGCTCTCATCCCTCATCGCTGGCCCTCCTGCCCGCCGATCGTATGCGGGCACGAATCTAGCGCGCACGGTCGCGTCGCGAAATTCCTGCCCAGCTTCAGAATCGTGCTGGCGTAGCGGCGTGCCCGTAAGCGATTGGACGGCAGGCCTGGGAACCCGGTCCTGCAGCCTCGCGCGGGCGGGAGAGAACATCGCGGGCCAATAGATGGGCGTCAACTTTCTCATCACGGGAACCGACGGCCGAGTCGGCAAGAGCACGGTTGGTTGCGCCCTCGGGTTTGCTTTTCGAGCGCGCGGTCTGCGCATCGGCGTGATGAAACCCGCCGAGGTTGGTTGCGCGGATTACGACGGCGAACTCGAGGCCGCCGACACTCGCGCGCTTGCACTCGCCGCGGGGTGCGATCTGCCCGTGGAACTGATGTGTCCCTATCGTTATCGAAGTGCGACCTCTCCCCCGCTGGCCGCCGAACTTGATTCGCTGCCGCAGCCAGAGCTCGGGCGCATCAGCGATTGCTTCGACCGCATCGCCGCTGCCAGCGACCTGGTGTTGGTCGAGAGTACCGGCGGCCTGGCCGAGCCAATAACCTGGCAGGCGGATTCTGCCGATCTGTCCGCGGCGCTCGACCTGGAGGTCATAATCGTGATCGCAAACCGGCCGGGCGCGCTTAACTCTGCGCTGCTTACTTTGCGCTATGCAGCGAGCAAGGGGTTGCGCGTCGCCGGATGGATCTTCAACGAGCTCGAGCCCGCCGCGCGGCCCGGGGACCCAACCACCCTCAAAACGCTCTCGCGTCTGACCGACACCCCGTGCCTGGGCACCATGCGCTTCAAGGAACCGCTCAGCATCGAGGTGGTGGAGAAACTCCTGCGCCGTGCCCAAGGCGTTACCGTGCCTTGAATCACTGCGCGGCCCTTCCTGACCCGCCCCCCGCTCCTCACCTCGCTTACTACTTGTGATACCCTTGGCTAGCCATGGACGAGCAGTTGGTAATGGGCTTTGGGCCCCGATCCGCCAGGGCACTCAGCGTAACCCAGCTCGTCAGGCTGATCAGCGAGACCCTGGAGGACCATCTCGACCGCGTCTGGGTTGCCGGCGAGGTGTCCAATGGGCGCCTCGCCGCTTCGGGCCACTTCTACTTCACCCTCAAGGACGACCGCAGCTCGATCAGCGTGGTCATGTTTCGCAGCGATTATCAGCGCTTGCGATTTCAGATCAAAGACGGCATGGCCTTGATGGTCCGCGGGCGGGTCAACATGTTCGAAGCGCGCGGTTCGCTGCAGATCGTGGCGGACGAGATAGAGCCGCGTGGCCTAGGCGCCCTGCAGATTGCCTTCGAACAGCTCAAGAAGCGTCTGGCTGCAGATGGAATGTTCGAGCGCACCCGCAAACGCACGCTGCCGTTCCTGCCTCGCACCATCGGAATCGTTACCGCCCGTCGCGGAGCGGGTCTCCGCGACATCGTGCATGTCCTGCTCGAACGGTTCCCCAATGTTCATCTGCTGGTGCGGGCCGCGAAAGTCCAGGGCGATGGAGCCGCATGGGAGATCGCGGAGGCGATTGCGGATCTTAACGAAGATGCCCGCGCCGAGGTAATCATCGTCGGTCGCGGCGGGGGTTCGCTGGAAGACTTGTGGGCATTCAACCAGGAGATCGTCGCGCGCGCGATCTTCAACTCCCGGATTCCGATAATCTCCGCGGTGGGTCACGAAATCGACTACACGATCGCCGATTTCGTCGCCGATGTCCGCGCTCCGACCCCGACGGCCGCAGCGCAGATGGTGGTGCCCAGCATCGTAGAGCTTCGCGAGCAGATCGCGATGACGCACGCAGCTCTGATCGCAAGAATGAAGCGGGAACTTGGTGGGTGGCGTGAGACGGTGGATGATCTCGCCGTCCGGGTGCGGAACCCCGCGGCGCTGGCCGCGCGAGCGCGCGCGGACCTTGCCGATTCGGGCGACGCGCTGCGCGATGCGCTGCGCAATCGGATAGACCGCGCCCGGCGCACGGTGCGCGAACTGCTCTTGCGCCTGCGTACACCGGCGGCCGAGATTCGCGAGCTGCGCCATCAACTCGCGCAAGGCTCGCTCTCGCTCGCACACGGTGCCGGCAGGCTGGTACGTGAGCGTAGGGTGAGGCTGGCGACTTTCTCCGACCGGCTCAACGCCGCAGCCGTGGCCGGGCTTGTGCAGCGCCGCCATCGACTCGGCGAGCTGGCAGCCCGGCTCGATTCGCTCTCTCCATTGCGCGTTCTCGAACGCGGCTACGCGGTGGTGAGCAGCACGCGCGACGCGCGGGTGGTGGTCGACGCTTTCTCGGTCGAGGTGGGAGACGAGCTCCAGATTCGGTTGCTCAGGGGGAGGTTGCGCGCGCGCACGGTCGCGCGCGAAACATAGAAGGTCATGGCCGCCAAGGAAAAAAAGTTCGAAGAGGAAATCAGGGATCTCGAGACGCTGGTGAATCAGATCGACTCCGGCGAGCTGACCCTTGAAGAGTCGATCAGCGCATTCGAGCGCGGTGTGGCGCTGGTTAAATCGCTCAACCGCAAGCTCGACGAAGTGGAACGCAAGGTCGAGCTCCTCACCCGCAACGCTGAA